>DWUY01000111.1 GCA_019120515.1 Candidatus Blautia avicola | reverse complement strand
TATTTACTGACATAAAATTTTCCTGCCAGATGTTCCAGGGATAGATCCTGATCTAACTGGGTATCAATATACTGGATAATATTTTCATAAAGATTCTGATCTTCTTTCAGCTTTCTGGGATGGTTATTCTCATAAGCCATCCGGCTCAGATGAAGGAAAAGATCGCAGATGCCAATAAATATTTTTTCCTCTTTTCCAAAACGGTCCCAATGGATCTCCTCGATCAGGTGAAAGATCCTGGACTGGATACTGCTGAAGGCTACGGCATCGTTATGAAAAACATACCGTCCCTTATCTCTGGCAAGGTCCACGATATAGAAGTAGTCCTCCGACATCTGCCGGATCCTCTGGTAATAATCTATGCTGATCCAGAAAACAAACCGGCTGTAGGGCTTTTCCAGGTCATGGATCACAGCTTTATGGTGGATACCGGGAGGGATCACCACTACATCTCCCGCTCTCAGATCATAAAGCTGCTTTTCAATAAGGTAGGAAACCTTTCCTTCCATGAAAAAGTAAAGTTCGTAATAATCATGGGTATGGCTGTCCACATTAGCCATATGGCTGTCGCTGTAATAATAAAGTTCGTATTCTTTCGACAGCATATACTGCCTGGTCAAAAACTGGGTTTTCAGATTTTTTTTCATGATTTTTCTTTTCTCTCCGGGAATTTATACAATATCTGCATTTATTTTAGTACGAAACCGCAACTTATGCAATGTATACAACAAAGTTATCAATTGGTTTTTTTACCTTGCCCCTTATAATGAAATCATAAATCGAAAGAGAGGTATTTATTATGGAAATGACAATGCGCTGGTACGGCAAAGACCACGACACTGTAACTCTGGAACAGATCCGTCAGAGCTGCTATGTAAAGGGGATCATCACAACTCTGTACGACAAAATGCCCGGGGAAGTATGGACCCTGGATGAGATCATGGCAATGAAAAAGGAAGTAGAAGACGCCGGTCTCCATCTTGCAGGTATCGAAAGTGTTAACGTAAGCGACGCTATCAAAACAGGCGCTCCGGAACGTGACAAAGATATCGAAGCTTACATTGAAACACTGGAAAATCTGGGCAAGGCTGACATCCATATGGTATGTTACAACTTCATGCCCGTATTCGACTGGACAAGAACCGAGCTGGATCGTAAAAGAGACGACGGATCTACCGTTCTTGCTTACAACCAGGATACTATCGACAGCATGGATCCTGAAAAAATGTTCGACAGCATTAAAAACGACATGAACGGCACTGTTATGCCAGGCTGGGAACCGGAACGTATGGAGAAAGTAAAAAAACTCTTCGCTCTGTACAAAGATGTGGATGAAGAAAAACTTTTTGATAATCTGGTATATTTCCTGAAAGCCATCATGCCTGTATGCGACAAATACGACATCAACATGGCAATCCACCCCGACGATCCTTCCTGGAGTGTATTCGGACTGCCCCGTATCATTTCCACCCAGGAAAAACTGAAAAGAATGATGGACGCTGTTCCAAACAAACACAACGGCGTTACTTTCTGTATGGGATCCTACGGAACCAACTTAAACAACGACCTGATCGCAACCATCAAAATGCTGAAAGGCCGTATCCACTTCGCTCATGTAAGAAATCTTCGTTTCAACGACGGCATGAGAGATTTCGAGGAAAGCGCTCACTTAAGTTCTGATGGAACCTTTGATATGTACGCAGTCGTAAAAACTCTGTACGAATCCGGATTTGACGGACCGATCCGTCCTGACCACGGCCGTATGATCTGGGGCGAAAAAGCAATGCCCGGATACGGACTTTATGACCGCGCTCTTGGCGCAGCTTACATCTGCGGACTCTGGGAAGCAGTGGAGAAACAGGCTAAAGAAGCAAAATAAAAAGAAAGGATCGTGTGTAAATTATGAAACTGACTTTAGAAGGTCTGAAAAACACAAAGGACTGGGAAGCGGCAGGTATCGTTCTTCCTTCCTATGATGTAGAAAAAGTAGCCGAAAACACAAAGAAAGCTCCTGTCTGGGTACATTTCGGGATCGGCAATATCTTCCGTATCTTCATCGGCGGACTGGCTGACACTCTGATCTCCAAGGGAGACGCTGACAAGGGTATCACCTGTGTGGAAACCTTCGATTTTGACGTAGTGGACAAGATCTATCGTCCTTATGACAATCTGGTACTGGCTGTTACCTTAAAAGCTGACGGCTCTACAGACAAGAAAGTCTTAGGTTCTCTTACTGAAGCGATCAAAGCTCAGTCTCAGGTACCGGAAGACTGGAACCGCTTAAAAGAAATTTTTGTAAATCCTGAATTACAGATGATCTCCTTCACCATCACAGAAAAAGGTTATGCTTTAAAAGGCGCCGACGGAAATTACTTCCCATTTATCCAGGCCGACATTGACAACGGTCCGGAAAAACCAGGCGCCGCTATGGCTGTTGTATGCGCCCTGCTCTTTGAGCGTTACAAAGCCGGAAAATATCCTCTGGCAGTAGTTTCTATGGATAACTGCTCTCACAATGGCGAGAAACTCCAGAATTCTATCACCACTATGGCAAAAGAATGGCTGGCAAAAGGATTTGTAGATCAGGGATTCATCGACTACATTTCTGATGAGAAACAGGTTTCCTTCCCATGGTCTATGATCGACAAGATCACACCACGGCCTGCTGATTCTGTATGCGCAGATCTGGAAAAAGCCGGAGTAGAAGACATCGCTCCAGTGGTTACTTCCAAGAGAACTTATATTGCTCCTTTCGTAAACGCAGAAGGACCTCAGTACCTGGTAATCGAGGACAAGTTCCCCAATGGAAGACCTGCCCTGGAAAAAGCCGGCGTATATATGACTGACAGAGACACGGTTAATAAAGTAGAGAGAATGAAGGTTACCACCTGTCTGAACCCACTCCACACAGCTCTGGCCGTATACGGCTGTGTACTGGGTTACACACTGATCGCTGATGAGATGAAAGATCCGCAGTTAAATAAACTGGTCCATGAGATCGGTCCTGTAGAAGGCATGCCTGTTGTTACAGATCCCGGCATTCTCTCTCCCGCTGATTTCGTTGACGAAGTGATCAACGTAAGGATCCCGAATCCGTTTATGCCGGATACACCTCAGCGTATCGCAACAGATACTTCACAGAAAGTAGGTATCCGTTATGGCGAAACTATTAAATCCTATGTAGAAAAATACGGCGATGCCAAAAAGCTTACTGCGATTCCTCTGGCGATCGCAGGATGGTGCAGATATCTCCTTGGCGTAAATGACGAAGGTGAAAAATTTGAGCTGTCTGCTGATCCAATGCTTCCTGAGCTGTCCAAAGCACTGGAAGGCATCGAAGTAGGCAAACCGGAAACTTACACCGGACAGTTAAAGTCTATTCTTTCCAACGCCAATATCTTCGGAATCGACCTGTATCAGGCAGGTATCGGTGACAAGATCGAGGAAATGTTCAAAGAAGAGATCGCCGGACCCGGGGCCGTAAGAGCTACTTTGAAAAAATACATGGATTAATCATTACTCCTAAAAGAAAAAAGAGGACGCCGTCGCATTAATGCGGCAGCGTCCTCTTTTTACGAAAAACTTTTTATTACATCCGGGCAGCTCTGTCCGCCTGCTGATATCGTTCTGCCCGGCGGAGCACTGCCCGGATACGGGCTATCATTTCTACTTTTCCCATAGTCCCGGACAGATAATCGTCTGCCCCATGGTCAAAACACCGGACTTTTCTGGATCCATCATTTATATCTGATACCATGATCACAGGGATCTGAACATATTCAAAAGAGTCCCTCAGAATATCCAGGATATCCAATCCCTTTTCCCCAGGCAGATCATAGTCCAGAAGGATCAGTTCCGGACGGCGGTATTCTAAAACTTCCAGCAGTTCTTTCCCTGATGGGATCGCCTCTGATGTATAGCCGCAGGATTCCAGTGTATACATCAGAAATTTTCGGAATTCCCCCTTAGGTTCAATACAGTAAACCACAGCTTTCCACTCCTATTTCTTTCTTACTTTTTTACCTTCTCATTGCTTTTTATGATACTTTCTCGTATCTATCATTTTAACGATTTACTGTAAAGAAAAAAATCATGTTTTTGTAAATTTTCCGAAAACTTGCTATATTTGAGATTATTCCCTTAGAGCCGGATCTTTTATGCCATTTGCCTCAAAAGCTTTCTGTCTGTCAATGCAGGTTCCGCATACCCCGCAGGGGCGTTCTTTTCCCCTCCTATCGGTTATCTACTTTTTCCGGGTACAGATCATGATGGGTCAGCCGCTCAAAAGCCACTTTTTCCCAGACAGTTCCCTGTTTTCCGTAGTTGCAGTAAGGATCAATGGAAATACCGCCTCTTGGCGTAAATTTTCCCCATACTTCGATATATTTGGGATCCATAAGGCAGATCAGGTCTTTCATGATAATATTTACACAGTCCTCATGAAAATCTCCATGATTCCTGAAACTGAAAAGGTACAGCTTCAGAGACTTGCTCTCTACCATCCGCTCACCGGGTACATAAGATATATAAATGGTGGCAAAGTCCGGCTGTCCTGTCATGGGACAGAGGCTGGTAAATTCCGGACAGTTAAATTTCACAAAATAATCATTGTCCGGATGCTTGTTTGGAAAAGTTTCCAGTACCTCCGGGGCATAGTCTGATGGATAAGATACTTTCTTGTTTCCAAGAAGAGATACCCCCTCCAGTTCTTTTTCTGTTCTTCCACTCATTTTATTCACTCCTTAAATCCGTAACAGTTCATAATTTTTCCGGCCGGAGAATGCTCCCCGGCCGGCATTGTCAGTGTTCTGTGCTTTGCTTTCCTGAGATTCCCGCTGTTCTCCCCGGATAGATGGCCTTTTCCAGAGCTTTCACCAGGATTACTCCCACAATAGATGGAACCAGCTGTCCTACGCAGAGATTTACCGCCATCAGCGGATAGGGCATGGAAAGGAAATATGACAGATAGATAGCTACTCCCAGACCAGGTACCAGTATGATCGGCACAGCGATCAGGAACTTGTTCCAGTTTTTCCTGCGGATCAGCACGATACAGGCCGCTGCTGTCATGCCGACGATACCGCCGCCCAGCATATCCACGATGCCGAATCCTCCGCATAACATATTTGATATAAAATTGGCGAGACCAAGGGGTAAAACCAGGAACGGAAACAGATAGGCAAGAGCATACAGGGCCGTGGCAATACGGATCTGATATGCCCCGAAAGAAAAGCTTTGGGTAGAATAGAGAATAACAATGTACATTGCCATTACCATTGCAGAAAAAGTCATCTTCTGCACCCGGCTCATTTTTGCAAGATTATCCATATTCGTTCACCTCCAAACAGAAAAAAACAGAACTGTCCCTGTAAGGAAACTGCTGCATGAGTCAGAGTCAAGACTTCATGCCACAATCCCTTAAATGTGACAGTTCCGTGTCAACAACGATTAATTCTTCATGTTGTCCCTAGTTTTGTTTAATGACAGGATGGTCTCGAACTGTCAATTCCATATCTGGAAGTAACTGATGTCTGTAGTTCAGACGAATATGTATTATACCGGATTTTCCCGGATACTGCAAGTCTTTCCTGACAGACAATATCTTTCCCCTCCTTGTACACTGAGGGTATAGTTATCTGAAGATCAGGCAGATCACATCTGCGCACAGCAGAACAGCCAGAACTCCGGAAACTATCCGAACCGTTTTCTCTGGCATTTTCCGGACTCCTTTTTCAAAAAGCGGCTGAAGGATGTAGAGAAAGATCATGCCTCCGATCCCGAAGCGTATGCTGGGATTTAAAGCAACCCTTCCCTGAAAATTAAAAGAAAATCTGGTGTAGTCCCACATCCACTCTCCTCTTGTAGCCTCCATGATATAGCTGGCCGCCAGTTCTACCACCGTAGTGATCGCCACGATCCCAAGAAAAACCAGGACCGGCGTGATATTCAGCTTTCCTACCCGGATCTTTCTCTTCATCAGCCATCCCAGGGAGAAAAGGAGGATCAGCGCCCCAAAACCGTAGATCACACAGTAGGGGCCAAAGAGTACGCCTCGGTTGGAAAATCCCCATCGGTACACCACAACCTCCAGAAATACTTCATAGCACCAGCCAATTACAGAGTAAAACATAAAATATAAAAAATATTCCTGTATCTTTTTCAAGTTTCTTCTCCTTACTGCAGATCCTCTCTGGTAATTTCTATAGACGGATAGTGGGAAAGAGTTGTCAGATCCATATCCAACAACACACTGTAGACCATATAATAGTTCTCAGGATTTTTCTCCGATAACTCCTGAAGTTTCTGTCTTGCAAGCTCCTTCTCTTCCGTGGCGAAAACTACAGATACCACTCCTGTTTTTTCGCCTTTTTCTTCTTCTACGCTGCCGCATAAGATCAGTTTCAGCTTTCCCTCTCCTTCCAGTCCCATTTTCACATAATCTTGATAATCCATATATACCCCTCCTGTATCTCTTTTCTTACTTATATCTTCTTCAGCGCACTGCCGCCTGGCCTCCAAATACTGCCGCCACTCCTGCTGCCACGCTTAAGATCACATACAGCAGGGCCGTCACTGTATTCCCGCCCTTTATCAGATCTCCTGTTTCCAGAGCAAAGGAAGAAAATGTGGTAAAGCCTCCGCAAATCCCAACCTTTAAAAACAGTACTGCCCGTGGATTCAGGGCATTATTCTTCAAAGCCAATCCGGCGATCAGTCCGATGATAAAGGATCCTAATATATTTATGGCAAAGGTTTTTACAGGGAAAGCCAGATTCTCATTTACGGGGATCAGCCCAATGAGATAACGGCAGACTGCTCCGATAAACCCGCCGGCGCCTACTACGATACATTCGATCATCTTTTTCTCCTCTCTCAGGTTTCCTTCTCTCTCCGATTCTATCATGAAAGTTTAGAAATGTCACTTCTTCCCGGCTAATTACACAAAAATCGCCCCTGTTTCGCAAAATTCTCTTCTTTTACTGAACAGGGGCGGTTCATATAAGTATAATCCTCAGTGACAATATCCGCAATACGCTGCAATTTTAATCATCTTGAAAAATCAGGGGTCCCCGCCATATCATAAGGCGTTACCTGGTATACATAGTAGTTCAGCCAGTTTGTATACAGATTGTTGGCATGGGCTCTCCACAGAAGCAGAGGTTTGTTTTCCGGGTTATTATCGGGATAATAATTCTTTGGCATGTCAATAGGCAGGCCTTTGGCCAGGTCTCTTTTGTATTCCTGATCCAGAGTCACCCGGTCATATTCCGGATGTCCCATAACAAAGATCTGACGGCCTTCCTGCGCCATAGCCAGGAACACTCCGGCTTCCTCGGACTCTGCCAAAACTGTCAGCGCCTTGCAGTTATGGATATCTTCTGCAGGCACTTCTGTATGACGGGAATGAGGCGCCAGAAATACATCGTCAAATCCTCTTACCAGAGGGATCTTCCGGTTCATGACTTTATGGTAAAACAGTCCGAAAACTTTATGATCCATCATTCTTTTTTGTAAACCGTAGTGATAATACAGACCTGCCTGGGCAGCCCAGCACAGATAGATGGTAGAAGTCACATTGGTTTTTGTCCACTCCATGATCTCTTTCATCTCTTCCCAGTAATCTACCTCTTCAAATTCCATCTGTTCCACCGGCGCTCCGGTAATGATCATCCCGTCATACTTGTGATCTTTTACTTCATCAAAGGACTGATAGAACTTATTCAGATGACTGGTGGCTGTATTCTTGGAAGTATGGCTCTTTACCATCATAAAAGAAACATCCACCTGCAGAGGGGTATTCGAAAGAGAACGGAGCAGCTGCAGCTCTGTCTCTTCTTTTAAAGGCATCAGATTTAAAATGAGAATCTGTATAGGACGGATATCCTGATGTACCGCCCGGTTTTCGTCCATGACAAATATATTTTCTTTTTCCAGGATCTCCTTTACCGGAAGATCGCTCTGTATTTTGATCGGCATATTTTCTCCTCACCTTTCTATGTATCCTTTGGGATTTTTTCGTATTTTTCTATTTTACAACCAACAGAATATTCCTGCAAGTCCCCGTCTGCTCCTGCATCACTGCAGTTTGGCCCTCGTCATCGCCCTGCCGCCCTACATCAAAGGAGCAAAGAGCCGCAGGATCTTTCCCAGAGTTCTGGTGCCCAGCGTCAGCTTTTTATAATCGGAAACCTGGATCCTGATACATTTCTCCAGAGTTTCCTGAAAATCTTTTTCTATATATTGTATCTGAGAATTCCGGTACATGAAAAGCCCGCACTCAAAATGGTGATAAAAACTCCGGTAATCCAGATTTATGGTTCCCACGGTAGCTTTCTCATCATCTGAT
This sequence comes from Candidatus Blautia avicola, assembly GCA_019120515.1. Taxonomy (GTDB): domain Bacteria; phylum Bacillota; class Clostridia; order Lachnospirales; family Lachnospiraceae; genus Blautia; species Blautia avicola. The sequence continues at coordinate 1,705 of DWUY01000111.1, read as the reverse complement.
ACAAAGACTTTCCCATGGACAAAGCCCGGTTTGTATTCATAGATCTCTACCCCTGCTTCCAGAAGTTCATTATAATAGGTCTTTGCCAAGGCAAAGGCCGTCTTTTTATCAGGAATATGGGGCATGATGATCCGGACTTCCACCCCTCGTTTGGCTGCATAGATCAAGGTCATGAGAAATTCATGATCCAGGATCAGATATGGCGTCATAATATGGACGTAATCCTTTGCCGTATTCAGGATATCCATGTACACCTGTTTTCCCACTCTCTCGCTGCCATAAGGGCAGGAACCGTAGGGGATCACAAAGCCGTCATTGGGCATAGAAAATTCCCGGGGCGTCCTGTAGCGCTGATAATCTTCCGGTCTTTTTTCCGAAACATTCCACATTTCCAGAAACATATAAGTAAAGTTTTCCACAGCCTTCCCCTTGATCATCACCGCGGTATCTTTCCAGTGGCCAAACCGCAGCTTGCGGTTAATATATTCATCTGCCAGGTTCGTTCCGCCGGTAAAGGCAGTTTTTCCGTCAATGACCAGGATCTTCCGGTGGTCTCTGTTATTATAATGAGTGGAAAACACCGGCTTGATAGGAGCGAACATTTTGCAGGCGATCCCTTCTTTTTCCAGAAGTTCCGGATAAAAATAGGGAAGCAGGGACAGCACGCAGGTTCCGTCGTACATGACCCGGACCTCTACGCCTTCTTTTACTTTCGCTTTCAGGATATCCAGGATACTCTCCCACATTTCTCCTTCCGCTATAATAAAGAATTCCAGAAAAATAAACTTCTCCGCTTTTTTCAGCTCCGACAGGATATCTTCATACTGATAATCTCCCAGAGCATAATACTTCACTGAAGTATGGTCATACACAGGGGAATCCGCATACCCGGACAGATAATCTGCCAGATGAGCAGTCCGGGGATCTGTCATCCGGAGCCTTTCTTTAACTTCCGGTTCCTGCGTTACATATTTCCTGGTTTCTTCTGATAATTCTGTCAGCCGCTTATAGATCAGTCTCGTACCCGGCTGCATAGTAAAATACAGGTAAAGAAGGGACCCCACTACCGGCAGCACAATGATAGGAAGCATCCATACAAGCTTAAAATCCGGGATTCCCCTGGCATTATATAAGTAGATCACCACACTGGCGCTGATAATGATGAAAAAGCCATACAGCACAAAACTGTAGTCACTGAGAAATATAAACCCTCCTAAAAGCAGGGCAAACTGGATCAGAAAGGCTGCCGCCACCACCAATGTCCTGCCATAGATGATCTTTCTCACCTTTTTCAGGCCTTCTGCTTTCATTTCGTTTTTCTGCATTTATTTCCCTTCCTTTATATTTATAGAGGAAACTCCTCTTCTGCGTCTTCGTCCTACTGCCTTTTTCCTGCCTTTTATGATTCCTCTTCCGCCATATGGAGAAAATCTTCTTCTGACAGGATCGGTATTTCCAGCTCCCTGGCCTTTTTGTTTTTGGAAGAGTTAGACGTCACATCATTATTAATAAGATAATCGGTCTTGGAAGTAACGCTTCCGGTGACTTTTCCTCCCCGCTGTTCAATATATTCTTTTAGCTGGGCCCGGTTGGCAAAATGGTTTACACTGCCGGTGATCACAAACTGTTTTCCTTCCAGAGTCAGGCGGTTCTCCTGTTTTACCTCTTCCAATTCCAGATGAGAGAGGAGATGACGGAACTTCTT
>DWUY01000110.1 GCA_019120515.1 Candidatus Blautia avicola | reverse complement strand
TCCTGTCCTTACATTCTGATTCAGTCAGTTTTCACAGTGTAATTAGTAATATGATAATCCTTTTCTATCCACAATTCAAGTCATAATAGGATAACCGGCTATGCCTTTTCGTTATATCTTCCATTCTTTCCAGAGGATTCCCTATGCTTACAAAATTTAGGCGTTTTGTAGTAGCAGCTATGAATATCTGGAATCTATTCGCTAAAGAGGTACGGTTATATCTCTTAAATTCAAATCTTAACCGTACTTTGTATAAAAAACAGATCGTTTCTTATCGGCCCTCTGTGCCAATCCTTTGTCATTGAGAATAGAAACTTGATAACATATCTTTATGTTTTTTTATCAGACTTTAGAAATCCTTTATTTTCCAGACACAAGACCGTCACAATTATCCTCTATACTCGTAAGTGTTCAGAAAGAAGACAGCGGCTGCATAGTCAGAAGCTGATGCGGCCGCCGGGCTTCGCCTAACGATTCTCCTGCTTTACCGGCAGGTTTCTATATAATATTTTTTCTCCTTTCTTTCCCAAACGCGGGGTTTTCCCCCTTTGGGAATTTTTTTGTCATAGGACAAAGTTATCGCATAAGTCAAATACCCCGATGCAAACATACGGGGCATCAAACTAGCAGCGATGCAAACATCGGGGTATTAGACCCTCGCGGCAGTCGCCAAATGGACAATGCCAGCATGTCCGCTTGGCTCGTTGCCCGCGGGAATAAAGCGAGGATATTGATATATGTTTCATGCGTCAGCTTCGTCTCTCTGGCAAACAGAGGATCTTAAGAATCTGCGGAAAAGATCTGGCAGGTCCGGGCGCAGGCGGCGGGGGTTTGGGCGCAGCCTCCCAGAGCGCTTTCCCGCAGTTCAAAAGGAAGACTTCTTCCCACATGATACATGGCTTCTGCCATCTGGTCAAAAGGAATTACCTGGGTGATCCCGGCCAGAGCCTGCTGGGCGCAGATCATGGCATTGGCCGCTCCCACGGAATTCCGGTTCTGGCAGGGTGCTTCCACCAGGCCGGCAATGGGGTCGCAGACCAGCCCCAGAAGATTTGCCAGAGCTCCGGAGGCGGCATTCAGACACATTGCAGGAGTTCCTCCCATGATCTCCACAGCAGCGGCGGCTGCCATGGCAGAAGCTGCCCCCACCTCTGCCTGGCATCCTGCTTCGGCTCCTGCCACGGAGGCGTTCCGCATAAGAAGATATCCTACAGCTCCCGCTGTATACAGGCCATTTAAAATTTCTTCATCTGACAGATCATATTCTTCCTGTAGGGCCAGCAGGACTCCCGGCACCACTCCTGAAGAACCGGCAGTAGGAGCCGCCACGATCACCCCCATAGAAGCGTTTACTTCCAGAACAGCCATAGCATAAGTAATGGCTCTGGACATCAGATCGCCGCAGACGCTCCTGCCTTTCTCATGATATTCTTTCAGTTTCTTTGCCTCTCCGCCGATCAGTCCCCCTATAGAAGGAACCGGATGCTCTAAAGGCTTTCTGGCAGATTCTTTCATGATCTTCCAGACCTTTCTCATCTTTTTTTCCACTTCCTCTTCCGTGATCCCGGAAAATTCCGCTTCTCTTTTTTTCATAGCCAGGGAAATCGGCGTTTTATTTTTCTCACACAATTCCAGTAATTCTGTTCCATGGTTAAACTCCAATTTTCTTCCTCCTGAAATATATCTTTCTCTAAAAACTTTCCTACTAGCGTAAAATTAATTTTTTTATAGCTGCACCAGCATGATATGGGAAACCAGGGGATTTTCCTTGATCTTCTCCAGAATGTCTTCGGGGATCTTTTCATCAGATTCCACCACCGTATAGGCAGCCGCTCCTTTTTCTTCCCGGAACAGCCGCATAAAGGCAATGTTCACTCCGGCCTCGCTTAAAACCTTTGTAATATGGGCTACTACCCCCGGCTTGTCTGTCTGGCTGACGATAAGGGTACTGTATTCTCCTGTAAAATCCACAGAAATATTGTTCAGCCTTACGATCTTTACTTTTCCGCCTCCCAGGGATTCTCCCCGGACGAAAAGCCTCTCTCCTTTTGTTCCCAGGATTTCCATATCCGCAGTATTGGGATGAATGCCGTCTGTCTCCTCAGAAATTGTAAATGTATAGCCGATCCCTGCTTTTTCCGCCAGGGCCAGAGAGTCCCTGATCCGAAGATCGTCCGTTTCAAATCCCAGCATGCCTCCCATCAGGGCCCGGTCTGTGCCGTGTCCCCGGTAAGTCTTGGCAAAGGAACCGTATAATATAAAATGCACTTCTTTGATTTCCCCCGGAAACAGCTTTCTGGCCAGAAGGGCCATAGAAGCTGCCCCGGCAGTATGGGAACTGGAAGGCCCTACCATATTGGGGCCGATCACTTCAAACAGGCTGATAAACGCCATGATCTTTGTACCTCCTGTAATCCGGATAAGAAAAAAGAGCTGCCGCATTCTCTTATGTGCATAAAATGCGATAGCTCCCATTCTTTTCTTATTGTTCCGTTTTTTTATTCTGCTATACCATCGCTGGCTTTTTCTACTTCTGCGATAGCGGACTTTCTCATAGGAATCCTGCAGTTTCTGTTGTTTCCAAATTCCACGATCACATCTTCTTCAGTAATATTGATCAGGACTCCGTAGAAACCGCTGGTAGTCACCACTGTATCGCCTACTTCCATGGCTGCCAGCATACTCTTTACTCTCTGCTGTTCTTTCTTCTGAGGTCTCATGATCATGAAGTACATTAACAGAAAGAATATAGCAAGAGGGATCACCAAACTTAATAAAGCACCTGTGCCGCCTGCTGCTGATGATGTTGATAATAACATGCTGTTTCCTCCTAAAACTAAAATACTAAACTTTGTCTTTTCTCAATTTAGACACTATGGCTATCATACACAATTTTTCCCATTTCTTCAAGTGTTTTTCTATATTTTCTTTGGTCATTCAGCCATTGACAGCGTGTTTTTTCAGTCTTTCGGTCCTGCGGCCATGCCTTCCAGTTTCTGTTTTTTGTATTCCTCATATCTTCCTTCATCCAGCGCCTGACGGATCTCCTCCATCATAGTGTTGTAGAAATAAAGATTGTGGAGCACACACAGCCGCATGCCCAGCATTTCCTTTGCTTTCAGCAGATGGCGGATATAAGCCCTGCTGTAATGACGGCAGGTGGGACACTGGCAGCCCTCTTCAATAGGTCTGGGATCCAGCTCATATTTGGCGTTAAACAGATTGATCTTTCCAAAGTTTGTATAAACGTGACCATGACGGCCATTGCGGCTTGGGTATACACAGTCAAAGAAATCCACCCCTCTGGATACGGCTTCCAGGATATTCGCCGGCGTTCCTACTCCCATAAGATAGGTAGGTTTATCTACGGGAAGATAGGGAACCACATTGTCCAGGATCCGGTACATTTCCTCATGGGTCTCCCCTACCGCCAGTCCTCCGATAGCATAACCGTCCAGATCCAGCTTGAAAATTTCCTGGGCATGGGCGATACGGATATCGTCATAAACCGCTCCCTGATTGATGCCGAAGAGAAGCTGATGAGGATTTACTGTATCTTCCAGGGAATTCAGACGGGCCATCTCTTCTTTGCACCGTACAAGCCACCGGGTGGTCCTTGCCACAGAATTTTCCACATACTTCCGGTCTGCCTTGCTGGGGGCGCATTCGTCAAAAGCCATGGCAATAGTAGAACCCAGATTGGACTGGATCTGCATACTTTCCTCCGGTCCCATAAAGATCTTTCTTCCATCTACATGGGAATGGAAATAAACACCTTCCTCCTTGATCTGGCGCAGCTTTGCCAGGGAAAACACCTGGAATCCGCCGGAATCCGTAAGAATGGGACGGTCCCAGTTCATAAACTTGTGCAGTCCCCCCAGCTGCTTCACTACCTTATCTCCCGGTCTCACATGGAGATGATACGTGTTGGAAAGTTCCACCTGGGTTTTGATCTCGTGGAGATCCACCGTAGACACAGCTCCCTTAATGGCGGCGGCTGTACCCACATTCATGAACACCGGGGTTTCAATAGTCCCGTGTACAGTTTCCATACGGGCTCTCTTGGCCCGTCCTTCTTGTTTCAGCACTGTATACATAGAATATAACCTCTTCATCTTAAATAATTTTTACATGTTTTCGGTCAGCTGTGAAAGAATTTCCAGCTATATTAGAGAATCTGACCAAAAATAGTCCTGTTTCTTCTCATTACCCGACTTATTCTATCATAGAGGCTTTTCAAACGCAATGGCTGTTAAATATTTGTAATTGTTTTTTTTTATAGATTGTCGTATAATGTACTGTGATTTTTCACAGCTATTTAAAAATAAGAAGAAAGAAACTAGCAACCAAAGAGAAAACCCACGAATTGCGTCTCTGTTTTGAGACTGGGCTTTCATAGTAAATCAAGAGGAGGTCTTCTGACTATGTCAGCAGATAATACAATGAACCAGACCCTGTACCCCTTAGGTATCGATATTGGCTCTACTACTGTAAAGATCGCAGTATTAAGTCCTCAGCACGAGCTTTTGTTCTCGGACTACGAACGTCATTTTGCAGACATTCAAAATACCCTGGCAAAGCTGCTGGATAAAGCCTACCAGGCATTAGGCGAGATTCAGGTAGCTCCTGTGATCACCGGATCCGGAGGTCTGACTCTGGCAAACCATCTGGAAGTTCCTTTTGTCCAGGAAGTGATCGCCGTGTCCACCTCTCTTCAGGAGCTGGCGCCGAAAACAGATGTAGCTATCGAACTGGGCGGAGAGGACGCCAAGATCATTTATTTTGAAGGGGGAAATGTAGAACAGCGTATGAACGGTATCTGTGCCGGCGGTACAGGTTCCTTTATCGACCAGATGGCGTCTCTTTTACAGACAGACGCTACAGGCCTTAACGAATACGCAAAGCATTATAAAGCCCTTTATCCTATTGCCGCGCGATGCGGTGTTTTCGCAAAAACAGATATCCAGCCCCTGATCAATGACGGAGCTACCAAGGAAGATCTGGCTGCCTCTATTTTCCAGGCAGTGGTTAATCAGACCATCAGCGGTCTTGCCTGCGGCAAGCCTATCCGGGGACATGTAGCCTTCTTAGGCGGTCCTCTCCACTTCCTTTCCGAATTAAAGGTAGCCTTTATCCGTACCTTAAAGCTGGACGAGGAGCACACCATTGTGCCGGAAAATTCTCATCTGTTTGCGGCTATCGGCTCTGCTCTCAATGTAAAGCCGGACGCCAAAGGCGTGTCTGTAACTGCCATGAGAGACCGGCTGCGGGCTTCCATTAAAATGGATTTTGAGGTCAGCCGTATGGAGCCTCTCTTCGCCACAAAGGAAGACTATGAAGAATTTAACCGCCGCCAGAGCCAGTACAATGTAAAGACCGGGGATCTTTCTACATACAAAGGAAACTGCTACCTGGGTATTGACGCCGGTTCTACCACCACAAAAGCAGCTCTTGTGGGAGAAGACGGTTCCCTGCTGTACTCTTTTTACAGCAATAACAACGGAAGTCCTCTGGCTACTTCCATTAAAGCTATCCAGGAAATTTATTCCCAGCTTCCCAAAGGAGCCAAGATCGCTTACTCCTGTTCTACCGGATATGGAGAAGCCCTGATCAAAGCGGCCCTGATGCTGGACGAAGGAGAGGTAGAGACCGTATCTCATTACTACGCCGCCGCCTTCTTTGATCCTGAGGTAGACTGTATCCTGGATATCGGCGGCCAGGATATGAAATGTATCAAGATCAAAAACCAGACCGTAGACAGCGTGCAGCTGAACGAAGCCTGCTCTTCCGGCTGCGGTTCCTTTATTGAAACCTTTGCAAAGTCTCTGAACTACAGTGTCCAGGATTTTGCCAAAGCCGCTCTTTTCGCGGAGCACCCCATCGACCTGGGAACCAGATGTACGGTCTTTATGAATTCCAAGGTAAAACAGGCCCAGAAGGAAGGCGCCTCTGTGGCAGATATTTCCGCAGGTCTGGCTTACTCGGTTATCAAAAACGCCCTGTATAAGGTTATCAAGGTTTCCGACGCTTCCGAGCTTGGAAAGCACATTGTAGTCCAGGGCGGTACTTTCTATAACGACGCAGTGCTGCGCAGCTTTGAAAAGATCGCGGGCTGCCATGCTATCCGTCCGGATATTGCCGGTATCATGGGTGCTTTCGGAGCAGCCCTTATTGCCAGAGAACGTTATGATCAGGGAAAAGAGACCACTATGCTTCCCATTGAAAAGATCAACACTCTGGAATATAAGACTACCATGGCCAACTGCAAAGGCTGTACCAATCACTGCCGTCTGACTATCAACAAATTCTCCGGCGGCCGCCAGTATATTTCCGGCAACCGCTGTGAACGGGGTATCGGCAAGGAAAAAAATAAAGACCATGTGCCAAACCTGTTTGAATATAAGTACAAAAAACTCTTTTCCTACACACCTCTTTCCGAGGATAAGGCGGTAAGAGGAAAAGTAGGTATCCCAAGAGTCCTGAATATGTTTGAGAACTATCCTTTCTGGTATACTTTCTTTACAGATCTGAAGTATCAGGTAGTCCTTTCCCCTACCTCTACCAGAAAGATCTATGAGCTGGGCATTGAATCCATCCCCAGCGAGTCCGAATGTTATCCGGCCAAGCTTGCTCACGGACATGTGACCTGGCTGCTGAAGCAGGGAGTGAAATACATCTTCTATCCCTGTATCCCTTATGAGCGTCAGGAGTTTTCCGATTCGGTAAACCATTACAACTGCCCTATCGTAACCTCCTATGAAGAAAACATTAAAAACAACGTAGATGAGTTAAATGATCCCAGCATCCGGTTCCACAATCCTTTCCTGGCTCTGACCAGTGAAGAGACTGTTACCCAGCGTCTGGTAGAAGAATTCCCGGATATCCCGGAAGAAGAAGTCCGCCATGCGGCCAGAGAAGCCTGGCTGGAAATGGACCGGTGCAGAAAAGACATTATGCGGAAAGGTGAGGAAACTCTCAAGTATCTGGATGAAACCGGAAGACGGGGAATCGTCCTGGCAGGACGTCCCTACCATATCGATCCGGAAATCCACCATGGTATTCCTGACCTGATCAATTCCTATGGACTGGCGGTGTTTACGGAAGATTCCATCTCCCATCTGGCTCCCATTGAACGGCCTCTCCGTGTCAATGACCAGTGGATGTACCATACAAGACTGTACGCCGCAGCCAACTTTGTAAAGGAAAGAGACAATCTGGATCTGATCCAGTTAAATTCCTTTGGCTGCGGTCTGGACGCCGTGACTACTGACCAGGTAAGTGAAATCCTTACCGGCAGCGGCAAGATCTATACATGCTTAAAGATTGATGAGGTAAACAACCTGGGAGCTGCACGTATCCGTGTCCGTTCTCTGATCGCCGCCATCCGGGTAAAAGAACAGCAGCATACAGAGAGGACCATTGTTCCTTCTTCCATTAAGAAAGTGCCTTTTACAGAGGAAATGAGGAAGAACTACACCATTCTCTGCCCTCAGATGTCGCCTATCCACTTCTCCATTCTGGAGGCAGCCTTTAACGCCTGCGGATACAATCTGGAGGTGCTGCCCAATGACAACAAAGAAGCCGTAGACGTAGGTTTAAAATATGTAAATAACGATGCCTGCTATCCTTCTCTCATGGTAGTAGGCCAGATCATGCAGGCTCTGCTGTCAGGAAAATACGACTTGCATAAAGTTGCCATTATCATGTCCCAGACCGGAGGAGGCTGTCGTGCTTCCAATTATATCGGATTTATCCGGAGGGCTCTTAAGAAGGCGGACATGGGCTTTATTCCTGTGATCTCCATTAATTTAAGCGGACTGGAAGAAAATCCTGGATTCAAGATCACTCCGAAACTGGCAGTACGACTTTCCTATGGAGCTGTCTTCGGAGATATCCTTATGAAGTGTATCTACCGCATGCGTCCTTATGAGAAAGTAAAAGGCTCTGCCAACGCCCTGCATAAAAAATGGGAAAAGAGATGTAAGTCCTTCCTGTCTGGAAGACATGCCTCTTTTGCTCAGTTCAACCGGATATGCCGCCAGATGATCCGGGAATTTGACGCTCTGCCTATCACAGATGAAAAAAAGCCAAAAGTTGGAATCGTAGGAGAGATCCTGGTAAAATTCCTTCCTGCTGCCAATAATCATCTGGCAGAGCTTCTGGAAAAAGAAGGTGCCGAGCCTGTATGCCCGGATCTTATCGACTTTATGTGCTACTGCTTCTACAATCTGAACTTTAAGTCCAATTATCTGGGCTTTAAAAAGACCCTGGCCAAGGAAGGAAATCTTGGAATTGCCGCTATCGAATTTATCCGAAGCGCTGCCAACAAAGAATTTTCCAAGAGCAAACATTTCACTCCTTCTGCCAAGATTTCAGATCTTGCCAAAATGGCAGAGCCTATCGTATCTCTGGGCAACCAGACCGGAGAGGGATGGTTCCTGACCGGAGAGATGATGGAACTGATCCACGGCGGTACGCCAAATATCGTATGTATCCAGCCTTTCGGCTGTCTGCCTAACCATATTGTAGGTAAAGGCGTTATCAAAGCCATACGAAAGGATTACCCGGAAGCCAATATCGTAGCTGTGGACTATGACCCTGGAGCAAGCGAAGTAAATCAGTTAAACCGTATCAAATTAATGCTTTCTACAGCCTTTAAAAAGCTCTGATAAAATACCGGAGGGCCCCTCTTAAGCCAATAAAAGCAGCTTAAGAGGGGCCCTCCTTACGTTTCTATCCTTTCAAAATATGAAGTTTCATTCCGATTTCCACCAGTTTCCTTCCGCCCGGAAGCCCTGCCAGGTCTTCCGCCTTTGGATCAGAGATAAGCAGATAGATTAAAAAATAAATGCATGCTCCGATTCCTATAGCAGGCACAAGGGCAATAAGATTTCCACCCGGAATGTTTCTTGTAAAATGATATACCCCCTGGTATGTCAGAAATGCGGCAGCTCCCATAGGCAGAGATGCCAGGAAAGGTATAAGATAAGCTTCTTTCCATGGATTCCTGTAATCCAGCTCCTTTCGCATAGACATATGGTTCAGAATACACATAACCAAAGCATAGACGATCATCGCAATTGGTATGCTGTAAATTCCCAGATCAGTTGCAAACATCAGCACTACCATAAGCACCACGTCCGCCACCAGCGCCACTGCCGCATGGATCATAGGAAGATGGGCTTTTCCGATTCCCTGAAGGACTCCATTGGAAATGTTGGACATTCCATTCATGATCACCGTAACCACGCCAATCATCATCAGATATCCCGCCACTTTGTCTGTTGCCGGAAACAGAAGTCTGGTAATAGGGCCTGCCAGCACAAATAATCCCACAGAACATGGAATCGAAATAAACATGCTCAGCCAGGTTGCCTTGTTGATTTTCTCTTTTGCCTCTCTGATATCTCCTATGGCATATGCTCCCGAAACTTCAGGAAGCATAGAGGTAGGCGCAGTGCTGGCCAGCGTCAAGGGAATGTTGATCAACGTCATGAAATATCCGCACTCTGCATACAAACTTTCAATAAGACTGCTGTCCAGGCCCTGCATACCTGAAATCTGAGAATAAATTCTGCTGTTCAGATAAGTGTTTACATTATACAGGAATGAACTGAGGATAATTGGGGATACGATCAGGATAATATTCTTCATCACGGAAGAATAACTCTCATTTACAGATACCGTATCCCTCATGATCTTCTTCCGAATGATCTTTCGGTTGACCCAGTATACCGCCAGCATGAAAGTCAGAGCCGTGGCTACTCCTGCTCCGGTTCCCATGGTTGCACCTGCGGCGCTCCAGCTTCTGAGCACATCGGTCTGGGCATCCGCAAAATAATTCACCATGACGTTTGCCATAACCAGAGCCACTACAGCCACTGCGATCTGTTCAAAAATCTGAGACAAAGAGGTAGGCAGCATATTTCTGTATGCCTGGAAATATCCCCGGAAAACGCCCAGGATCCCAGAAAGAAAAATTGTCGGTGAAAGGAACTGAAGAGCCAGTCTCGCATTTGCCATACTTTCCGGTATAAGAATCGGCGCTCCCACAACGCAGAATATAGCCACAACGCCTCCTACGATCACCGCATAGAGAAGCGCCCCCTTAAAGATCCTCTGGGCATCTCTATATCGTTTAAAGGCAATCCTCTCCGCCATGATCTTAGATACTGCCTGAGGAATACTGTAAGAAGAAATCATCAGCAGGATCAGATATACATTCTGAGCAAAACTGAAACACCCAAAACTTTCATTTCCCAAAGTCGCAGATAAAGGACTTTTATAGATCAGCCCGATAATCTTGGATATCAGCGCTGCCACCATGAGGAAAGAGGCATTCTTTAATAAAGTATTGTCATTTTTCTTTTCCATGTATCTTAATTCCCCTGTCTGTTTTCTATCTGCCAGTCAATGGGCTCCAGTCCATGCTCCCTGAGGAAAGCATTGGCTTTGCTGAAATGTCTGCAGCCAAAAAATCCCCGGAAAGCCGACAAGGGGCTGGGATGAGGCGCTTCCAGTATCAAATGTCTTGGATTATCCAGCATGGCCTTTTTCATCTGAGCCGGTCTTCCCCACAGCATAAAAACCATGGGGCGGTCCTGTTCATTCAGTACCCGGATGGCAGCATCGGTAAACTCCTCCCAGCCGATTCCTCTGTGAGAATTTGCCTGATGGGCCCGGACAGTAAGGACTGTATTCAGAAGGAGCACACCCTGCTGCGCCCATTTTATCAGATAGCCGTTGTCCGGAATATAGCAGCCGCAGTCGTCGTGGAGTTCCTGATAGATATTGACCAGAGACGGCGGTATCTCTACATCAGACTTCACCGAGAAGCAAAGTCCGTGGGCCTGTCCGTCATTGTGATAAGGATCCTGTCCTAAGATCACCACTTTCACCTGATCCAGAGGTGTCAGATGAAAAGCGTTAAATATATCATCCGGGGCTGGAAAAATCTTTCTTCTCTGATATTCCTCCCCTACCTTTGTAAATAGTTCCTTATAATAAGGCTTCTTAAACTCTGGCTTTAAAGCCTCCAACCATTGTCCCTGTAAAGGCGGCATTTTCATTTCCTCCCAAAAAAAGCCGGCAATAAGGCCGGCTTTTTCAGAATGACATTATATAATTTACAGCCAGGCCCATAATCCGCTTATATTTTTTCCATTTTTTTAGTTTAACAGAATACTACCGAAAATGCAAATTTTCCGGCAGATTTTGCATATAAGTTCTGCCATGGATGGCCGAAAAACTTCAGCTTGGAAAAATGGAAATTTCTGCAGGCCCGGCGCTTTGCAGCTCAAACCAGAACTCCACGCCATTATCGTAGTTGATCACTCCACACTTTTGATTCATGCTGTCCATAATGGCTTTTACAATGGAAAGACCAATACCGCTGCCTCCATACTCTCTGGTCCTTGCTTTATCCACCTTATAAAATTTGATCCAGATCTTCTCCAGGTCCTCCTGGGGAATAGGGTCTCCCGTATTAAACACAGATACCCTTACCACATCCCTTTTCTGAAGGATCTTAACCTCAATCTTCTTGTCATAATCCACATGGTTCAACGCGTTGGAGACATAGTTTGTCACTACCTCCTCCAGCTTAAACTCATCGCCCCAGACATAGACCGGATTTTTCTGGACAAAGCGAATCTGTGCATCCTTCTGGGAGGCCAGAAGCTTGGCTGAATTCACCACGCCCCGGATCAGCTCTGTAATATCAAACCGTTCCAT
>DWUY01000109.1 GCA_019120515.1 Candidatus Blautia avicola | reverse complement strand
CAATTTATTCATTTCCCTAAATGAAATTATGTTATTTCGATATAAATTTGCAATTTCAAGCACATCCATATTAATTTGCTTTTGCATATAAGATAAATATGATTTAACTCCTTCAGCTAAACAGCTAGAATGAAGATAGCTTTCATTTGCTTTTCTATCTTTCCAACCTGCAGATCTTAATGAAGAAATAATTTCTTTTTCATTCCATGGTAAAAAAACACTAGGCGTTATTAAATTTATATTTGTATTATTTCTAAGTTGTTTTAATGAGAGAAAGGCTTTTTTTATTTCTTCAATAGCAACATCTGAATATTCTCCTACCAGCAAATCGACACACAGTATCTCATACATCTCAGCTGCAATATTTCCTATATTAGATATTCCTCTTTTTAATAATTGACTATTATACTCATCCTCACTTCTATTTTCCCCCATTTCACGTATAATAACATTTATAGTCTGTGAAATCGATGTTGAAAAAACAATGGCAGGAGCTATGTTTTTGCTAATTATAGGTGCAGCGAACATAAAAGCTAAAGGCACACAATTGCAAAATCTACCAAGATGAAATAATCTATTTCGATATATCTCTTTTACTATATTCCAATCAGTGTTAATATAAAGATGATCAATATCCAAATAATTAACCAGATTTTCCATTTGCTTTTTTTGCTGCACAGAAAAAAAACCATTATCCCATGTTAAGGCCAGGATATTAAGATCATATAGCTCTTTTAATTTAAGCAAGCTATAAGAGCTATCTCTTCCTCCAGTAAATAATACAATACAATCATATTTATACTCATTGCGTAGATTTTGAAAATAATCATCTAGTAATTTTCTGTTTTTTTGGTCTTGGATTTTAAATATCTTCTTGCTATCTTCACATATTTGACATACTCCATTATGAATAGGAAGTTTCCCTACATTTCCTATATGCCAATTTTTTAGACCACACTTATTACAAGTATTTGTCATTCTATTCCTCCTTTCCACACTTATAACTTCTCGGAATTTTCAGCCCTGATTTTATAAGGCTTTCCGACCCCTATCTCAAAAAAATCACCCACTTTTTTCAAAAAACGCTTGACAAATCGCTCAAAATTTGCGGCGAAGCCGATTGATTATATTTTATTTCAATCGACTGGAGGCGATTTCTTTGTTACCTTGTAATCCTGGCGGCCATGCCGCCTATCAGGATACTTTCATATCCGATTTCCTTAAGTTTTATCCTGATCCCTTCGTACTTCCTAAAAGTACCTGGGATTATATCGTGCAGTTCTGGTATCTGGACCTTTCCCAGACTGATTCCATTATGCAGAAGTGTTACTCCGTTTTTGGCCCTGAACCCCGGCTCCCGTCCTGCATGATGCGATCCTATCTGCTTGCGCTGAAGCTGAAGGTAACTTCCATCACGGTCTGGTGCCGTATGCTCCGGGAAACTCCTCTTTATGCCATCCTCAGCGGTTTCCCTTTCGGGGATACTCCCGGCGTTGGGACTTTTTATGTTTTCTTTTCCCGCATCTGGCAGGATGACAGGAACAACCTTTCCCCTAAAGACCGTTTCCCTAAAGTAAAACCACCCAAGGGAAAAAAGAAAGGCGAGAAAACTCCCTGCGATTCTTCCAGTACCGCATCCAAACTTCTTCCTTTGCTGGAACGCTGGAAATTCAAACCGGAAAATCCGTTTTCCCTTATTTTCCAGCTCTATCATCAGCAGTTCCTGGATCGTTCTGTTCAGAAAGGTTTGATTGATCCAGACCTTCTGTCTCTTGCCGGTGACGGCACTCCTGTCCGGACTGCTGCGCAGCAACGGAAAAAACGGATCTGCGATTGTAAGAAAAACGGCTGTTCTTCCTGCAACTGCAAACGCCATTATTCTCAGCCGGACTGCAACTGGGGATGGGACTCCCATCGGGAATGCTATTTCTTCGGTTACCACCTCTACATGTATGTGGCCTCCGATTCCTACAGCGATCTCCCTGTATTTCCCCTTTTGGAAAGAGCTTCCCGGCATGATATGCTTTCTTTTCTACACTCTTTTTTCACCATGAAAGCATACCTTCCGGAGTTCCGTATTGAAAAACTCCTTCTGGATTCCGCCCATGACGCTTATGCTGTCTATGAATACTGCAGGCGGGAGAATATCACGCCCTTTATCGATCTCAATCCCGGTCATACCGGACATTTCACTTATAAGGACGATTTCACGATTGATAAGGACGGCGTCCCGATCTGTAAGATGGGCTTACGTATGCATAAAGATGGATATGAGGCTGCCAAGCATCGGGCGAAATACCGATGTCCAAAAGCAAACCGAAAACGTGGCTGCTTCTGTGAACATCCCTGTTCACCGGCGAAATACGGAAGGACCGTACACATCTTTACCGATGATAATCCAAGGTTGTTTAACATACCGCCAAGAGACTCAAAAGCCTGGAAAAAGGAATACGCCAGAAGGACTTCCGTGGAACGCTCCAACAAGCGTGAGAAAGAGGACTATAAATTAGAAGACGGCAGGCACCGCTCTACGAAGATGTGGTACTGCCGCCTCTACGGCATCATGATGCTCCAACACCTTGATGCCTGGGAAATGCCATCTGTCGAGGCATTTCAAAAATCATTATTAGGATTAGCCGCCTAATAAGGATATCTTAAACGACTCCATAAGATTTTTCAAGGCATAGTACCTGCTATGTCCAATGTTTATGTCCATTTTTCTCAAACTTCGCTTCCTGCACGATATTCAGTTGTCAATTTTCAGTTGGGATCTCATTCATTGAGATTCCGAGAAGTTATTCAGCTACACTTTCGTTAATTCTCGATATGACATCCATTGCATTACTCCTCAATTTATAGTTTATCTGCATCTTAAGTTTATTTCATCTAATACAAAATTTAGTATCCCCAATTATATACAAGATTCATTAATCATGACTTTCAGTTTACATATCTTTGAACCCCTTAATACAGTCTCAAGTATATCTACCTTTAC
>DWUY01000010.1 GCA_019120515.1 Candidatus Blautia avicola | reverse complement strand
CTGACCTTCCTTCCCCTGGAACAGATCGATGAGATGGATAAATGGGAAGGCAGCCAGTTAAATACGGCAAAAGAAATCCTGGCTTATGAGCTTACAGAACTGGTTCACGGAACCGAAGAAGCCCAGAAAGCCCAGGAGGCGGCAAAAGCCTTATTTACCAGTGGAAACGCTGCAAATATGCCTTCTGCCCAGATCGGAGAGTCTGAGCTTACAGATGGAAACATCGACCTGATCTCTCTTCTGCACAAAAGCGGACTGGCTAATTCCCGTTCAGAGGCCAGAAGAGCCATTGAACAGGGGGGCGTAGCCATTGACGGAGAAAAGATTACAGATATCAAATATCTGGTTCCAGGAGAAAAACTTCAGGGAGAGGGGATTGTCCTGAAAAAAGGAAAGAAGAACTTCCGGAAGATCACATTAAAATAATAAAAGGTATTTTCGGAAAAAGCAGGGAGCTGTCACATTGATCAAATTAGGGAATATTTATACATTTTGCTGCTCAGCCTGCGCAGCTTTGAGCCTATAGTCTCAAAGCTGCGCTCGGCAAATTCGCATAAAATGTATAAATATTCCTGAAATATGACTAATGCGACAGCGCCTTGTCCTTTTAATAGAGGAATGGACTATGAGAGTAGAAAGTAGTATTTATGAAATAAAAGGAAAAGAACTGATCCTCAGAAATCCGGAAGAAAGCGACGCAGAAAGACTTTTATCCTATCTGAAAACAACCAGCAGGGAAACACCTTATTTCATAAGAGAGCCGGAGGAGATCACCCTGACCCTGGAAGAAGAAAAAGAATTTATCAAAGGGCAGAACAACTCCGAACATAAACTGCTTCTGATCGGAATGCTGAATGGAAAACATGTAGGAAACTGTTCACTGATGAGAATGGATTTAAAACGATACCAGCACAGGGCAGTCATGGCCATTGCTTTGTATCAGAAATACACCGGGCTGGGCATCGGAAGGATCATGATAGAAAAAATATTTTCCATAGCAAAAGCACAGGGCATTGAACAGATAGAACTGGAAGTGGCGGCAAGTAATCAGAAAGCAGCTGCCCTATACAAAAAATTAGGATTTGAAACCTTCGGAACCTTTCCAGACAATATGAAATATAAAGATGGCACTTATGAAGCTGCACACTGGATGATGAAAAAACTATAAATTGATAGGCGGCACTATTATGCGATATAAAAGCTGTCAGTCCTGATACAGCAGTACAGAAAGAAAATTTTCATACAGGTTTAAGGGAGGTATTTGAACTTCTGGAAGTTTTTGCAAACAGAGATGAACTGGAAAAGTTATTGAGAGAAAAAGAAGACCATTATAAAAATTTAGATGAAGAAACAAGCCGGCTGGTAGGAAAGTTTTTAGATATCCCGGTATTAAAAGAAAATCACGAGAAATATAGCGATGAAAGGGGGAAAGTGAACATGTGCACAGCAATCAGAGATATGGTAAAGAACGGTGAAAAACGTGGCGAAGAACGAGGAGAAAAAAGAGGAGAAGAAAGAAGCGCCAGACTGGCCCTCCTTCTGGCCGAGAGAAACCGGATTGGAGATCTGAAAAAAGCCTCCGAAGACAAAGAATACCGTAACAAGCTGTTCCAGGAATTCGGAATATAGCCTCGTTAACAGCATCCTCCGACTTAAAAAGCACTGCCCTATCAACAGCACCCTCCGACCTAAAAAGCACAGCCCCATCCACAGATCCCTCTCTCCGGTAAATTCCAGTCTGAGCCGGAAGAGGGATCTGTGGATGGGGCGTCCCTTTTTAATAGATTTGCAATTTTACCCCTCCTATGTTAAGATAAAACACAGCGAATTGAACAGGAGAGATCCATGAAGAAAAGAGACTTAATATTGATCGGGGCTGTGCTGGTGCTGGCTCTTTTATGCTGGGTTGTTCCCAGGGCTGCGGGGATCTTTGCCGGGGAGGATGCCTCACGGGTGCGGATCACTGTGGGCGGAGAAGAGTACGGAACTTACAGCCTGTCCGAAGATCAGACCATAGAGATCAATGATACCAATGTCTGTGAGATAAAAGACGGTGAAGTAAATATGATCCAGGCGGACTGTCCGGATCAGCTTTGTATCCATCAGGGGCCTATCCATATACAGGGGGAGACTATCGTCTGCCTCCCTAATCGCGTGGTGGTGGAAATTACCGGAAATGATAAAGACGAACAGCTGGACGGCGTTGTGCAGTAACAGGAGAAAAGAATGAAAAAAACAGCTTATATGGGCCTTTTCGCGGCCGTTGCCATTATATTCGGATATGTAGAATCTCTTTTTCCTGTATTTGCAGGGATCCCCGGGATCAAACTGGGGCTGGCGAACCTTGTGACAGTTTTTATACTTTATACCTATAGTTATAAAGAGGCGGCTATGGTATCCTTTATCAGGATTCTTGTGATCGGATTTTTGTTCGGAAATCTTTTTTCTATTTTATTCAGTCTGGCGGGAGCGGCGCTTAGTCTGGCCTGCATGACACTGGCGAAAAGATATCTGGGGCTTTCTATTGCCGGGGTCAGTATTGTGGGAGGAGTAACCCATAATCTGGGCCAGATCGTTGTGGCGGCTCTGGTAGTGGAAAACGTAAATCTGTTCTATTATTTCCCGGCCCTTCTCATTGCCGGGCTGATCACAGGATTCCTCATCGGGATCCTGTCAGGAGAAATCTTAAAGAGAACATCAGGAAGGAAACTCGTATGATCGCATATATAAAAGGCACAGTAGAAGAAATCCTGGAAGACCGGGTGATCCTGGAAGCAGGAAATATGGGATATAATATCTTTATGCCTATGGGAGCAGTGGAACACCTCCTCCACAAAGGGCAGGAGATAAAAATACATACCTATCTGAATGTGAAGGAAGATGCCCTTCAGCTATTTGGATTTCTGTCAAGAGATGACTTGAATACCTTTAAACTTCTTTTAGGGGTGAATGGCATCGGACCAAAGGCGGCTCTGGGAGTTCTGTCCGGACTCAGCGCTGATGAGCTGCGTTTTGCGGTTCTGGCAGATGATGTGAAAACCATTTCCAGAGCGCCGGGAATAGGAAAGAAAACCGCTCAGAAACTGATCCTGGAACTGAAGGATAAATTTAATATCCAGGAAGCACTGGAAATGAAGGCAGAGCATATTCAAATGCCGGGAGCAGAAGGAGAGGCGGACCTGACCGACGTCAAGAAAGAAGCTGTTGAAGCTCTGACTGCCTTAGGATATTCAGGGACGGATGCCCTCCGGGCGGTGAAAAAAGTAGAATTGACGCCGGATATGAGCGTTGAGACCCTGCTGAAGCTGGCTTTGAAAAATATGTTCTGAAAGATCAATCAGATAGATAAAGACAGAAAAAACTGTCTTTGGCAGTTTGGGAGAATGACATGGAAAGAAGAATCATTACGACAGATGTGATGGAAGAAGATATCCGCACAGAAGGAAGTCTCCGTCCTCAATATCTGAAAGACTATATTGGCCAGGAAAAGGCCAAGAGCAATCTGAAAATCTATATTGAAGCGGCAAAGCAGAGAGGAGACGCTCTGGATCATGTGCTGTTTTACGGACCTCCGGGCCTTGGAAAGACCACTCTGGCAGGGATCATTGCCAATGAGATGGGGGTGCATATGAAGGTCACCAGCGGGCCTGCTATAGAAAAGCCAGGGGAAATGGCGGCGATCTTAAACAGTCTTCAGGAGAATGATGTACTCTTTGTAGACGAGATCCACAGGCTGAACCGGCAGGTAGAAGAAGTCCTTTACCCTGCCATGGAAGACTATGCCATTGATATTATGATCGGCAAAGGGGCAACTGCCCGTTCTATCCGGCTGGATCTTCCAAAGTTTACTCTGGTGGGAGCCACTACCAGGGCAGGACTTCTGACGGCTCCCTTAAGGGACCGTTTTGGTGTGGTCCATCATCTGGAATTTTATACGGAAGAAGAGCTTCAGAAGATCATCATCCATTCTGCGGCAATACTGGGAGTGGAGATTGACGAGGACGGGGCGCTGGAGATGGCCAGACGTTCCAGGGGGACTCCCCGTCTAGCCAACCGGCTTTTGAAACGGGTAAGAGATTTTGCCCAGGTGAAATATGACGGAAGGATCACCAAAGACGTAGCGGATTTTGCCATGGATCTTCTGGAAGTAGACCGGTATGGTCTGGATCAGACAGACCGGCTGCTTCTTTCTACCATTATAGAAAAGTTTGCAGGAGGTCCTGTAGGTCTGGACACCCTGGCGGCAGCTATCGGAGAGGACGCAGGGACCATCGAGGATGTATATGAACCTTATCTGATCAAAAAGGGATTTCTTCTGCGTACACCCAGGGGCAGGGCTGTTACAGATCTGACCTATCATCATCTGGGGACAAAATAATAGTTGTTTTTCCTTAAAATTCGATTATAATAGACATAGAAACCTAAGAAAAAGGCGGGAGGAAGCATATGGCAGTGAAAAATACTACCCAGGTGCTGATCGGGGGAAAGATTGTCACATTAAGCGGCTATGAAAGCGAGGAATATCTCCAGAAGGTCGCTAATTATATGAATAATAAACTTACAGAATTAGGACAGCTGCCGGGATATAACCGGCAGGCGCTGGAGACCAGACACACTTTATTAAGCCTGAATATTGCAGATGATTATTTTAAAGCGAAACGCCAGGCAGAGATGTACGAAGAAGAACTGGAGGCCAAGGATCGGGAGATGTACGATCTGAAGCATGATCTGATCAACGGTCAGGTAGAACTGGACCGGGGAAAAAAATCAGGTCAGGAAAAGGACCGGCAGATCGCAGAACTCCAGGCGAAAGTGGACGAGCTGGAGAAGGAGCTGGAAGAACTGTTAAAGTAAGAGAATAGAAAAACCGGGGCGGCAGATCATGTAACGCCCCTTTTCTTTTTATAGAAAATGTTAGAAAGGATACAAGAAATCTATGAAATCCGAATTATTGGCTCCTGCAGGTTCCTATCAGGGACTGCAGGCTGTGATAAGGGCCGGGGCAGATGCCGTATATATCGGCGGCAGTCTGTTCGGAGCCAGGGCCTACGCAGACAATCCTGACAGGGATGAGATGAAAGAAGCCATTGATTTTACCCATATCCATGGGAAAAAGATCTATCTTACAGTGAATACGCTGCTGAAGAACCGGGAGCTTTATGGACAGCTTTATGATTTCCTGGCACCCTTTTATGAACAGGGGGCAGATGGGGTTATTGTCCAGGATCTTGGAGTATTGGCCTTTTTGAAAAAAGAGTTTCCAGGACTGCCGATCCATGCCAGCACCCAGATGACGGTTACAGGACCAAAGGGAGCCGCCCTTCTTGGAAAAGCAGGGGTATCCAGGATCGTGCCTGCAAGAGAACTTTCTCTGGGGGAGATCCGGAGGATTCATGAGGAAACCGGAATAGAGATTGAATGTTTTGTTCATGGGGCTCTTTGCTATTGCTATTCCGGCATGTGTCTGTTCAGCAGTATGCTTGGGGGCAGAAGCGGCAACAGAGGAAGATGTGCCCAGCCCTGCAGGCTGCCTTACCAGGCCTTTGAAGGGGGAAAAGCTTTAAATGACGAAAACAGCCGGTATCTGCTGAGCCCAAAGGATATGTGTACCGTTGAGATCCTGCCGGAAATCCTGCAAGCAGGCGTGTATTCCCTGAAAATAGAGGGAAGGATGAAGAGACCGGAATATGCGGCAGGAGTAACCTCTGTATACCGGAAATATCTGGATCTCTATGAAAAAGATCCGGAGCATTATCAGGTGTCTGAGGAGGACCGTCAGATCCTTCTGGATCTTTATCAGCGAGATGGGTTTAATCAGGGTTATTATCACAGTCATAATGGAAGAAATATGATGGCTGTAGTTAATTACAAGGAACAGGGCCGGAAGAAAAAAACTTCCGAAAATCGTAATGAAGAATTATTTACCGAATTAAAAAAGAAATATTTAGATACAAAAACACAAGAAAAAATTTATGGAAATTTAATCCTCTATACGGGCAGTCCTGCTATACTGGATCTGGAGTTTAAAGATGTACATGTGCAGATCCAGGGAAGCCTGGTGGAAGAGGCGCAAAAACAGCCCCTTTCGGCAGAAAGGATAAGACGTCAGATGGAAAAGACAGGAGAGACTCCGTTCATTTTTGAAGATCTGGAAATTCTGACCGATGAAAGGGGATTTCTGCCAATGCAGAATCTGAACGCGCTGAGAAGGGAAGGCCTTGAAAAGCTGGAAGAAGCATATCTGAAGAAATTCCGGAGGAAGCTTCCTTTAAAGCAAGATGGAGATAGGGAGGAAAAGAAAGATCCAGAAGATCCGGCAGCCCGGGAAACAGATCCCGGAAGGCTTTATGTTCTTGTGGAGAACAGCGATCAGTGGAAGGCGGTCCTGGAAAGCCAGGCGGTTGCGGGAGTTTATGTTTCCCTTTCCATGATCGGATTAAAAAATCTGAAAGCCAATGGGAAAAAAGCGGCAAAAGAGGCGGCTATGGCCGGAAAGGAATTTTATCTGGCAATGCCATATGTGCTGAGAGAAGGACGCTTGGACGGTTATGAGGATATTTTCCGGGATCTGGGAGAGGATATAGATGGATTCCTGGTGCGGAACCTGGAAGAAGTGGGATATTTCAAGGAGCTGGGTCTGGGAGAGAAGCTGGTTTGCGACTACTCCGTCTATAATTTTAACGATCTGGCAAAAGAATTTCTGGAGGATCTGGGAGTGAAAAGAACCACTCTGCCTTTGGAACTGAACGGCAGAGAGATCAGGGAGAAAAACACCAGAAACAGTGAAATGATTCTTTACGGTTATTATCCTATGATGGTTTCCGCCCAGTGCCTGAAGAAAACCTGCGGGTCTTGTGATCACAGATCCGGGAAGGTGTGGCTGAAAGATCGTTACGGACAGCATTTTCTGACAAAATGTTTCTGCGATTTCTGCTATAATGTGATCTATAACAGTATCCCCACAGGGCTTGTCAAAGAAGCAGGGGAAATACTGGAAATGGGAATTCCCGTCTTCCGCCTGAATTTTACAGAGGAAGGATACGAGCAGACCAGGGAGATGCTGGAGCTTTTTGCCCTGGTCTATGGATTTACAAAACCAACAGAGAAAAAGAAAAATCCGGAGAAACTGCCTGAATTTACAAAAGGGCATTTCAGAAGGGGAGTAGAGTAGGTGAAAAAGTGCTGAATATTATTGTTGAATTATCAAAATATCTGATACTGATCATTATGCTGCTGTATACTCTGGAAAGTTTCCTGGTTTTCCGGTATGAGGAGGACTATGATCAGAGATATATCCTGCGAAAACAGCTTCTGCTGATCATATTTTTGGATTTTACGGCATTTCTTGTGATCTTTCTGCAGACAGAGGAACTGAAGGTACTATATATCTTTGGAGCCCTGATCCTGTACCTGGTCATTGTCCAGGCGTTATACAGGGCTTTATATAAGAACTCATCCATCCTTTTGCTGAATCACATGTGTATGCTTCTGTCTATTGGATTTATCATGCTGGCCAGACTGGATCCGGATTCGGGACTTCGCCAGATGGCTATCGCCGTGGCGGCTACTGTGCTGGCCATGGTCATTCCGGTAATGATACGGAAAATGTACTTTCTGAAAAAGCTTACATGGCTTTATGCGGCAGTGGGATTTCTCATGCTGGCAGTGGTGCTGGTGGCAGGCTCTAATGTAAACGGAGCGAAGATCAATATTAACATCGGATCTTTTGCCTTCCAGCCTTCGGAATTTGTTAAGATCATTTTTGTATTTTTTGTAGCCAGCAGACTTTATAAGAAAAGCGCAACCTTCCTGGATCATGTGATCACCACGGCAGTGGCGGCGGCTTATGTGCTGGTGCTGGTCCTTTCCAGAGACCTGGGAAGCGCAGTGGTGTTTTTCATTACTTATGTGGTCATGCTTTATGTGGCCACCAAAAAGCCCCTGTATCTTTTTGCGGGTCTGGGAAGCGGGTGCCTGGCGGCGGTGATCGCCTATTTCCTGTTTTCTCATGTAAGACAGAGAGTTGTGGCATGGAGAGATCCTTTTTCTGTATGGGAGACTTCCGGCTATCAGATCCTCCAGGGACTTTTTGCTATCGGCGCAGGAGGATGGTTTGGCGTGGGCCTGTGCAAGGGTTCCCCGGAACTGATCCCCTTTGTGCAGCAGGATTATATGTTCGCTGCGATCTGTGAGGAGCTGGGAGGACTTTTTGCCATCTGCATGATCCTTGTGTGTATGAGTATGTTCCTTCTGGTTGTAAATATTTCTCTGAGGATCAAGAAACGTTTTTACAAACTGATCGCGCTGGGGCTTGGAACCGAATATGCCTTTCAGGTATTTCTGACCATTGGAGGCGTGAGCAAATTTATACCAATGACAGGGATCACTCTTCCGCTGGTGAGTTATGGAGGAAGTTCTGTGCTGGCCACTATCATCATGCTGGCCATTATCCAGGGGCTGTATATTCTAAGAGAAGATGAGGATGAGGAATTTGAACGGCAAAAAGAAAAAATATGAGAAACAGCTCAGAAGAGAAGAGGAGCTGCAGAAGAAAAAACGAAAAAAAGCAAAAAGGCGGAAAAACCGGGAGTATACCATTGTCAGTTATTTCTTTGTTCTGATTTTTGTTTCCCTTATCGTTTATATGGGCTATTTTAATATCTGGGAGAGAGATGATATTATCAGCAGTCCTTACAACAGCAGGCAGAATCAGGCAGAAGACCGGATCGTAAGGGGTAGTATCCTATCCGCTGACGGCCAGACTCTGGCATATACCCAGACAGACAGTGAAGGAAACGAGACCAGAGTTTATCCTTACGGCAATATGTTCGCCCATGTGGTAGGCTATGTGTCCAACGGAAAAAACGGCCTGGAAGCTCTGGTGAATTCATCCCTTATGTCTACACATCACGAGTATGTGGACCGGATCAAAAATGAGATCATGGATCTGAAAAATCCGGGAGACAATGTGGTAACCACCTTGAATACCAGGCTCCAGGAAGTGGCATATAACGCCCTGGGCGGGTATAACGGAGCAATAGTGGTCATGGATCCTCAGACAGGAGCGGTGCTGGTTTCTGTCAGCAAGCCGGATTTTGATCCGAATACCATAGAGGCTAACTGGGATACACTGGCTAATGACTCTACGAACAGCAGTCTGCTGAACCGGGCCACCCAGGGAGCATATCCTCCCGGATCTATCTTCAAGGTAGTCATGTCTCTTGCTTATCTAAGGGAACACGGAACTTTAGATGACTTTTCCTACGACTGTACAGGAAGCATTACTCAGGAAGGCCATACTATCCCCTGTTTTGATGGAGAAGTTCACGGGCAGGTGGATTTTACCACGGCTTTTGCCCAGTCCTGCAATACGGCTTTTGTCCAGATCGGACTGGATCTGGGGGCTGATACTATCCAGAAGACCGCAGAGGATCTGCTGTTTAATAAAGAACTTCCGATTTCCCTGGATTACCGGAAGAGCACCATAGACCTGAAAAAATCCGAAGGGATCCCGTTCCTGATGCAGTCTTCTATCGGACAGGGGACTACGCTGGTATCTCCTATGCATATGGCTATGATCACCAGCGCCGTTGCCAACAACGGAGAACTGATGAAACCTTATTATATCGACCATGTAGAAAGTGACGGCGGGGACGTAATAAAAACAACCAAGCCTTCTGTCTATAAGGAACTGATGAGTGAAAGCGAAGCTCAGACACTGAAAGGGCTGATGGAAGAAGTAGTTAATTCCGGAACAGGCACCCAGCTTTCAGGAGAAAGCTACAGTGCCGCAGGAAAAACCGGCTCTGCAGAATACGAGGGAAGCGACGGTTCTATCAGGACCCATTCCTGGTTTATCGGCTTTTCTAATGTGGAGGATCCGGATCTGGTGGTGGCAGTGATCGCCGAGGGCGCCGGTACAGGAAGCAGGGCGGCGGTCCCTATTGCTCATGAAATTTTTAATGCATACTACTACGGCTGACAAAGAAGAAAGGATTGCGCCTGTCCCGAAAAAGAGGTATACTACCTTTAAGAACACAACGCAGGCGTCCCTCGGGACGTCTTTAGCAGGAGGAACCACAAAATGATCGAAGCAACAAGCTGTGGCGGAGTGGTGATCTATAGGGGAAAGATACTGACTTTGTATAAATCCTATAAGCATAAATATGAGGGATGGGTACTGCCTAAGGGCACCGTGGAAAAAGGAGAAGATTATAAGACTACTGCTCTTCGGGAAGTGAAGGAAGAGACAGGCGTTACCGCGAATATTATAAAATATATAGGAAAGAGTCAGTATAGTTTTTGCATTCCGGAAGATACTGTAGAAAAGAATGTCTACTGGTATCTGATGTCTGCAAACAGCTATTACAGCAGACCGCAGAGGGAGGAATACTTTGTGGATTCCGGCTTTTACAAGTTCCATGAGGCATATCATCTGCTGCGCTTTTCCAATGAGAAGCAAATATTGGAAAGAGCCTACAATGAATATCTGGATCTGAAAAAAGCAAATCTTTGGGGGAATCGAAAGTACTTTTAGAGAAGGCTGCCGCACTAAACAAATAGATGCTGTTTACTGCGGCAGCTTCTTCCATATCATGGTCCGGTCAAACAAAGGAGGTGCAGTAAGAGATGTTGGAACAGATCAATCTTACAAAGAAAATGGAAAAAAGCGTGTATCAGGAGAAAATGGAGGTTATGGAACCTCAGCTTGCCAAGCTTCAAAGAGAATGCAAGGCTTTGGGTATTCCGGTGATCATCGCTTTTGAGGGGCTGGGAGCTTCAGGAAAGGGCCTTCAGATCAGTAAACTGATCTATCCTCTGGATCCCAGAGGATTTCAGGTTTTTGCTATTAAGAAGGCCACGGAAGAAGAAGAAATGCACCCCTTCCTGTGGCGGTTCTGGACGAAGACTCCTGAGAAGGGACGGATAGCCATTTTTGATACAAGCTGGTACAGGAAAGTTTCCGTAGACCGGTTTGAAAATAAGATTTCCAGGGAAGAACTCCTGTATGCCTATCAGGAGATCAATACCTTTGAACGTACATTGACAGATGACGGAGCAGTCCTGATCAAGTTCTTTCTTTATATCAGCCAGAAGGAGCAGAAAAAGCGCTTCGATAAGCTGCTGGGTTCCAAGGAGACAGCATGGAGAGTAAGCAAAGAAGATATCAAGAGAAATAAAGAATATGACCGCTATAAAGCCATGAATGAGGAAATGCTGGAAAAGACCGAGACTGAGTATGCGCCATGGACCATCATAGAGGCGGAAGACCGGCGCTTTGCCACTGCGAAGATCTATACCGCAGTAGTGGAAAGACTTTCAGAAAAAGTAGCGGCCAGAAGGGAAGAACTGGCTCTGGAAGAAGAGAGAAAAGCAGCACAGGAGGAGAAAACAATATGGCGTCCAAAGGAAGATAAGGATCTGGATTCTACCGTACTGAGCAAAGTGGATCTGTCTTTGTCCTATACTAAGGAAGAATATAAAGAAAAGCTGAAAAAGCTCCAGGATCGTATGGAAATCCTCCACAGCGAGCTGTACCGCCAGAGGGTCCCTGTGGTACTGGGGTTTGAGGGATGGGACGCAGGAGGAAAAGGAGGCGCCATCAAACGTCTTACAGAACCTATGGATCCAAGAGGCTATCTGGTAAGCCCGACGGCTTCTCCTACTCCTACAGAGAAAAGCCATCACTATCTTTGGAGATTCTGGAAAGCTATGCCTAAAGATGGACATATCACGATTTTTGACCGGACCTGGTACGGCAGAGTAATGGTTGAGCGGATCGAGGGATTCTGCACAAAGGAAGAATGGCAGAGAGCTTACCGTGAGATCAATGATATGGAGGCACATTTGACTCATTCCGGAGCGATCGTGCTGAAGTTCTGGATGCAGATTGATAATGATGAACAGGAGCGGAGATTTAAGGAGCGCATGGAAAATCCGGAGAAACAGTGGAAGATCACTGACGAGGACTGGAGAAACCGGGAAAAATGGGATCAGTATGAGGAAGCGGTCAATGAAATGATCATTAAGACCTCCACCTCCTATGCGCCATGGATCATTGTGGAAGGAAATAATAAATATTACGCCAGGATCAAAGTCCTGGAATCTGTGGTCAATGCCATAGAGGAAAGACTGAAAAAATAGGATTCGATGGGAAAGAAATTTTTATGTTAAACTGGTATAAGGGGCTGTATGTTGGCAATAATGCAAAAAAGAAAAAAAAGAAACTGATCCGCAGGATCAGCCAGGGCGCAGGAGTGGTGGACGTTTATCTGATCACTCTTGCCGCTAACCATCGGGACCAGCTGGACGTCTTTTCTGCCAATGAACTGCTGCAGAAAGTCAGGCGGAAAAACTGTCCTGTGATCGTAGGCCTGGCTTGCGGCTACTGGGAAGCTCTGGAACTGGTGGAAACTATGGTACGGCAGACTTATCAGGAGACCGGCACAGGCAATGTAAGAAAATGGCTGGAAAAACAGATCGGGGAGGACATCAGGTAACAAAATGGCAGCGCTACATATAGTTTTTATGATCTTAAAAATAATCGGCATTCTCCTGCTTGTTTTACTAGGGATCTTTCTTCTGGGGATCCTTGCCTTTTTATTTTGCCCTGTACGGTATCAGGCCCGGGGGTACCGGGATAAGGAGCAGTACGGGGGAAAAGCCGGGGTCTCCTGGCTTTTCCATTTGATTTTTTTTTCGATGTGGTATGACAGCAAAGAAGAAAGGGCCGGGTATGAGATACGGATCTTCGGGATCCCGGTCCTGAAATTTTTCAGGCTCCTTAAACAGAGAAAAAAGAAAAGAAGGAAAAAAAGCGGAAAAAATACAGTTCCTTCCCGGACAGAAATATATGAGAGGGAA
>DWUY01000009.1 GCA_019120515.1 Candidatus Blautia avicola | reverse complement strand
AGAAGAAATAAAGAAGATTTCAGATCAGATCAGTGATCTTGCTTTTGATTTTATGATGAAGTATGGAGTTGATATTTCCCCGGTAATAACTAATATAGATCATTTTAACTATTGGGTAGATAATTTGCCTTATTATCGCAACATTAGAGATGAGGGGGTAAGGCTTAGTGCATGATATGAATAAGGACATGGAATTAGCAAAATATAGATTTTCTCTTGCAGAGGAAACTTACAAAAGTGCAAAAATGTGTTTTGATAATGGATTTTATAGAGATTGTATTAATCGTTCTTATTATGCGGTGTTTTATGGAGTACGTGCTGTTCTTGCGTTGGAAAGCATTGATTTCAAACGTCATAAAGACGTTGTGGCATATTTCAATAAAGAGTTCGTTGCCACTGGAAAGTTTCCGGGAGAAATGGGCAGACGTTTGGCAAGATTAAAAATGAAAAGAGAGGAAAGCGATTATAATGATTTCTTCATAGCATCAGTGGATGAAGCAAAAACACAGTTGGAGTCTGTAGAATATATGCTGCCATTAATAAAGGAATATTTGGAAGGGCATAGTTCAAATTTTTAAAGAAAAGGTAATTGGTGAAAAATATACTGGATATTAGCCGGGACGGCAAAAGAAAGCCGTCTGTCGGAGATCATTGCCGGAGGAGACATCTGTCTTAGCAGGGAAGAGTGGTACAGGTTGTACCTTGCTGCGGGACATATTCTGCCTTGATGCTATTGTTTTTTATTTCTACAGTATGAAAAAGAGTCTGTGAAAAGGCAAATGCCGGGATCACAGGCTCATTTTTCTATATATGGATGCCTGTATCAGCAAAGCTTTTCTTATAAAATAAAACCACCGGAAAAAGTAAAGAATAGCATTCGTTCATGTGGTAAAAATAGATAAAAAACGAAAAAGAAAATTGTGAAAAGTCACGTAAATACATAAAAAGGGACTCGAGTCCTTTTTGAAATGGTAAATTATAGGTAAGATGCAAGTAGAATAAAGAACGAAGAGAAAGAAGGTATGATTATGCATTATTCAGAGGACGCCAATAAACAGTATCATATTCAGGTAGGCAAGGGAGATGTGGGACGTTATGTGATCCTTCCGGGAGACCCCAAACGCTGTGTAAAGATCGCCAAATATTTTGACAACCCGGTCCTGGTGGCAGACAGCAGAGAATATGTCACCTATACCGGATACCTGGATGGGGTGAAGGTAAGTGTTACTTCTACAGGGATCGGCGGCCCTTCCGCTTCCATTGCAATGGAAGAGCTGACCATGTCCGGGGCGGATACTTTTATCCGGATCGGAACCTGCGGGGGCATGCAGCTGGATGTGAAGAGCGGAGATGTTGTCATTGCAAACGGCGCTATCCGTATGGAAGGAACCAGCAAGGAATATGCGCCTATTGAGTTCCCGGCAGTGGCAGATATCCAGGTGACAAATGCGCTGATCCAGGCAGCCCAGGAGCTGGAAAGCCCTTATCATGTAGGGGTTGTTCAGTGCAAAGATTCTTTTTATGGACAGCATTCCCCGGAAAGAATGCCGGTGAGCTACGAATTGCTGAATAAATGGGAAGCCTGGAAGCGGCTGGGCTGTCTTGCCTCAGAGATGGAATCCGCAGCCCTCTTTGTGGTAGCCAGCCATCTGAGAGTGCGGGCAGGCTCCTGTTTCCTTGTCATGGCTAATCAGGAGAGAGAGAAAGAAGGACTGGAGAATCCGGTAGTCCACGATACAGACATGGCTATCCGGGTGGCAGTACAGGCAATACGAAACCTGATCAAGGCAGATCAGAAAGCAGAGAAGTAGAGGAGGAATCACAATGGAAAAAGCAAGGATCCAGGAACTGATTGACACAGCCATCGCCCAGCTTTCCTATTCTTATACGCCATATTCTCACTTTAAGGTAGGGGCGGCTCTCCTTGGAAAGAACGGGCAGATCTATACAGGTTGTAATATTGAAAATGCAGCCTATACGCCTACAAATTGTGCGGAAAGAACAGCGTTTTTTAAGGCTGTCAGTGAAGGCGTGAGAGAGTTTGAGGCTATCTGCATAGTGGGAGGGCCGGAAGGAAAGCTTACGGATTATGCGCCTCCCTGCGGAGTCTGCAGACAGGTGATGATGGAATTCTGCAGCCCGAAAGAATTTCAGATCATACTGGCAAAGGGAACAGAAGAGTATAAGATATACAGGCTGGAAGAGCTGCTCCCCCAGGGATTCGGCCCTGGAAATCTGGAAAAGTAGAGCCGAGGAGGATGGATATGAAAGAGTATAAACGGGTATTTGTGATCGTGATCGATTCCCTGGGGATCGGAGTTATGCCTGACGGGGAAAAATTCGGAGATGTAGGGGTGAATACCCTTGGACATATAGCAGAGTCTGTGGAGACTTTTCGGATCCCCACACTGCAGAAGCTGGGAATGGCGAATCTGACGCCTCTTAAGCAGGTGCCTGCTGTGGAAAATCCTCTTGGTTATCAGGCCGCCCTGAGAGAACGGAGCAACGGGAAAGATACCATGACCGGTCACTGGGAGATTATGGGGATTGAGACAAAGAAACCTTTTAAAACCTTTACAGAACATGGTTTTCCAAAAGAATTGATCGAAGAACTGGAAAAGCGGACGGGACATAAGGTGATCGGAAATAAAAGCGCCAGTGGAACAGAGATCATAGATGAGCTGGGAGAAGAGGAGATCGCCACCGGCCATATGATCGTGTACACTTCAGCGGACTCTGTGCTCCAGATCTGCGGAAATGAAGAGACCTTCGGCCTGGAGGAGCTGTACCGCTGCTGTGAGATTGCAAGAGAGCTGACCATGAAAGAAGAATGGAGAGTGGGAAGGGTTATTGCAAGGCCTTATATCGGAAAGAAGAAAGGGGAGTTTGAGCGGACCAGCAACCGTCACGACTACGCTCTGAAGCCGCCGATGAAAACGGCCCTGGATGTGCTGAAAGATCACGGCCTGGATGTGATCTCTGTAGGAAAGATCAAGGATATCTTTGACGGAGAGGGGATCACAGAAGCCTATAAATCCAAATCTTCTGTCCATGGCATGGAGCAGACTATCGAGCTGGCAGATAAAGATTTCCAGGGATTGTGTTTTGTAAATCTGGTGGATTTTGACGCGAAATGGGGACACAGAAGAAACCCGGCAGGCTATGCAAAAGAACTGGAAATGTTTGATGAAAAACTGGAAGTTTTACTGGAAAAATTAAGGGAAGAGGACCTTCTCATCATTACCGCAGACCATGGCAATGATCCCACCTATACAGGAACTGACCACACAAGAGAAAAGGTACCTTTCCTTGCCTATGGAAAGGCTATGGAGGGGAATGGAATGCTGCCGGAACAGGATACTTTTGCAGTGATCGGCGCTACTATTGTTGACAATTTTGGACTTCATATGCCGGAAAATACCATTGGAACTTCATTGCTTTCTTATTTAAAATAAAAAAATTTTGACAAAGGAGGAACGAAGAAATGAAAAAACTGAAAAGGCTTGCCGCTTTTCTTCTGGCAGTTTGCGTAGCAGTTTCTGCCCTGGGCTGCGGACCTTCGGGAACTAAAGAAAGCACCAGTGATTCAGACTATCGTGTGGCCATGATCACAGACAGCGGCGACATTACAGACCAGTCTTTCAACCAGACCACTTATGAAGCCTGTCTGGAATACTGCACGGAAAACAACATTGATTTTACCTATAAAAAGCCGGACGGGGACACAGATTATGCCCGTATTGCCATGATCGATGTGGCTGTGGCGGAAGGTTATAACATCATTGTCATGCCGGGATATATCTTTGCGCCGGCCCTGGTGGAAGTGACCTATAAATACCCGGATGTGAAGTTTATCGCTCTGGATATGACTGCAGGAGACATTATTGCCGCGGCAGTGGGAAATAAGTATTATGAAGATCCGGATTCCTATGAGGCTTCCGACTATTACAACACAGAAAACACATACTGCGCAGTTTACCAGGAGGAGATTCCCGGGTATATGGCAGGATATGCAGCGGTAAAATTAGGCTACCGGAATCTGGGATTCCTGGGCGGTCAGGCGGTGCCGGCAGTTATGCGTTTTGGATTCGGATATGTACAGGGGATCAATGATGCGGCAGAAGAATTGGGTATTGCAGACCAGGTGGAAGTAGAGTATGCATACGGAGGACAGTTCTATGGCTCCACAGAGATCACAGCAGCCATGGATACCTGGTACAGCCAGGGAACAGAGATCGTATTTGCCTGCGGCGGGGGAATTTTCACTTCTGCGGCAGAAGCTGCCGCGAAGGTAGGGGGCAAAATGATCGGAGTAGACAGTGATCAGTCTCCCACTATTGACGCATACGGAGAAGGAATGACAGTGACCTCTGCCATGAAAGGCCTGGGGGCTACGGTAAAAGCTATGCTGGATTCTATTATTGTAGACGGCACATGGGAAGAGCATGTAGGAAAGATCGAGAATCTGGGACTGGTATCAGGAACAGATACATCTGTGAATTATGTAGGGCTTCCTGAGGATACCACACAGTGGAATGAAAACTTTACAGTAGAGGATTACCATGAACTGGTACAGAAGATTTTTGACGGGGAGATCCAGATCGACAATTCTATTGATCAGATGCCGGAAGTATCTGTGAAGGTAAATGAAAGACAAGGATCCATCATGTAAGAGAAGGGAAAGGAGGAAGCAAAATGGGAGAATACGCAGTTGAAATGCTGAATATAACCAAGAGATTCCCTGGTATTGTGGCAAATGATAACATCACGCTCCAGCTGAAAAAAGGAGAGATCCATGCCTTTCTGGGTGAAAACGGCGCGGGAAAATCCACGCTGATGAGTGTGCTGTTCGGACTGTATCAGCCGGAGGAAGGAGAGATCCGCAAAGACGGGAAAACCGTACATATCAAGAATCCCAATGACGCAAACGCTCTTGGGATCGGTATGGTACATCAGCATTTTAAGCTGGTCGAATGTTTTTCTGTACTGGATAATATCATTCTGGGTGCGGAGCCGGTCCAGGGAGGATTTCTGAAGAAAGAGGAAGCCAGGAAAAAGGTCATGGAGCTGTCTAAAAGATACCATCTTCAGATCGATCCGGACGCTATTGTAGAGAACATTACCGTAGGCATGCAGCAGAGAACGGAAATCTTAAAAATGCTGTACCGGGATAATGAGATCCTGATCTTTGACGAGCCTACAGCGGTGCTGACTGTACAGGAGATCGAAGAGCTGATGCAGATCATGAAAGGGCTTGCAAAAGAGGGAAAAAGCATCCTCTTTATTTCCCATAAGCTAAACGAGATCATGGAAGTATCTGACCGCTGCACAGTCCTTCGGAAGGGAAAATATGTAGGTACGGTGGAGACAAAAGATACCACTCCGGAGAAACTGTCCGCTATGATGGTAGGAAGAAATGTAAGCTTTAAAGTGGAAAAGAAACCTGCAGAACCGGGAGAGGTAGTGCTGGATGTAAAGCATATGACCGTTGAGGGTCAGAATAAGAAAGACGCAGTCCGGGATGTGAACTTCCAGGTGCGCAAAGGAGAAATCGTCTGTATTACAGGAATCGATGGAAACGGACAGACGGAACTGGTCTACGGACTATCCGGCCTGGAACCTCTGAAAAGCGGAAGCATTACCATGAAGGGAAAAGACATTACCCATACATCGATCCGTCAGCGTTCTGTTATGGGAATGAGTCATATACCAGAAGACCGGCATAAACACGGACTGATCCTGGATTATTCTCTGGAAGATAATCTGGTACTCCAAAGGTATTTTGAGCCCCAGTTTACTAATAAGTTCGGAGTGCTTAAGAGGAAAGAGATCCGGGAATATTCGGACCGTCTCATTGAAGAGTACGATATCCGTTCCGGTCAGGGATCGGCTACTACTGTCCGGTCTATGTCC
>DWUY01000108.1 GCA_019120515.1 Candidatus Blautia avicola | reverse complement strand
ACAGGAAGGCCCAGGCCGAAGTGGCCTTTCTGGTTCCGGGATCTGTCCTGCTGATAGAACCGGTCGAAGACCGCCTCTTTTTCCGGATCGGGAATGCCTTTTCCATGGTCTGCTACCAAGAAGCAGAGATACTTTTTCTCAAGGAAGATTTCCAGGTCTATGGATTTTCCCTGGCCGGTGTAGGACATGGCGTTGTCCATAAGGACCGAGAGGATCTGGATGATCCGGTTTTTATCGCAGCGGATCTTGGGCAGCTCAATGTCTGGCAGCTTCAGGTTCAGGGGAATCTGATTCTGTCTGCACAGGGGCTGATAAATCTCATAGACATCCAGTAAAATGGTATCTCCGTCGCAGAGATCCAGAGTAAGATTCCATTTTTGGGAATCGGCAGAGGCCAGGATCAGCAGATCACGGATCAAAGTGCCCATACGGGAGCACTCTTTTTCAATATTTTCTACCATGGCAGGAATATCCTCAGGAGAGGTTTTTATAGCTGAGGCGCTGGCCTGGATCACGGCCAGGGGAGAGCGGAGCTCATGGGAAGCGGCGGCGATAAATTCTGCCTGTTTTTCTTTATTTTCCTTTAGGGGGACCAGAGTCTTGCCTACAAATTTCCAGCTTACCAGTCCCAGAAGGAGAAATCCCAGGATCCCTGCCTCGGCAAAGAACAGGCCCTGAAAAAGGGTCTGTCTTTCTGCCTGGGTAATATCCTGAAGGACAAGAAGGGTTTTTTCCCCGTTTTCCGTGGCGGACTGAAGGGCCATGCCGCAGTAAGAATCTCCGGAATTTCCTGTAAGGTAGAAAAGAGGGGTCTGCCGGGCGCTTCCGGGAGAAAGGCGGGTACCGGACAGGCCCTCCAGGGAGGCCTGTTCCAGAGCGCTTTGGATCAGAGTTTCCCGGTCAGTAGCCGGATCCCAGGCCCCGGGAAAGAAAATGGGATTTCCGTTTTCTTCTATGTGTATGATCAGACGGTTATCCGTTTCCATCTGGGCAAGCCAGTGATCGGAGAAAAAGGACAGGGACTGGAACTGGTTGGAAAGATTCAGGAACAGACTGGAAAACAGAGCCTGGTTCCTGGATTCTACAGCGCCCTTCATATAAAAGAAGCAGACCAGAAGGATACCGGCCAGAATGATCCCACAGGTCATAGAATAGAAGAAGGTCAGTTTTTTCTGAAGTTTCCGGAACATTTAAGTTTCCTCCTCTGTTTCCAGTTTGTAGCCCACCCCGTGGACGGTAGTGATCTTTGCTTTCGTCTTTAAGGTGCGGAGACGCCTTCGGAGAAAATAGATATAATTGTCCAGATTCCCTTCCTCCACTTCGGTATCCGCTCCCCATACATAGGAGAGAAGGACAGCTCTTTTCAGACACTGTTCAGGATTTTTCAGGAAATATTCCATAAGTCCGGCCTCTTTTTTAGAAAGAGACAGGGTGTTTTTTCCGCAGGAAAGTTCCAGCTTCTGAGGATCAAAAGCCAGATCCTTCCAGATCAGTTTGCCTAGAGCCTGAAGCTGCCGGGGCCTTCGGGTAAGAGCCCGGATACGGGCCAGAAGTTCTTCCGGAGCAAAAGGCTTGGTGATATAGTCGTCGGCACCTTCGTCCAGGCCATGGATCTTATCGTCCAGGGAATCCATGGCAGTGGCCAGGATCACCGGGGTCTGGATCCCTCTTTTCCTTATGGTATTCAGCAGAGTCAGTCCGTCCAGTTCTGGAAGCATACGGTCCAGGATCATCAGATCATAGACATTCTGAAGGGCATAGAAAAGCCCGTCTGTTCCATTATTGCAGATATCTGTGTCATAGCCCTGGTCCTTAAAGTGGATCAGCAGGGCCTGGCATAAATCTTTATCGTCTTCTACCAGTAATATTCTCATAAAAATCTACCTTTTCCTATAATAATAATGTTGAGGGCAAAAGCGCCCCACAATCCTGCCATCATTTAAGAATTTTTTGATATGGTCAGAAAATTTTCCTGTTCTCATTTTATCACAGAATTCTCTAAAAATTCTCGAAAAATAACTTTCTGTTTTTCAAGATTTTTAGAGAATTCCCTGTTATGATGATAGACAGAAACGAGAAAGGAGAGACAATCATGAATCTGAAGAAAGGAATCTGTTTTCTTCTGGCAGGGGCCCTTGGGACAGGAACAATCCTGGGCGGCTGCAGCCGGAAAGACACCACAGAAGATGCCGTCAGCTCTAAAGGCGGTTATATAGAGGAAGAAATGAAAGCTCCCTGGCAGGAGGGAGAATATTATATGGGCAGCTTTTTTAACCAGGAGGGAAATCTGGAAGTCTACACAGGAAGTGATTCCGACAGCGGAACACCACAGGTTTTCTCCTATACCTATACCGGAGGAGGAAACTGGGACCAGCAGGAAGAATCCTGGGCGGAGTCTCTTCTGGGTACAGATAGCACTGCTTATACCCTGATACAGGGAGAGGATCAGAACCTTTATCTGATGACAGTAAAAAATTCCCAGGAAGATAGCCAGTCGGAAGAGACCCAGTCTTCAGAATCTGAAGAAGTAAACATTGATGATCTGATCCAGGAATGGCACCTTTACCGGTATGCCGGAGAGGGAGAAGCCCAGGAACTTTATCCCGAATGCCTGTCTGAAGAAGGCCAGAGAGAGGCAGGAGGCTTCTTTCCCTACTACTTCGGCGTAAATCAGGAAGGAAATCCGGCTTTCATGGGCATGGGATCAGAAATAGCCATCTATGACAAAGACACAGGAAAAGAACAGTATACCTTTCCCTCCTATATGGTCATGAACAGCTCAGATAGTATGGCAGATATCAGCGGCAATACCCTGGCGGTCCTGGGAAATGAGGATCAGGATCTGGTCCTTTATGATACCCAGACAGGAGAAGAGACAGGGACTATCGATTTTGGAGATCAGGACCGGGGACAGCTCTGTGCTGCCGGAGAGGGAACCTATTACCTGGCAAATCCCAAAGGAATTTTTGTATATAAGGAAGACGGCAGCATTGTGGAACAGATCTATGATGCCGGCAGAGGGATCATGGGAGAGACGGCAAGCAGTCTGATCATTAATCATTTCCTGGCAGGGGAAAAGGAAGACTTCTATGCTTTGTATACAGATTATGAGACTCAGGAGCTGAGTATCTGTTATTACTATTATAACGGTTCAGTTACCAGTGAAGTGGAGAATGAACTGTCTGTTTACAGCCTGTATGAAAGCAGGATGATAGAGGACGCTGTGCGGAAATACGAGCGGGAGCACCCGGAGACAGAGGTGACTTATGAATATGCAGTGGAAAGCGACGGCTCAGGCAATCCGGAAGACGCTATTGATACCCTGAATACCCAGCTCCTGAACAAAGAAGGTCCGGACCTGCTCCTTTTAGATGATCTGCCGGTGGATTCCTACATAGAAAGAGGAGTCCTGGAAGACCTGACAGATTACGTGGAAGGACTGGTTTCAGATGGAACTATTCTGGAAAACGTTGTGAAAGGCACAGCAGTTGACGGGAAAAACTATGAGCTGCCGGCGGCTTTTTCTCTTCCGGTATATTATGGAACCCAGGAGACTATAAAGCGGCTGGATACCCTGGAGAGTATTTCACAGTATATGGAGGAAAACCCAAAGGGAAAGGTACTGGGAGCCGCTTCTCTTCAGCAGGTGGCTTATCTCCTCTTTGCGGCCAATTATCAGGATATACAGAAAGATGGGGTTTTCTCTCAAGACGCTTTAGTCCAGATCCTGGAAACAGCAAAGGCCATCTGGGACGCCAATCCTTCAGAGGCCATGGAAGAAGCCTGGAACACAGGGTTCAGCAGCCAGGTTATGTCGGGAAAAGGGCTGTCTGCTTTTGCCTCTATCGGTATGGACGAACTCTATGATGATACCGGTATTACCGGAGTAGAGGATGTGACGGGTATCAGCAGTATGGCGATGATGTTTGATATTCTTGTGAAACACCCGGAGATGACTGTAGAAAATGTAAATAATATGTACACTCCGGCAAACCGTATGGGGATCAACAGTTCTTCCAGTCAAAAGGAGCTGGCCAAAGATTTTATGGAGACGGTCCTGTCTGATGAGATCCAGGTGGGAGATTATCTGGAGGGACTTCCGATAAGAGTGGAAAGTCTGGAGAAGATTCCTCAGATTTCGGACGCCTCGGATATGACCATCGGAAGCAGCTATGACGGAGGACCCTCCAGAGAATATGGCATGCCCTCGGCAGATCAGGTACAGCAGATCGTGGATATGGCCAAACAGGCGGATACCCCTCTTTTGATAGACAGGACGGTGCGCAATACCTTCCTGGAATGTGTGCAAAATTATGCAGGAGGCGATGTCAGTGCCCAGGAAGCAGCACAGGATATGTCAGATAAAATGGATCTGTACCTGGCGGAATAAGAACCGGGAAAAGAAGATCCAACCGGGAACCGGGAGAGGATATAGAAGGAATCCAGCCGGCAGGAAAAAATTCCTGCCCTGGATCCTTCTGGCCCCCAGTCTGCTGGGGGTAGGGATTTTTACTCTGATCCCTTTTTTAGATGTATTCCGGCGGTCTTTTCAGAAAGCGGTGGGAACCGGATTCGTAGGTCTGGAGAATTACCGGACAGTCATAGATAATCAGGCTTTCCGGCTGGCGGCAGGGAACACAGGAAAATTCCTTCTGATCTGTCTTCCTCTGCTTTTGGGACTTTCCCTTTTCTTTGCCCTTCTCCTTGAAAGACTGGGGAGAAAGGGAAATCTTTTAAAAAGCGGTTTTCTCCTTCCTATGGCAGTGCCGGCGGCTTCTGTGGTGCTTTTCTGGCAGCTTTTTTTTGACCGGAAAGGGATCCTGAACCATATCCTAGAAAATTTTCATATACAGGGGCCGGATTACATGAACAGTTCTGCAGCTTTCGGAGTGCTGGTGGCGGTTTATATCTGGAAAAACCTGGGCTATGATATGATCCTGTGGCTTTCCGGCCTTCTGGGGATACCAGACAGCCTTTATGAAGCGGCCAGGATAGACGGAGCGGGAGAGTTCCAGTGCTTCTGGTACATTACCAGGCCCTTGCTGGTCCAGACGGCTTTTCTCACAGGAACTCTGTCGTTGGTGAATGCTTTCAAGGTATTCCGGGAGGCCTGGATGATCGCCGGGAATTATCCTCATGACAGTATTTATATGCTGCAGAATCTTTTTAACAACTGGTTTTTGAAATTAGATATGCAGAAGATGACTGCGGGAGCGGTGATGCTGGCGGCTGTGCTGGGAATCTTTTTGATCCTTTGCCAGAAGGCAGAAGAAAGGTGGAAACAGTGATATGCGAAAAAAGAAAATACTGACCTGGATCTTTCTTACCGGGGCGGTCCTGGTATTTTTATTTCCTATTCTGCTTCTTATGGCAAATTCTCTTATGGGCCAGGAGGAGCTGACTGCCAGTTACGGCAGCGTTCTTTATGGAAATAAAGGGAATCTGGAGTGGAAGCTGTTTCCTCTGTACCCCACCCTGAGAGCTTATATTCAGCTTTTGCTGGACAGTCCGGACTTTTTTGTCATGTTCTGGAATTCTGTAAGACAGGTATTTCCTATCCTGTTCGGACAGCTTCTTTTGGGAATCCCAGCGGCCTGGGCTTTGGGGCGGTATTCTTTTCGGGGACGGCGGGCGCTGGTCTATCTGTATATGATCCTGATGATCCTGCCTTTTCAGGTGACCATGGTGTCCAGCTACGGAGTCCTTTCTTTTTTCCATATGCTGGATACCCATTGGGCAGTGATTTTTCCAGGAGTTTTCTCCGCCCTTCCCGTTTTCCTTATGACTAAGTTTTTTCAGGGAATACCGGATTCTCTTCTGGAGGCGGCAAAGGTAGACGGGGCCGGAGAACTGGGGGCGTTCTTCTATGTGGGATTGCCTCTGGAACTTCCGGGGATCATTTCTTCCCTGATCTTAAATTTCCTGGAATATTGGAATGCTATTGAGCCCCCGATGACTTTTTTAAAAACAAAGAGCAAGTTCCCCGTTTCTCTGTATCTGAGTAATATCCCTCTGAATGATGTAGGGACGTCTTTTGCAGCTTCCGTGCTGATCATGGCCCCGTCCCTGTTTCTTTTCGCCTGGGGACAGAGTTACCTGGAACAGGGGATCATTGCCTCAGGATTAAAGGAGTAAAAATCTATGAAACTGGAAGATAAAAAAAGAATAGCGGCAAAAGCCTTTGCCGCATTTTTTCTATTTATGGCTGCTGCGGGAGGACTGTCAAGAGCCGCCGCGGCTATGACGGTTCCTCTGGCGGACACCGGGACTTATCAGGAGGGAAGACTGAACCTGGATCTGACGGGAACCGCGGTGGCAGAGGCAAAGGAGGAAACACTGGTGTCTCTGGATAAGGAGCAGCGGATCTTAAGCGCAGCAAAAACAGGCACCCAGGTAAAGACCGGAGACGTACTGGTGCAGTATGATACCCAGTATCTCCAGAAAGCGGTAGAAGAAAAACAGGCAGAGGTAAAAAAACTGGAACTTTCCCTGGAACAGGCCAGGATCCAGGGAGAACCTCAAAAGAGAGTGGCCGCCTCTGACGGAGCGGCCAGAGATCTGGATCTGGCCAATCAGGGACTGGCCCAGGCCCAGAGTGATTATGACCAGGCCGTAAATGACAGCCAGAACACCCAGAGCCAGGCTCAGAGCGACTATGACGCCGCTGCGGCTCAGGCTGGACAGGACAAGGACAATGCCTACAGTCAGGCCCAGTCCCTGGAAGATCAGGCCCAGGAGTTGGAGACTTGGGGCTCTCAACTGGAAAACCAGGGGGATAGTGAAGGGGCAGGCACCCAGTATACACAGGCGGAGGATCTCAGGCAGCAGGCCCAGTCTCTTCGCCAGGAAGCGGATCAGGCTTATGAGGCAGCTCTTTCTCAGATCCAGGCAGAGTATGACGCTGCGGTCTCCCAGGCCCAGGATTCTCTGTCCCAGGCAGAGGACGCCCTTAAATCCCAGGCCCAGTCTCAGGCCCAGGCTCAGAATGCCTACACCTCCGCTCAGGAAGAAGACGCCGCTGCTGCAGCTAACGATCAGAAGTCCCAGGCAGCCAGCAGCTATGATCAGCAGTCGATCCAGGTGGATCTGGATCAGGCAAAGAAGGAGCTGTCCCAGATGGAAAAGATCCAGCAGGCCAAAGGGCAGGTGACCGCTCCTGCAGATGGAGTGGTCACAGATAGGAATATCCAGACAGGAGGGATCACCGATGACAGCAGTTATCTTATTCTGGGGACAGGAGGCCTCCAGATCAAAGGAAGTCTAAAGCTTCAGGATCTGGAAAAGGTAGAGCCGGAAGACACGGTGGAGATTTCCGTTTCCGGTCAGGGAAAAAAGCTCCAGGGAAAGGTGACCCGTACAGGAGCGGAAGGAACCGGGGAGACTGCTCAGGCAGCAGGAGCCTTGAGCCAGGGAACAGGTACGGACCAGGATACAGACGCCGGAGGATATTTTTATGCGGATATAGAAGACGCCTCGGTTACCTGGGGGACTCAGGTGTCTTATTCCATCGAGAAGCAGAGCGGTTCTTCCTATGAAATGCTGATCCCGTTAAGCGCTGTGCGCCAGGATGCAGAGGGTACTTATTGTCTCATTGCACAAGCCGGGGATACCGTTCTGGGAACCGAATACCGGGCTGTTCGGGTGAATATTACCGTAGAGGACAAGGACAGTACCCAGGCGGCGGTAACCGGAAATCTGGGACGGGATGACCTGGTGATCTCCGGCAGCACCAAAGATATCACAGAAGGGGATAAGGTGAGACTGAAGGAATGAGAAAGAACAGATATGCAGCGTTTCTCCTGTGGGCATTTCTGGCGCTGGCATGCTGGGGGATGGCCTTGGGTGGATTCCTGATAAACCGCCATGGAAACCGGGAATTTACCGCTTATTATGACAGTACAGTCCTTACCGGAAAGGCGATGGACATTTTTACCCGGGACCAGGAAGAGGAGGATATCCCTGTAACGGCAGCCTGGAAAGAGGAGGAAAAGGAAAACTTTGACGGAAGCCTTGACAGGAGCTGTCAGGGAACTTTCCTGGAAGTCAGAGGAGAGATGAAGATTCTCTTCCCCCGGCAGCTTATCCGGGGAAATTTTCCCTGGAGGGAAGATGACCAGGGCTGTGTGATCTCCCGGGGACTGAGCCAGGAGCTTTTTGGCACAGATTCCGGAGTAGGCAATGAGATCCAGGCTCAGGGAGAGACTTATACAGTCCGGGGGATCCTGGAAGGAAAGGATAATCTCCTGGCAGTGTGGGCGAAAGAAGAGGAGGGGCTGGAAAATTTCCGCCTTTCCTATGATACAGATCTGGTTCCGGTTTCCCAGGCAGAAGAGTTTCTCTATCAGATGACAGGAGTAGAGCCGGAGAGGATATTTGAGGGAAATCTTTATGGAGCATTGTCCAGATTTTCACTGTTCCTTCCGTTCCTGATCCTGGGAGTCCTGGCAGGAGTCCGGAGTTTTCAGGCTGGACGGAAACAGGGAGACGTCAGGAAGAAACTGTGCTGGTATGTTCTGACCGGGCTTTTTTGCCTTCTATTCCTTTGGGGACTGGAAAACAGTATCCGGCTTTCTCCTGATTATTTTCCTTCCATGTGGTCGGATCTGTCTTTCTACCCCCAGCTTCTGGAAGAGAAGGTAAAGATTTTTCAGGAGCTTACAGCGGAAAAACTCTGTCAGGCAGACAGCCGGATACTGACGGGAACCTGGAGGACCATTCTTTTGTCTGGTTCCAGCCTGTTTCTGGAATTTCTGGCGGCGGGAGCATTTCCTGAAAAGGAAGTCTGGCATTTCTATTCTCCTCTGCATAGAATAAAAGAAAAAAGGATTGGAAAGATTTGAACAGACCGTTTTTAAAAGCTGCAGTAGCCGGCGGGGATGCCCGTCAGGTTTATGTGGCAGAGGCTCTGGGAAAGAATGGCTTTCAGGTAAAGACTTATGGCCTTCCAAAAGATCCAGGGCACAGCCAGGTGAAGAAGGCTTCCTCTCTTAGGGAGGCCTTGGAAGATGCAGATCTTATCGCCGCTCCCGTCCCTTTTCTGAAACAGGGAAAGATCCAGGGGCAGGAGTTTTCTATAGATTTAACAGAGAAAAATTTTCTAAAATATCTGAAAAAGGGCAGTCTCTTCTGCGCCGGGGGAATCCCGGAGGACTTTCTTAAGAAAGCCGGAGAAAAGGGAATACAGTGTTTTGACTATCTGAAAGATCCCTTTACGGCTATGGAAAATACCATTGCCGCCGCAGAAGGGGCCATTGCCCAGGCCATTTTAAGAAGCCCGGAAAATCTAAGAGGCAGTATCTGCCTGGTGATCGGGTATGGAAAATGCGGCAGGACTCTGGCAGGTTATCTCCAGAACATGTTCTGCCGGACCATGGTCTGGGAAAAAGACAGGGAAAAGGCTGCCCAGGCAAAAGCCGCAGGACTAAAGATCCTGGAGGAGAGAGAACTTCCCCGGGCTCTGACGCTGCCGGCTTTTCTTTTTCAGACCGCTCCCTGTGTGGTCCTGAAAAAGGATTTATTGAAATATATAAGGAAGGATACATGTATCATAGACATCGCCTCTCTTCCGGGAGGGCTGGATTATCCGGCTGCCAGGGAGCTGGGATTTTCGCCTTTACACCTGCCGGGCATACCGGGA
Organism: Candidatus Blautia avicola; assembly: GCA_019120515.1. Lineage (GTDB taxonomy): Bacteria > Bacillota > Clostridia > Lachnospirales > Lachnospiraceae > Blautia > Blautia avicola. The sequence goes on along the minus strand of DWUY01000108.1, from coordinate 7,812 downwards.
AAGTATGCGCCTAAGGCTTCAGGGGAGATCCTGGCTTCGGCCGCTATTCGGAAGTTATCAGAATCTATGCAGCAGGAGGGCTTGCCATGGAATTAAAAGGAAAGAAGATCGGAGTGGCCCTTACCGGGTCTTTTTGCACGTATAAAAAAGTTTTTCAGGAACTGGAGAAACTGGCAGAGGAAGGCGCCCAGATACAGACGATTTTTTCAGATGCCGCCCAGAGCATTGACAGCCGTTTCGGAAAGGCAGAGGATTTTGTAAAGGAAGCCCAGCGGATCACCGGGAGAAAGCCTATGCTTACTATTTCAGAGGCAGAGCCTATTGGTCCCGGAAGTCTTCTGGATCTGCTGATCCTTTTCCCCTGTACAGGAAATACCATTGCAAAGCTGGCCAACGGCATTACAGATACCCCCGCCCTTATGGCGGCTAAAGCCCATCTGAGAAATGAAAAACCACTTCTTTTATCCATTTCAACAAATGACGCCTTAGGGATGAACATGAAGAACATCGGCCTTTTATTAAATGCAAAGCACATCTACTTTATTCCTTTTGGTCAGGATAATCCCCAGAAAAAGCCAAATTCTATGATCGCTCATACAGAACTTCTGATCCCTGCGGCCAAAGCGGCTCTTGAGGGAAAACAGTACCAGCCGCTGATCCTGGGGGCATAAACAGCAGGAAAAAAAGAGCGGCATAAGAGATCTGTGATGGAATGAAAACAATAAAATCTGCAGAATAAAAGGAGGGCCTATGTGCGGGATCGGAGGATTTTCCAGCAGCCAGGCTGCTTATACACAAGAACCGGGAAGATGGCGGGAAATACTGGAGAGCATGAACCGGGTACAGAAGAAAAGAGGACCAGATGAAGAAGGGATTTTTCTGGAGAAAAAATGCGGTCTGGCCCATGTAAGGCTCTCCATCATTGATCTGGAACGGGGCAGACAGCCTATGACGAGAAGAACAGGGGGAAAAATCTGCACTATTGCCTATAATGGAGAAATCTACAACATGAAAACTCTTCAAAAAGACCTGAAAAGGCAGGGGGTTCTTTTTACCACCGACAGTGACACGGAGGTGATCCTCCAGGGATATCTTACAGAGGGAGAAAGCTTTATAAAAAAACTTAACGGGATCTTTGCTATTGCCATCTGGGATCAGAAGGAAGAGGCTCTGTATCTTTTCCGGGACAGGGCGGGAGTAAAGCCTTTGTTTTACACCATCCAGGGGGATACCCTGATATTTTCTTCGGAGATCAAAGGCCTGTTCCAGTATCCGGGGGTGGAAGCTGTGGCAGACAAGGAGAGCCTCTGCGAGATCTTTGCCCTGGGTCCGGCAAAGTCCTATGGGAAAGGGGTATTCCGGAATATACTGGAAGTAGAAGGGGGAAGCCGTCTTCTCTGGAAAGATGGAAGACTGAGGAAGGAACAATACTGGCAGCTGCAAAGCCGGCCCCACGAAGACAGCTTTGAAGAAACTGTGGAAAAAACCTCCTGGCTGGTGGAGGATGCGGTAAAGCTTCAGATGCTTTCGGATATTCCCATCTGTACCTTTCTCTCCGGAGGGGTGGACAGTTCCCTGGTCACAGCCATCTGTGCCAGGGAGCTGAAGAAACAGGGGAAGGTACTCCATACTTTCTCCTTTGATTTTCAGGGAAATGACAGATATTTTAAGGCCAATTCCTTTCAGCCTTCCCAGGACCGGCCCTGGGTGGAGAAAATGGTGGAATACTCCGGTACCAGTCATCATTTCCTTACCTGCACAAACCAGGAGATGATCGAATGTCTGTATAAAGCCGTAGATGCCCGGGATCTGCCCTGTATGGCTGATGTGGAATCTTCCATGCTCTATTTCTGCTCTCTGGTGGCAGAGCATAATAAAGTGACTCTTACAGGAGAATGCGCAGATGAGATTTTCGGCGGCTATCCCTGGTTTCATAAGAAAGAAGCCTTTGATACGCCTGCTTTTCCCTGGTCCCCGGATATGAAGGTGCGGCAGACTCTGCTGTCAGAAGAGCTGATACGGACACTTCCTATGGAGGAGTACGCCCGGGCCGCCTACGAAAAGACTATCCGGGAGACTCCGGTCCTGGAAGGGGAAAGTCCGGAAGAAAAAAGAAGACGGGAAATTTCCTATCTGAACCTGAAATGGTTTATGGCTACTCTCTTAGACCGGATGGACCGGACGGCCATGTATTCCGGCCTGGAAGCCAGGGTTCCCTTTGCCGATCACCGGATCATAGAATATGTGTGGAATGTGCCCTGGTCCATGAAATGCAGGGATGGAGTGGTGAAAGCCCTTCTTAGAAAAAGCGGAGAAGGAAAACTTCCCAAGGAAGTCCTCTGGAGGAGAAAAAGCCCTTACCCCAAAACCTACCATCCCGATTATGAGGCTATGCTGGGAGCAAGACTTCTGGAAGTCCTGGCAGATCCGGGGGCGCCTATAAGAGGGCTGGTGGATAAGAAAAAGGCAGAAAAGTTTGTGGAAAGTCCCTCAGATTATGGAAGACCCTGGTACGGACAGCTGATGGCAGGTCCTCAGATGCTGGCCTATATGCTCCAGGTCAATTACTGGCTGGAAAAATATCAGGTCCGGATCCTGCTGTGAGTTGTTGTCTGAGAAGATCCATGCTAAAATATAGAGAAAAGGGAGCCGCCTTTTTTATGAAAAAAAGCGGCCCATAAATACGGGAAAGGAGAAAGCTATGGGAATTACAGTGGAAGATCACAGGGCAGTATATTATGACGAGGACCAGGAGATGAAAGGAGAAGTGACTTTTCCCTCTATTGATCAGGATACCGTAGACATTAACCATACTTTTGTGGACCCTTCTTTAAGAGGAATGGGTATGGCAGGAAAGCTTATGGAAGCCGCGGCGGGAGAGATCCGCAGACAGGGAAAGAAGGCAGTTCTTACCTGCTCTTACGCAGTGAAATGGTTTGAAAGCCATAAGGAATATCAGGATATCCTGAAGTAAAAAAACAGCGTAAACGTACGGAGGATCAAATTTACAGAGAAGGCTTGGAAAAGAACGGGAGAGAAATCATGAATCACAAATTTTTACAGCAGCTTACGGATTTTATTTTTGTGGAAGATCTGCCGGAGAAAGCAGATATTATCTTTATACCCGGCAGCGGTTTTCCCCAGCTTGGAGAAGAGGCGGCAGGGCTTTATCACAGGGATTATGCCCCCTGTATCCTGCCTTCCGGCCGGTACAGTATCCTGACCGGACATTTCGGCGGAGTCCAGGAAAAGGCGGAGCTTTATGACGGGGAGTATGAGACGGAGTGGGAATTTCTAAAGGACGTCCTGGTAAAGAGCCAGGTGCCACAGAGCGCCATTTTAAGAGAAGATCAGGCTACTTATACTTACGAGAATGCCATTTATTCCAGGAAAGTTACCGACAGCCTGGGAATGGAGATCCAAAGAGCTATCCTCTGCTGCAAACCTTATCATGCCAGAAGAAGCCTTCTTTATTACCAGCTTCTCTACCCGGACACCAGATTTCTGGTATGTCCGGTAAGAGAAAGCGATGTGACTAGAGAAAACTGGTTTCTCACAGAAAAAGGCACCAAGATTGTTCTGGGGGAGATTGAACGGATCGGCGTTCAGTTCCATGAGATCATGAGAGAGATGAGGGAAGCCGATGGCGCTGAAAACTCTCCAGAATGATCGTTCTGGCCCGGGAGGCTTCTTTTCGGGAAAGATTTTCCATGCCCTTTAAGGGATAGGGAAGGTTCAGTTCTTCATACTTCTTTTCTCCCATATTGTGATAGGGGAGGACTTCCAGCCCCTTTATGTTTGGATGTGCTGCCATGATCCTTCCCACTTCTTCCAGCTCCCGGGGAGAATCGGTGAAGCCTTTGACGATCACATGGCGGATGATCACCGGCATCTTTTCCTCGGTAGTAAGATCCAGAAAATCCAGCACCGGGGTCTGAGGCTGACCGGTGAGTTTTTTATGCTCCCGGGGGAAGGCATGTTTGATATCCAGAAGGATCAGCCGGGTAGCTTTCAGAAGCCTTTTGTATTCTTCTTTCCGGTTTTCCCGGAAAAGAATGCCGGAGGTATCCAGGCAGGTATGGATATGTCTGGCGCCGGCCTGTTCAAAGAGTTCTGTAAGAAAGGCAAGCTGCATAAGCGGTTCTCCCCCGGTTGCAGTAATGCCCCCCTTCTGATAAAAACTTTTGTTTTTCTTATAAATGTCCAGGATTTCCTCCACTGTCACAGGGGTTCCCCCTTTTGGGGTCCAGGTATCCGGATTGTGGCAGTACAGACAGCGCATGGGACAGCCCTGGAAAAACACCGTCAGGCGTATCCCAGGGCCGTCAACTGTACCAAAACTCTCTATGGAGTGGATATATCCCTGCTCTTTACATTCCTTCATGGAAGGTCCGGGAGATAACCTCATCCTGCTGTTCTTTTGTCAGCTTATGGAAATTTACCGCATATCCGGATACACGTACCGTAAGCTGTGGATATTTTTCCGGATGCTTCTGAGCGTCCAGAAGGGTTTCTTTTGTGAAGACATTTACATTTAAATGATGTCCTCCTTTTTCTGCATATCCGTCCAGCAGATCTACCAGGTTGTCGATCTGTGCGTCACTGATTTTCATGTTTTTGTCCTCCTGTTTGATTTCAGATTTATCATGTTTTTTGTTTTTGTAAGCCTGCCTTCGGCCGGCCTGTCCTATTGGGCCTCCAGCTCTGAGCCGGGTTCGCAGCAGGCACAGTCTCTGTTCAGCTCAAAGGTAATGTCGTCAAAGAAAATGGCGTCTTCCTTGCCCAGCGCCCCGGGAATAATAGAGAAGGTATTGGAAATACCGTCCTGGGCGTCTTTAAAGGGCAGCTTGGACACAGAGCTTAAAGAAGCTACAGCCCCGTGGCTGTCTCTGTGGTGCATAGGATTGGCTCCCGGCGCAAAGGCTTCCCCCGCCTTTCTTCCATCAGGAGTGGAACCGGTGGCTTTTCCGTATACTACATTGGAAGTAATAGTCAGGATAGAAGTGGTAGGGATACCGCCCCGGTAGGTGTGGTTGCCTTTTATATAGGACATAAATTCATGGACGATATCGTAGGCAATGCTGTCAGCACGGTCGTCATCATTGCCGTATTTTGGAAAGTCTCCTTCCACTTCGTAGTCTACGACAATACCGTTTTCGTCCCGGATGGTCTTTACCTTTGCGTATTTGATGGCGGAAAGAGAATCTGCCACTACGGAGAGGCCTGCGATTCCCGTAGCGAACCAGCGGGTGACTTTTTTGTCGTGGAGAGCCATCTGGATCCTTTCATAGCAATATTTGTCATGCATATAATGAATGATATTCAGGGTGTTTACATAGACCTGTGCCAGCCATTTCATCATATCCCGGAACCGGTCTATGACCTCCTCATATTCCAGATATTCAGAGGTGACAGGGCGGAATTTGGGCCCTACCTGTTTTTTGGATACTTCATCTACACCTCCGTTGATCGCGTAAAGCAGGCATTTGGCCAGATTTGCCCTGGCGCCGAAAAACTGCATTTCCTTTCCAATCCTCATGGAAGATACACAGCAGGCAATGGCGTAGTCGTCGCCGTGGGTCACCCGCATAAGATCGTCATTTTCATACTGGATAGAAGAGGAAGCGATGGAAGTTTTGGCGCAGAAACGTTTGAAATTCCTGGGCAGTCTTGTAGACCACAGTACAGTCAGATTGGGTTCCGACGCCGTTCCCAGATTTTCCAGGGTGTGGAGATAGCGGTAGGACATTTTGGTCACCATATGCCGCCCGTCGATCCCCATGCCTCCGATGGATTCTGTGACCCAGGTTGGATCTCCGGAAAACAGAGCATTGTATTCAGGGGTTCTGGCAAATTTTACCAGACGCAGTTTCATGATAAAATGATCTACAAACTCCTGGATCTCTTCTTCTGTGAAAGTTCCATTTGCAAGATCCCTCTGAGCATAGATATCCAGGAAAGTAGAGGTTCTGCCCAGAGACATGGCGGCGCCGTTCTGTTCTTTGATGGCAGCCAGGTAACCGAAATACAGCCACTGAATCGCTTCCTGGATATTGGCTGCGGGCCGGGAGATATCGAAACCGTAGATACGGCCCAGTTCCTTTAATTCCTTTAATGCTTTGATCTGTTCGGAAAGTTCCTCCCTTTCCCTTGTAACATCAGAATACATGATGGTCCTGGTCGTGTCTTTCTGCTGCTGTTTATCCTGGATCAGACGGTCTACACCATAGAGAGCCACTCTCCGGTAATCTCCGATGATCCTTCCCCGTCCGTAGGCGTCGGGAAGACCGGTGATGATATGGCTGGAGCGGCAGGCCCGCATTTCAGGGGTATACGCATCGAAAACCCCGTCATTGTGAGTCTTCCTGTGCTTTGTAAAGAATTCCACGATCTGAGGATCCACATGATAACCGTGATCTTCGCAGGCTTTTACTGCCATACGGATACCGCCGTAGGGCTGGAGAGAGCGTTTGAAAGGTTTATCTGTCTGAAAACCTACAATGGTTTCTTTATCTTTGTCCAGGTAGCCGGGGCCGTGGGAGGTAATGGTGGATATGATCCTGGTATCCATATCCAGAACGCCGCCTTTGGCCTGTTCTTCCTTTGTCAGTTTCATAACCTGATCCCACAGGTCTTTGGTTCTCTGGGTAGGACCCTGGAGAAAATCTTCATTTCCGTCATAGGGGGTATAATTTTTCTGGATAAAGTCCCGGACGTTGATCTCTTTTTCCCAGATACCTCCGTGAAAAGATTCCCATTCTTTGAACATCTGATATATTGCCTCCTATTGTAATTTATTCCCGCGGGCAACGAGCCAGACGGATATGCTTGTATGTCCATTTGCCGGCTGTCCCGAGGGTTGAATACCCCGATGCCTGCATCGCTGCCAGTTTGATGCCCGTATGTTTGCATCAGGGTATTTGACTCCAGATTTAGTAGTTAGTTTAAAATAACTAAATCTATATGTGGATTTTATAATACTACACAAAAAAAGTCAAGAATCTGAAATGTACATAATCAGAAACATATTGTTTAGTATAAGACAAAAAAGGAATATCTATACCAGGTTTACATTGCAGGTATAGATATTCCTTTTTATATGATCAGTAATGCCGATGGTGAAAGACGCCTCTTATTTGGAAGGAGACTCTTCTTTTGAAGCGGCCTCTTCCGGAAGCTGATAGTCCTCCGGAAGTCCCTCGGATGTTTCATCCTCTTCTTTAGGTTCATATTTTACAAAGACCTTCCGGAAGATGATGGAATTACAATAGGCTACAGTAGCAAATCCAAGCAGGATCCACAGCATACTTCCATATACCAGGGTAGTGGTGGTCAGGAAAGTTACTACCGCCAGGATCACAGGACAGATGACCATAACAAGAGTCCAGGGCAGATTCAGTACTGAGATCAGCAGGGAATTTTTAAAAATATTTTTGATGTCGTTCCGGAATCTGGCCACGTAGGGAAAAATATAAGTAAATACCATAAGGTAAATAACTACGATGGCTCCGATCAGCACCTGGAAGATGTTTTTCATATTTCCCGGGAGCAGGATCGCGGCGCGGTAATCCATATAAAGGAAAAAGCCAATAACCGCTACGATGATCCAGATAATGGTAGACTGCTTGAAGTTTTCTTTAAATCCCTTAAAGAAACCTCTTACGATATAAGACTCCTCGCCTTTGACCATTTTTAATGTAACGGAAAACAGTGCGGTGATAGAGGCGCCTGCTGTAAATACCGGGATACAGCAGACAATAGTCAACAGGTTCAAAATGATCAGGTCGCAGACCCTGGACAGGAACCGCATAA
>DWUY01000107.1 GCA_019120515.1 Candidatus Blautia avicola | reverse complement strand
ATCTTTTTCATAGCTTTTAAAATTCTCCTTTCGTTTGGATATAGAAAAAGCCGTCCATTTCTGAACGGCTGGAAATAGAAAAGGAACGTCAATATCGGCGTTCCATAATCTACTTGCGATATTCAATTTTTCAATTTGTGATACTGATATACTGTGGCAAGAAAAGCTATCTCTCTGCTGATTGACACCAATTTTGACACCAATTTTTTATAAAATGACGATTTCTGACGAGTTAAGATAAAATCATAAAATCCGAGAAACGCCCATAAATAGGCACTTACGGCACTCTATGAAGTTAGACAAAAGCCACACTGCGATAACAACCCCTGAGTGCTAATTTTTTGAAAATTCAACTCATCTGGAAAATTTATATAGCGAAAGCCGGTCTAAACGTCTGTATTCCGCTTAAACCGGCTCTTTTCTGCTTATTCTATATCGATCAGTTTATCTTTATCATAATATTTCTCATCATCTTCTGTGATCTCCCGGTAGACTTTACAGGGATTTCCAAAGGCGATCACATTGGCCGGTACGTCTTTTGTCACCACGCTTCCGGCACCGATAATACTGTTTTCTCCAACAGTAACTCCCGGCATGACCATGGTATTTGCGCCGATCCATACGCCGCTTCCTATCTTCACCGGTTTATTGTACTGGGCTTCCTTTGTCCGAAGTCTTGGAGATACCGGATGGGTACCTGTACACAGCACCACATTTGGTCCGATCATGACATGGTCTCCGATCTCAATAACAGCGTCATCTACCAGCACCAGATTAAAATTTGCGTATACATGATCTCCCATATACACATTTTTTCCTCCCCAGTTGGCGTGGAAAGGTGTTTCGATATAACAGTTTTCACCAATCCTGCCGAACATTTTCTTCAGAAGGGCTTTTTTCTCTTCTCCCTTGCTGGGAGGAAGCTGATTATAGGCAAACAGCATATCCAGATATTTTCCCTGTTCCTGCATCAGTTCCTCATTGTCGCAGTAATACAACTTTTCATGGTGGACTCTGTATAAAGTTTCTTCTAAACTCATAAAACCTCCCCCAGATGGATATCTTCTCTCATCCGCCTGTTAAATAGTAATCTTCTGCCCCTGCACATGACAGATACCCTACCAAAGGGCATCTGTCCCCGGCAGTTTTATCTGTCATCAGTATAACATATCTTCTTTTCTCTCTCAACTGATCCTGAAAATATCCAAACTCTTAAAGATCCTATGTCTACTCTAATCCGTGGGCCTTCAGCCATGTTGCCCAGGTCCTTTTTCCACGCTTTATTTTCCCTGCCCTGATCTGGAATTCCAGAACTGTCTTCAGAGAGAATACCAGAAACAATGCCCCCAATATATGGCCCGCCTTACCTTTCATCTGAGCATGAATGCTTTTCACGAATGCTGATCCAATCCTTCTCCCGGAATTTCGGGATAAAAACTTTCCGGTTTTCACAAGGTTTTGTGTGCATTTTTCATGATAGAGTAACTCCATTATCGCCTGAAAGATATCAAAAAAAGCATCTTCGCTTTTGAAGATGCTTTTTTATCATATTCCTAAATTTACTGAACAATCCTTCTGATCGCTATGTATGGTCTGTACAGAGCGTTAGCTGTTACTTTAATACCGCCCTGAGGATACGGAGCACTATTGGAAGCATGTACGATTCCGCCGTCTCCTGTCAGGATTGCCACATGACCAGAGTATACAATGATATCACCGGCCCGATGATTCTCCCAGCTTACTCCTACGCCAGAAGATGCCTGTGCGTCACTGGTACGGGGCAGGCTATAGCCAAAGTGTGCGAATACCTGCTGTGTAAATCCAGAACAATCGATACCATTTGTCAGGCTGTTACCGCCATATACATAGGGATTTCCCACAAACTGCATTGCGTAGGCAACTACTGCTGCTCCTGTAGCGCTGTCGTAAGAAACACTGCTTTGTGAACTGCTTGAGCTTGTACTATCTGAAGAAACGCTTTCTGATGAAGCAGTGCTGCCGCCGTTGCTGCTCACACTGGAGCTTCCTGTATTTCCTGTAGCGGCTGAAGTAGTTCCGCTGCTTGTAGTTCCTGCATTACTGGATTTGCTGCTGTTAGAAGACTGAGCTGCCTGAGCTGCCTGGGCCTCGGCCTGTTTCCTTGCTTCCTCTGCGGCTTTCGCAGCGGCTTCCTCTTCTTTCTGGATCTGCTGCAGCTCTGCATTCTGCTGCGCGATCAGATTCTTATATTCCTGAGCCTGCGCTTTCACACTGGCGATCTGACTTTCGTAATCACTGGCTGAGGCTTTCAGGTCCGCCATCTTTGTCTCTAACGTATCCTGTTTATCTTCCTGTTCTTTCTTGCTGTCTTCCAGCTCGGCCTTTTCTGTGATCAGTTTATTTTCCAGATCCTGTACTTCCTGGACAACGGCCTTCATCTTTTCCAGAGCCTCTCTGTCGTAGTCGTACATTTTTCCATTATTCTCAATCTTAGAAAGCATATCGGCAATGCTGTCAGACTCCAGAAGGATCTGCGCCCAGGAATCTGTCCCACCATTTTCGTACAGATACTGGATCCTCTTCTTCATACTCTCGTACTGTTCATCCCGGTCAGCTTCAGCTTCCTTTAAATCTTCCTGCGTCTCTTTAATATCTGCTTCTTTATCTGTGATCTCTTCCTTCAGCATATCAATCTGTGTCATGATAGTAACCAGTTCCTGCTGTGTGGAATCAATCTGTCCCATAAGCTCATTCTTCTTATTCTCCAGGGTATTTACCTGGCTTTCTGCTTCTGAAAGTTTGCTTTGAGTCTGAGACTTCTGTGTCTGAAGCTCCTGCTTTCTGCTGGAAGCCGCTACAGGCATTGCCTGTGTAGCTGTCATTGCAAATACAAGAGCCAAACATAATAATCTTTTCTTCATTACCAATACCTCTCCATTATGTATAAGTTCTTATGGTCGTTATAATTTTGTAATAATTCCGCAATACTTTTTTCACTTCCTGTATATACTAACATAAAATCTTGTATATTGCAAGACCTGGACCCCTATTTTTTAAATTTCTGTTACATTATGAAATTTTCAAGTAATAAAAAACAGCATTTTTATTATATCTTACCAAATAGGAAAAATGGGGGATATGCACCTGTCCTGAACTTTTGTATCAATAAAAAACCACAGATAAAATCATATTCTTTGTTTTATCTGTGGTTTATCTTTATTTATAAATATTTTTACTGAGCAATACGTCTGATCGTAATATAAGAAGTATACAATGCATTTGAAGTATACTTAATTCCTCCCTTTGGATAAGGAGCGCTGTTGGATGCATGTACAATGCCGCCGTCTCCCGTCAGGATAGCCACATGTCCGGGATATACGATCAAGTCTCCGGCTTTCGCTTCTGACCAGGACACTTCTGTTCCCACATAAGCCTGCTGATCACTTGTTCTCGGAAGAGAATATCCAAAGTGTGCGTAAATCTGCTGTGTAAATCCGGAGCAGTCAATACCGTTTGTCAGGCTGTTTCCTCCATATACATAAGGATTTCCGATAAACTGTCTTGCATATGCCACAATAGCTTCGCCTACGCTGCTGTTATAAGACACATCTTCTGTTGTTTCTTCCTCTGAAACAGATGGCTGGGAGGGAGTTTCCTGTACAGAAGAATCCTGTACTGGCGTGGATTCTTCCACCTGGGAGGACTGATCCTCTTCTTCCATCTCTGGCTGAGTCGTCGTATCTTCCTTCTCCGGCTGAGAAGCAGTTGCTTCCTCAGTTGTATCTTCTGCTTCTGGCTGAGAAACTGTATCCGTCTGTGTCTCTTCTATAGCAGCATTTTCTTTGGAAGCTGTATTCTCATTTTTACTACTGCTTTCCGTCGCATCAGAAGCCGTCTCCTGCTGAGTATTTTCCTTTGTACTCTCAGTTTTTTCCTGTGTTCCCGCTGTCTGTGCAGCCTGCTTATCTTCCGTACCGGAAGTTTTCTGTGTATCTGTCTTCTTTGCAGAGGCCTGAGCTGCCGCAGCCTTTGCTGCCGCTTCCTCCTCTTCCTGTATCTGTTGGAGTTCCGCATTCTGCTGCTCGATCAACTGCTGATACTGCTGCGCCTGCGCCTGCGCAGAAGCAATCTGAGTGTCATAGTCAGAAGCGGAAGCTTTCAGGCTGGACATCTGGGATTCCAGTGACTGCTGGATTCCTTCCTGTTCCTGTTTACTGCCTTCCAGTTCTGCTTTCTCTGTCTCCAGCTGTTCCTCCAGATCCTCTACATCCTGTACCGCATCTTTCAGTTTCTGAAGGGCTTCTCTGTCATAATCGTATACTTTCTGGCTTGTTTCCATCTTGGAAAGCATGTCTGCAATGCTGCTGGACTCCAAAAGGGCCTGGGCCCAGGACGTGCTTCCTCCATTCTCATAGAGGTACTGGATACGTTTCTTCATATCCTCATATTGTTTGTCCCGTTCTGCCTGGGCTTCTTCCAGTTTCTTCTGTGTTGCCTGTATGTCAGCTTCCTTTTCCTGAATGCTTTCATTAAGCATATTCACCTGGGTCATAACTCCTACCAGTTCCTGCTGTGTAGAGCTGATCTGGCTCATCAGTGCGCTCTTCTGACTCTGGAGTTCATTTACTCTCGCCTGTGCATCGGAAAGCTTACTCTGGGTTGCTGACTTCTGGGCCTGTACTTCATCCTTTCTGGCAGCTGCAACAGGAACAATCTGAGTAGCTGTCATCGCAAAAATCAGTGACAGGCATATCAATCTTTTTTTCATAGTCCTAAATACCTCTCCCTAGTAAAATCTGTTAACAAGTTTTAGCAAAGTTCTGTAATACTTTTGTAATATTTATTACACTTTTATCATATATTAGCACATTCTACCAGGTTTTTCAAGGTTTATTTTTCTCTTCTCACCTTTGCCGCCTGGGCGTGTCCCATTAAGCCCTCCCCCTGAGCCATTCTTTCTACCAGAGGCGCCAGTTCTTTCATTGCTTCAGGCGTCATACTCTGATGGGTACAGGTTTTCAGGAAAGTCCCTACCCACACGCCGCCGGTATATCTGGCAGCTCTCAGCGTGGGAAGCGTATGGTTGGTACCGGAAGCGTAATCTCCGAAAACTTCCGCCGTATTTTCCCCGATAAATAAAGACCCGTAATTATAAAGCTGTTCTTTTATTGCATCCGGTTCCTGTACGTTCAGTTCAAGATGTTCCGGCGCATAATCATTAGCAGTCTGTACCGCCTCTTCCATACTGTCTGCCAGCACCACTTCTCCATAGGTCTCCCAGGATTTCCGGGCAATGGATGCTGTAGGCAGCCAGCCCAGTTCTTTTTCAACCGCCTGGATAACCGCCTGTCCGAATTTTTCATCTGTAGTGATCAGCATACCTTTTGCATTAGGATCATGTTCTGACTGCGCCAGAAGATCCGCGGCCACGATTTCCGGTGTGCCGCTGCCGTCTGCAATGACCAGCACTTCGCTGGGACCGGCCACAAAATCGATTCCTACCTGTCCGTAGCACTGTCTCTTTGCCTCTGTCACATACTGATTGCCAGGACCTACGATCATATCTACCGGCCTGATTTCTTCTGTTCCATAAGAAAATGCCGCAATAGCCTGGGCGCCCCCTACGGCATAGATCTCATCTGCTCCTGCAATATCCATGGCCGCCAGGGTTTTGGGATTGATCCGGTCCGTTCCTTTCATAACCGGAGAACAGGCCGCTACCCGTTCTACTCCTGCGGCCTTGGCCGGGATCACCAGCATAAGAGCGGTAGAATAAAGAGGATAATTTCCTCCCGGTACATAGCAGCAGCAGGACTTTACCGGAATGATCCTGTGTCCCAGAAAGATCCCCGGCGCAGGGCTGAAATTTTCCAGGGGCTTTATGGTTTCTCTCTGCGCCCTGGCAAAAGCCCGGATATGTTCCGCCGCTTTCTTCAGATCCTGGATCTCCTGTTCTGTAAGCTGGGTATAAGCTTCCTGGATCTCTTCTTTTGAAACCAGGAATACAGATCTTGTACTGCCGTCAAACCTCCGGCTATATTCTCTTAGCGCTTCATCTTTTCTCTTCCTCACATCATCTATCATATCGCCTACCGTCTGCGTAAGCTTCTTTTTATCTTCTTCTGTCCGTACACAGGCTTCTTTTAAAATCTTCATAACTTATCTAAACCTCCCTGAGTATAATGCCTCCATGTTTTATCCTGGATGTCCGGCTGCAGATCTGTGGAACTGCAGGAGCCATGATTTCCGGCTCTGACATCATAATCCATATTATAAAATATCGAGCCGGGTCCATGTCAATCTTGTTTTTTCTCTTTTTTTTCTTCAAACCTTGAGTATACTCCGTGTTTATGCTACCATAAAACAAAGATTAAAAGGGGAATTCCCGGTTTAACCGCCTTGCAGTTCATATACCAAAATTTAAGAAAGGTTTCTGAAGCACCCATGCGTATAGGAAAAGTATCCGAACTTTATCATATATCCATTGACAATCTCTACTATTATATCCATTACGGTCTCCTGGTCCCTCCCAGACCCAGGGGACAGTACGTCTTTGACGAAGCTACCTGCAAAGATCTGGAGTGGATCCTGGAACTAAAGGATCTGGATTTTACTCTCCGGGAGATCCATATCCTTCTGTCCCTAAAAAGAGTTTCCGGCTTTGCAGATCCTCAGGATCTCATGGAATTAAGGGAAATGTACAAAAACAAACGGCATCTCTGTCTCCAGGAAATGGCGCACAAGAAAGAGGTTGCTGACAGGCTGGAAAAAAAGATACAGGAACTGGAAATTCCCGTATCTGCCCCTGCTGCCAGAACCGGCGTTCCTCTTTCCATGCTTTCTCTGCTGTGCTGCCCCTGCTGCGGCGGGGATCTATCCATGACGGAAGTAGAAATGAACCATCGGTATATATCTGAAGGGATCCTGTCCTGTTCCTGCGGTTATCAGACAGAAATCCGTCACGGTATCCTGATGACCCCCAATAAAAACCACAACCTTCAGGACGCTCCGGATCTGACCCGGGAATTATATAAAGATCTTCCCCCGGATCTGATCAGCCTGTTCCAGGGTTCCTACAACCATATGCTGAAAAACATGAAAGAAGTTGGTCTCCAGAACAAAGTTATCTGTGAAACTTATATAAATGCCTGGTTTTTCATCCACAATCATCTGGAATACCTGCCTGGAAACAGCCGTTATGTCATCATTGACAAATATCCGGAGACCCTTCTTATGTATAAAAGGCTCATTGAGAAACAGGCGCCGGATCTGGATATCCTGTATCTGGCAGACAGCAGTACCTGCTTTCCTCTGAAGCCTGGCTGTATCGACCTGCATCTGGATTTCTTTGCGGCAAATGAACATAACTTTTATCACGATACCTTCTTATATAAAGAGTTGTTTCCTTATCTTGCGCCGAAGGCAGACCTTATTGGCACTTACTTTTACTTTGATCATGCCCCCAGATCCATGAAACAGCTTCTTAGCCAGTATCCGGAATCCTACTATAAAAATTTTAACCTGGAGTATTTCCATACTTCCCTGAAAGAAGCCGGCTATGAGCTCCTGGAAGAAGAAGACAGCGGCTGTACTACAGACTCCGGCGCCAACCTGGGATTTGGTTTCCACGTCAAAGGCGAAAAAATGCACCTTCTTCCCTATCACGGAAGAAAGTGCACCTGAAATTTTATGATACCATGGTCAAAAGGTCTAATCCCACGATATGCAAATATCGGGGCGGATTGTATGAGTGCGTAGCACGTAGCAATCCGTAGGTATCATAGTTGGGTGCTTTTGCCCCCAACATCATTTTATTCTATTCAAAAAATACAGTGGCTGCCTTTATAAAATAATCGGTATCTTCGATTCCTGCTGTCTCGTAAGGAGAGTGCATAGCCAGTTGTGGAAGGCCGATATCCACTGCATTCACAGACACCTGGGCCATGGAAATGTTGCCCAGCGTAGATCCCCCCGGCATATCGGACCGGTTGGTAAAAGTCTGAAAAGGAACTCCTGCCCGGCGGCAGATATCCTTAAACACAGCAGCGGAATAGCCATCGGTACAGTATTTCTGATTCGCGCTGTGTTTGATGACGATTCCCTTATTGAGAAAAGGCCGGTTCACCGGATCAGCCTTCTCCGTATAGTTCGGATGGACCGCATGGGCATTGTCTGCCGAGATCATAAAACTGTCTGCCACACACCGGAGATGATCCTCATAATCTCCTCCCAGACCTTTCTGTATCCGGAGGAGCACATCATAAAGGAAGGTTGACGCAGCGCCCTGCTTTGTTCCGCTTCCCACTTCTTCATTATCCATCACACAATGGATCGCCCCGTATTTTTCCTTAGGGCCTGCCAGAAAACCTTTCAAAGAAGCAAAGGCACACTGAAGATCATCCAGCCTTCCAATAGAAATAAATTCTTCCTCTGCGCCCCAGATAGTTCCTTTCTGACGGTTATACAAAAAAAGATCATGGCCCAGGATCTCTTCTTCTTTTACCCCCGCAGCTTCTGCCAGGATCTTCTGGAACTTTCCCTTTGCGGAAGCTTCTCCAAACAGAGGAAGAAGATCCTTCTGGGGATTATATTTATACCCGTTATTGGCTTCCCGGTTCATATGGATAGCCAGGTTGGGGATCATCACCAGATCCCGGTCTATATCCACAAGTCTGGTGACGATCTTCCCTTCCTCTTTTACAGCGATCCGTCCAGCCACAGAAAGAGGACGGTCCATCCAGGGAGCGCAGAGCATTCCTCCGTATCCCTCTGTATTCAGTTTCACATACTGGTTTTCCACCAGGATCTCCGGATTTTCCTTGATCTTAAAACTTGGGGAATCGCTGTGGCTGGCAATGATCCGGAATCCTGTCAGTTCTCCCCTTGGAATGGAAAAAGCGATCAGGGCGGATCCGTTCCGGGTAGTATAATATTTTCCTCCCAGGTCCAGATGCCACCTGTCTTTTTCTTCCAGTTTTATGTAGCCTTCCCTGTCCAGCATATCTCCCATAGTCTTTACGGCATGAAAGCTGGTAGGGCTTTTCTCAATAAATTCCATCAGTTCTTTTGCTGTCTCTTGGCTCATGTTTCTTCTCTTCCTAATCTTCTGTCTTATTTTCATCCGCCAATGCCATGGCGATCTTTTCCGGCGTAATAGGCATTTCCCGGATACGGACTCCTACTGCGTTGTATACGGCGTTTGCAATAGCCGGGCAAGGGGTATTGATCACCATCTCTCCAATGGACTTAGCGCCGAAGGGATGGCTCTTTTCATAGCTTGGAATAAACTCTACCCGGATATTTTTCAGATCTGTACGGGCAGGGATCTTATACTGCATAAAAGAATTATTCCGCATCTGTCCCCGGTCATTGTACTGGATATCCTCATAAAGAGCCATGCCGATGCCCTGGGCCAGTCCTCCTTCTGTCTGGACTCTTGCCAGATTAGGGTTCACAGGCGTGCCGCAGTCTACCACTGCCGCATAGTCCAGGATCTCCAAAGCGCCTGTCTCCTTGTCGATCTCGAGTTCCACGATACCGGCCATAAAAGGCGGCGGAGAGATCTGGGAGGAACGGGTTGCGCCCGCCTGGAGACTGGTATTATTTCCGCTGGTTCCCTTTACCGCTACCGCCTCCAGAGACACCTCTCCCTCACCATTTAATTTATACACACGTTTTCCGTCAAATTCTACCTGGTCCGGCTCCGTATCCAGCATGGAAGCTCCCAGTTCTTTGATCTTTTCCCGCAGCTGTTCGCAGGCGTCTGCTACCGCCATTCCTGTTACATAGGTAGTAGCAGAAGCATAAGAACCTGAGTCATATGGAGAGATATCTGTGTCTACGCCAAATACCACAATGTTATCAAAGTCTGTTTCCAGCACATCTGCCGCCATCTGGGACAGGATGGTGTCACAGCCGGTACCCATATCCGTGGCGCCCAGGCCCAGTGTATAGGAACCGTCCTCTCCTAATTTAATGGAAGCTCCTCCCACGTCTACCTTGGCAATAGAAGAGCCCTGCATGGCAATAGCGGCTCCCACTGCCCGGACCTTTCCATTGCCCATATCACGGCAGGGATATTTTTCATCCCATCCGATCATCTCTTTCGCCCTTGCAAGACACTTGTCCAGAGTACAGCTGGTCACCCAGGGACTTCCATCGTAACCGATAAACCGGCAGCCTTCCTTTGACAGGTTCATCTCCCGGAATACCACCGGATCCATTTTCATCTTATGGGCCAGCTCGTCTACCGCAGACTCCAGTGCAAAAATCCCCTGGGTGGCTCCATATCCCCGGTAAGCTCCGGCAGACATCTGGTTGGTATATACTACCTCATAGCTGAACCGGTAAGCCTCTGTATTCCGGTAAAGGCCCAGCGGCTTGTGTCCGGAAAGTCCTACTGTGGTAGGTCCATGTTCTCCATAAGCCCCTGTATTGGACAGTGTATGGATATCAATAGCTTTCAAAGTTCCCTTCTCATCCGCTCCCAGCCGTACCCTTACCTCCATCTCATGACGGGGAGAGGAACAGATCTGAGACTCATACCGGGAATAGACGATCTTTGCCGGCTTTCCGGTCTTCATAGTCACAATGGCCGGATACATCTCGCAAACTGCTGTCTGTTTTGCGCCGAATCCTCCTCCGATCCTGGGTTTGATCACCCGGACTTTCGAAGCCCCGATACCCAGAGCCCGGCCCAGGATCCTCCGCACATGGAAGGGAACCTGGGTAGAAGCTACTACGTTCAGTCTTCCGAAATGATCCAGATAAGTGTAGGCCCGGAAGGTCTCCATCATAGTCTGCTGATTTGCCTTGGTGTGATAAGTCCTGTCCACCACATATTTACACTCTTTCAACAGAGCGTCTACATCCCCCAGACTCTCTTCCTTCTGGGCACAGAGATTTCTCTTGTTATCCGCTCCCACAGGCATCTTAGCTTCCCAGTTATCCTCCGGATGGATCAGGATCTCATTATCCTTGGCTTTATGGAAATCCAGCACTGCAGGAAGGACTTTGTATTTTACTTTGATGAGTTTCAATGCCTTATCCACTGCCGCCTCTGTCTCTCCTGCCACAATAGCCGCTCCGTCTCCTACGAACCGGACTCTCTGATCCAGGATCAGTCTGTCATAAGGGCTGAACTCCGGATAAGTCTGTCCCGCCAGGGTAAAACGCTGCTGGGGAACATCTTTATATGTAAGGATACAGGCGATCCCCGGCACTTTCATAGCCGCGTCTGTTTGGATCTCTTCGATAAGAGCATGGGCATAAGGACTTCTCAGCACCTTCACGATCAAACAGTCTTTCGGAGCAATATCATCTGTATAAACCGGCTTTCCGGTCACCAGAGCCATTGCGTCTTTTTTCACTATAGGCTGATTCACATATCTCATTGTCCTTCCCCCTCTCTTTGTTTTTTCTTATATGCCAGGTACTTTAAGATACTCCTGGTCTGTCCCATAAAACCTGAACAGCGGCAGAGATTCCCTGCCAGATATTCATTGATCTCTTCTTCCGTAGGATCGTCGAGTTCTTTTTCCATGGCAAAAATGTTCATCATAAATCCCGGATTACAGAAACCGCACTGCTCTGCTCCCTCTCTTGCCAGAAATCCTCCCAGTTCCTCTGCCTTTTCCTGAAGTCCCTCTAAAGTGACCACGTGTTTTTCTTCCACTCTGGCAGCCAGCATACTGCAGGATAATACAGGCTTATCCTCAACCAGAACTGTGCACAGACCGCAGTTGGCCGTCTCGCAGCCTCTCTTTACACTGTAACATTCCTTTTCTCTCAACAGGTCCAGGAGAAGGGTGTCTGCCTGGATCTGTGTCTGGATCTTTCTTCCGTTAAGCCAAAATTTTATTTCCATGTTCTTTACCTCCTGCCTGGATCAGTGCTCTTTTGACCAATACCTGGACCAGATGGCTCCTGTACTGAGCCGATCCTCTCATATTGCTCCCTGTGCGGACATGTTCCCTTGCGTAAGCGGCAAAAGCTTCTGCTGC
Source organism: Candidatus Blautia avicola (assembly GCA_019120515.1). Taxonomy (GTDB): domain Bacteria; phylum Bacillota; class Clostridia; order Lachnospirales; family Lachnospiraceae; genus Blautia; species Blautia avicola. The sequence continues at coordinate 39,736 of DWUY01000107.1, read as the reverse complement.
CTTCTCCTGCTCTTCGGAATCTTTCTTCAGGAAATCCCTCAGGATCCCTTCTTCGTCTTTTACAAGAACCGCCTTATAAGGACAGGCTCCCAGGGTTGCTCTTGTCTCTCCGTCTTCAAAAAGAGAAACTCCGCAGGCCAGGACAGGGAAGTCCGTACTGCTGTTTCTCTGGCTTATATAGGACATAGCCGCCGGCCTTTTCTTCACCAGGATCCGTACCAGGATATCCCGATCCCGTTTCATCTGGACAAATTCTTCCATTGGAAGGATGCCGCCCTTATATAGTTCCACATAAGAATCCATGGCAAGAAACATTGTAAGAACATCGGAAAAACCGAATCTTCCGAAAATACTGCCCCCTGCTGTGGCACAGTTGCGGAACTGTACCCCTACGATATGCCGGAGACTCTCTTTTACTGCGCCTCCTGTATAGGCTTCCAGTCCCTTATGGGTCTCCAGATCCCTCAAACTTACCATAGCCCCAATGCGAAAACCTTCCTCATCTTCTTCAATAGTATCCAGTCCCAGCCCGGACAGGTCTATGGCGGTTCCCACATTCCGGTTTCCCATCTTCAGCCAGACCATTCCTCCCAGGACGCAGGCAGAGCGCTTCTGATTCAGCTGGTAGGCTTCCTCCAAATCCTTTACTTTAACGTATTCTCTGATCTTTAACATATCATTTCTCCTGTTACCAGAAAAGGGACTGCCGCATAAAACCTCCGGTCTTACACAACAGCCCTCACATTCCTCGTTCTTTATAAAATCAGTATAGCATAGGCATTTTATAGTAAGCAAGTATTTTCTCTTTTCTTTTCTCACAATCCGTATTAAAATCAATAGGAAAAGGAGAACCAATGAAAAATGCAAAAGACAACAGATTTAGGAAAAGACAAAGTTCCTTTGCTGGTCCTGAAACTGGCAGTTCCATCTATGATCGCTCAGTTTGTGAATGTGCTGTACAGTACCGTGGACCGGATGTTTATCGGAAATATCCCCAGGATCGGTGATGAGGCACTTGCAGGGGTGGGCGTATGCGGTCCTATTGTTACCCTCCTGACTTCCTTCGGAACTCTGATAGGACTGGGAGGTTCTATTTTAATGGCCATGCGCATGGGGGCAGGCAGAAAGAAACAGGCGGAAAACATACTGGCCCACAGTTTTATTCTGCTGGTATTGTTCTCGGCACTTCTGACCTTCTTCTTTTTGCTGATCAAGAGACATCTGCTGAACTGGTTCGGCGCCAGTGCCGCTACTTTCCCCTATGCGGATTCTTACCTGACCATTTACACGGCAGGTACCTTTTTCGCCCTTATGGCTGTGGGGCTGAACTATTTCATTACCTGCCAGGGCTTTCCCGGGATCGGCATGCTTACGGTGATCATAGGCGCGCTGACCAATATCCTGCTGGATCCTGTATTTATTTTCGGATTTCATATGAATGTAGCCGGAGCAGCTATCGCCACAGTGATCGCCCAGTTTGTATCCTGTGCCTTTGCCTTTCGCTTTCTCACCGGCAAAAAGATCCCTGTAAAGATCACCCTTCTCAGGAAAAGAAATTTATCGCCTGTGATCCTCCAGAAGATCCTGACTCTGGGGATTTCTCCCTTCCTGATCCTGGCCACAGACAGCGTGATCCTTATTGTACTCAATACCGTACTCCAGTCCTATGGCGGACCCTCCGAGGGCGATCTGCTGATCACCTGCGCTACCATCGTGCAGAGCTACATGATGCTGATCACCGGTCCCATGCTGGGGATTTCCAGCGGGACACAGGCAATCTTAAGCTACAATTACGGTGCGAAAAACATTGACCGGGTAAAATCGGCGGAAAAATACATATTGCTGCTGTGTCTGTGCTTCACCGCCATGATGTTCCTGGTGTCCAGAACGATTCCGGAGTATTTCATCCGTATCTTCACCAGAGATCCCGGACAGACCGATCTGTGCGTATGGGGGATACATGTATTCACCCTGATGATCATTCCTCTCAGCTTCCAGTACGTATTTGTAGATGGATTTACAGCCCTGGGAAGAAGTAAGACCGCGCTCTTTCTTTCTGTATTCCGGAAGGGAGACTACATGTTATTTACCATCGTCCTCCCTGCATTCTTCGGAGCCAGAAGCGCCTTCTACGCCCAGCCTCTGGCAGACGGGATCAGCGCGGTCATGTCCTCTGTGGCTTTTCTGCTGATCTTCCGGAAGCACTTGGAAAAACGAATGCTGGCATAAAATACTTTTGAATCTATTATCCTATCTGAAACAGGAGGTATTTGAATGAGAAAATTTTTGCTGCTGATGATGACATTGACCATCTTTCTCTCTTTTTCCGCCTGCAGCGGAAGAAATTCCCGGGAGGAAGAAGAAGCGGAACTGGATGCGGTTTCTTCCTCCATGACAGGAACGCTTACAAAGTATACCGGTTCAGAAATTTCTATTGAAACAGATGAGGGACAGGAGCTCTCCTTTGAAGACTGCTCCTCTACAGAAGTCGAATGCGTAAACGGGATCATTCCCGGCAATGAGGTAACGCTCATCTACGTAGGAGGAATAGACGGCACAGATACCAGCAATGTCCGGGTCCGCAGGATCATAACCGAAGAGGATAATTCCAGCGTTATGGCACTGGCAGAAAAAGCCAGAGACGGTATTTCCAGGTCAGAAGACGGAACTTATTCTGAAAATGAGGAAGAAGAAACAGAGGCCGGCCAGGATCTTCCTGACAGCGGCGTTGAGGTAGAATCCACCCGTCAGACTGCCTACGTGGTCAGCTCTGTCAATGTCCGGGCCGACGCCCAGAGCGGATCTGAAATATTAGGGATCCTGGACGGAGGAGATTCTGTAACCGTCACAGGGATCTGCGCAAATGGCTGGTACCGGGTGATCTATGAAGGGCAGACCGGTTATGTGTGGAGAGATTATCTTTCTTTATGATCCAAAAAAGGAAGTTTCCAAGGACCACCGTCCTGGAAACTTCCCTTTTCTTTATATCAAAACTTTTATTTAACTAAATATACGTCTGCGTAATTTACGCCCAGTGCATTTGCCCTGTCATGGTCGTTGACGTAAATATCGATCCGGTTGCCCTCGATCGCTCCGCCACAGTCCTCTGCGGTAAATACATGACCATTGATAATAACCTGCGTGCCATATGGGATCACGTTTGGATCTACTGCAATAGTCTGGCCTTCCACTACCGGAGTGCCGGTAGCCGTAATTCCTGTCTCCACATCACAGCACAGCTCGCAGGAGCAGTAATAGGTCAGTTTATAATTTCCCAGATATTCCCCGTACATATCCTCTGTAGCGTTGACTTCTGCGATGTCTCCGCTGGAATATACATAATTTGTATCATCCAGCACTCTCGTAGCCCACACAGCGTTAGCTGTATTCAGGTTTCCCTGGACAATACCGTATTTGGTACCCATAGCCTCAACTGTCTTTCCGTTTCCCGCGTAGATCACCACATGGTATATATAACCGTCCTTTGCATAAAAGATCAGATCTCCCGGCTGGGCGTCTTCCACAGCGATCTTGGTCCCATACTGAGCCTGATCCGCTGCAACCCTTGGAAGGTCTACTCCATATTCCTTATAAATGCTCTGGACAAATCCTGAGCAGTCAGCCCCTTCCGTCAGGCTTGTACCGCCCCAGACATAAGGATTTCCAATGAACTGAGAAGCAAATTCTACAACAGAGCTTCTCACCTCTCCTCCCGGTACTCCTGATTTCACAGAAGTGAGGGTATAATAACAGGCCTGGTTGTCGCCGGGCTCCACCAGCTTATCAGCCGTAGCATAACTTTCCTCTCCGGCCTGCTCCACAGCAGTCTTTACAGATTCACCATAATCAATATATTGTCTGCTTACAAATCCCCGGACATCTCCGGATTCTATGTATACCCAATCCTGATCCTTGTCCGCCAGAATATAGCAGAGACTTCCCTGGGAAAGAGTACCTACGATCCTAGCGTCTGTGCTTTTTCCCTCTCTTACATTCAGAAGGCTTGCAGTGGTTACTGCATAATCTTTATCCACAACTGTCTGATTTACCGTAGCTCTCAGATATAAAAAAGCATTGTTTTCCAGCCACGGAACTAATTCCTGAGCCATAGGCGCCGTTCCTTCGATGCCGGTATATTCAGTACCTTCCGCAGCGGCTTTTTCCTTTGCCTGTTCCTGATATTTTGTAAGAAGTTCCTGGGCCCCATCGCCGGTCATCACCTGTTCTGTCTGTACAAAACCTCTGACTCTTCCAGACTCCACATACAGCCAGCCATCTTCTTCCTTAAGAATATAGCACAGTCCGTCTTTTTCCAGGCTTCCGATGCTTCTGGATCCTTGATCCATTTCCTCCTTGATCTCAATGTTATCAACGGCAAAAGCATATTTTCTGGCCACTGTCCAGAAGCGGAAGTCTTCCACCATTACCGGAAGCTGTACGATCTGCTGCTTGGCCACAAGTTCCTCGTTAGTAGAAGGCGCCTCTTCGCTGACTGCTTCAATCTGAGGAGAACCGTTCTCCAAAAGGATCACAAAGCCGTTTTCATCCAGAACATACTGATATCCTTCCGGCAGCACATATCCGGTTCTGGCCTCGTAGGCTTCCGGAGTCTCATTCTCAGGTTCCTCACTATTTTCTTCTGGTGTTTCTCCGGTTTCTTCCTCTTCCGGGGTTTCTGTTTCTTCTCCCTCCGGCGCTTCAGGAGTAATCTCTTCTGCATTTTCTCCTTCCGGAGTTTCGCTTTCCATTTCCTCGCCTTCTCCGCTTTCCGGCGCTTCAGGCTGATTTCCTTCTACATCTCCGGATTCCGGATTTTCCGGCGCGGGATCTTCTGTCCCCTCTTCCGGCATCTCCGATCCCGGATCTTGGATTTCTTCTGATGTCTCCGTTTCCGGATCTTGGGTTTCTTCCTCTGGTATCTCCGTTTCCGGATCTTGGGTTTCTTCCTCTGATGTCTCTGTTTCCGGATCTTGGATTTCTTCTGATATCTCTGTCCCCGGATCTTCGGTTTCTTCTGATATATTCTCCTCCATCGCTGCGCTGCCATCATCCAGGATCGTCACAAGTCCGTTCTCATCTAATATGTAATGAAACCCCTCCGGCAGACATCCGCCTCCGGCTTCATATTCCTCTACTGACATTTTTTCTCCCGGCGCCGCTGCCCAAACACTTCCCGGAACCGCAACAGATACCGCAACAGATAGAGCCAATACTTTCTTCAGCTTTTTTAATTTCAATCTTAACCTCCTGCCATTCTGTCCGTAAAATATAACTTATTTCACTATAAATCCATAAATGGCAACTCTTCGCTTATGTTCAGGCTACTTACTACAAGATCTCAATCCCAGCCTCTTCACAGGCCTTTAATGTCTTCTCATCCCAGATAGAAGACTGTACTTCTCCGATATGCGCTTTTTTCAAAAGCAGCATACAGATCCTGGACTGCCCGATCCCACCGCCGATGGTAAGGGGAAGTTTTCCCTCCAGCAGCATTTTGTGAAATGGCAGCTTTCTTCTTTCATCACAGCCCGCCTTAGTAAGCTGCTCATCCAGAGATCTTTCATCTACACGGATTCCCATAGAAGAGATTTCCAATGCGCACTGAAGAGGTTCATGCCAGAACAGCAGATCCCCATTCAGTTTCCAGTCGTCATAATCAGGAGCTCTGCCGTCATGTTTCTGACCGGAAGCCAGCAGGTCTCCGATCTGCATGATAAAAGCAGTCTTATGCTCTTTTACATAGAGATTCTCCCTCTCCTTTGGAGAAACTTCAGGATACATATCTTCCAATTCCTGAGAAGTAATAAAAGAAACCTCCCTGCAAAGCTCTGTATCCAGATTTTCATACTGATATTTCACCTCATCCAGAGCATTGCAGATAGCTCCCGCAATACGGTTCACCGTATTTTTCAGGTATTCCAGATTTCGGTCTTCTCTTGTTATGATCTTTTCCCAGTCCCACTGATCTACATATACAGAATGAAGATTATCCAGCTCTTCGTCTCTTCTGATCGCATTCATATCTGTGAGAAGTCCTTTTCCTACATGAAAATCGTAACGATAGAGGGCCATTCGTTTCCACTTTGCCAGAGAATGGACTACCTGAGCCTGGGTTCCCGCATCCGGGATATCAAAAGTAACAGGTCTTTCCACTCCGTTCAGATCGTCATTTAATCCGGAAGCCGGGTCTACAAACAGCGGGGCCGTCACTCTTTTCAGCTTTAAAGCCATACACAGCTTCTTTTCCATCACATGCTTGATCACCCCGATAGCTTCCTGGGTCTCGTACCTGGACAAACAGGAATGATAGTGTTCCGGTATTATCACATTGCTCATATTTTATCCTCCTGAAACCGGTTCAGAGCGGACATCCATATCCGTCTGATATATCTAAACAACCTTAGTATCTTCTACTGCCTGAATGCAGCTAAATCCTGCCTTTTATTCTATTACAAAAGCTTTCGGATGTAAATATAAACTTTTTCTTATGTTTGAACTTCCCCTGAAAATATGATATCCTAGTATAAAGACGCCGGGACAAAGATCCCGGCTACGATACCCCGGATCGTGACCTGTTGCCTGCCGTCACAATCCTCCCCATATTCGACCCTGGTATCTTATAAATACATTATAGGAAGGAGCCGCTGTCATGAAGATACAGGAATCAGCAGAAAATTATCTGGAAACTATTCTGATCATCGGAAACCGTAAACCGCAGGTACGTTCTATCGATATCGCCAATGAACTGAATTTTTCCAAACCCAGCGTCAGTGTCGCTATGAAAAATCTTCGTCTGAACGGATATATCCAAATGGATCACGATGGATTCATCACCCTTACCCCTTCTGGGAAAGCGATCGCTGACAAGATATACGAGCGCCATCGTCTTCTCAGCTCATGGCTGGAGCAGTTGGGAGTTGATCCTAAAGTAGCTGCAGAGGATGCCTGCCGTATGGAACATGTGATAAGCGCAGAAAGCTTTGAGGCTATTAAGCGTCACACCCGTCTCATGGAGGAAAAGCTCCAGACTTCAGAAAAGGATTCCTAATTTTCAAAAAAGCCGCTGCGTAAAGTCCTGAGAAGATCAGTTCTTTACGCGGCGGCTTTTCTTTGATTCCTGCCAGCAGCGAGCCAAGCGGACATACTGGCATGTCCATTTGGCGGTGCTGTGTGCCAACGGTACATATTTAGCACCCACCGAAGGGGTATTTTTTACCCTATTTTTCTTCCTGTGCCACTTCTTTTTCAATCTTTTCAATCTGTTCTGCGATCCGTTTTTTAATACTGTTCATATCCTGATAGGTACCTGCCAGCTTCTGCTGGGTTTTATTCAGGACATTCACGTACTCTGCGATCTTATACTGGACTTCTGATACCGCACTATGTACTCCTTCATAATCCGCTCTGCTTCCGATTTTCCCCCTGGCCTCTTCCAGTTTTTCCTTCAGGATCTTATTCTCTTCTCTCAGACGGAGGATTTCTCTGGCCAGCTTGTCCTTGATCATATTTTTCATCTGTTCCGTCTTCAGATAGTCCTGCTGGGTAAGTTTCAGCTTCTCTTCAGAAACCGTCAGTTCCTCCTGCAGGCGGTTGTTTTCCTTAGTCAGGCTCTCCAGACGCTCATCCTGTTCTTCTGCCAGCACGGTGCATTTTCCTTCTTCCTGCTTCAACAGATCTTCCAGTTCCTGGATCCTGTCCTGATATCCCTTTGTCTCTTTCTCATGAGCCCTGGTCATCTGATCAAGCCTATCGTTCATGTTTTCCACGTATTCCAGAACATCATCTTTCTTGTAACCGCCTACCGCGGTCCTGAATTCCAATTCTTCACCCATTATTTATAATCCCCTTTCTTCCTGTCACTGCCAGTGTACCGGCACGGCCATGATCCGATCGCTGTCGTTCCTTTAAAAATAATCGTGTCCGCGCCTTAATTCTCCCGGCCTGAATGTCTTCTGATCCAGTCGTCTCTCAAAACTGCGTAAAGCTCTGCATTTGTAGCCGCCTGATAAGGCGATACCCAGAAAATCCCTAAAATCCCGCATGTGATCACAGAACCCAGCCACCATCCGATAAAAGAAAGATCCAGTCCAAAAGCTTCCAGCTTCTGTCCTCTCATCATTTCCTTACTGATAGCAAAAGCATCGGTGCTGCTGATATCCGGCTGTTCCGCAAGAATATAAGGGACCATCCTGTACTCGTAAGTTTTTATAATACCCGGAACGATCAGAAGCAGTGTCCACAAAAATATGAACAGATCTCTAAGGAACATCACAAGCACCACATTTCCGTAATGGCCGGACTGAAATCCGAAAAGGATCTTGGAAATCCCCGCCTGATAATCCCGGTTTTCCACATAAAATCTGCAGGCTCCCATTTCCAGTACAGAAAATACCAGGATCTGTATTAAAAGGACCACCGCCCCTGGGATCAGGATCCATAAAGCAAATATATGGTCATCCATCCACCTGTCTATATAAGTGGTGACCCCGGTTCCTGTTATCAGACTGATGATCAGGCTGACCAGAACACAGCTACCATAATTTCTCCGGAATTTCTCTTTTCCATCCGTCTTCAGTCCTATCCGATCCCAAAACATAAAGCCCCCTCCTCCCAAATCGTGTATTACGGTTTTATTCTATCATGTATTGTCATAGTATAAAAGTGAATTTTTTAAAAATTTCTTATTGACATTTCACCGATTATCCCTTATAATTGTCTCTGTTGTCAAGGAAAACAACAATTTATATGTGCGTTTAGCTCAGCTGGATAGAGCGTTTGACTACGGATCAAAAGGCCGGGGGTTCGAATCCTCTAACGCACGGTATTGACCCTTATGTCTTCGGGACATAAGGGTTTTTGTTTTATAAAAATATATACGAAAGGAGTTCCGTATGTTTACATCCACACAGCTTCGGCAACAGCTTTCCTCTATAAACCGGAAAAGCTATCCAGCCTATAAAAGCCTGAAAGGAGTTTATCGCTTTCCCGACTATCTTCTGTCCATCGATCATGTACAGGGGGACCCCTTTGCCTCCCCCTCTCACGTAAGTATTTCTGTTTCCAGAAAAAAAGCCGGATTCCCGGATCTCTGTTTCCGGTCTCCGGTCACCAGGATCGCTCTTCAGGACCTTCTCACCAGAAAATTTGAAGAACAGATTTCTGCTTACAGTTTCCGGGCGAAAGGCTCCGGGAAAAGCGGCCTGATCTCCATCACCCGCTGCGGTCAGGAGATTTTGGAGCGGACCGCCTGTGAGATCACAGATGAAGAGATCATTCTCCGTTTTACCGTAGGATTTCCTGCAAACGGGAGAACTATAAACGCTCCAGAACTGGAAAAAATCCTTTTTGATTTCCTTCCTCTGTGTATTTCAAAAAGCCTGTACTATAAAAATCTGTCTGCCAAAATTGTCGAACAGACGATTTTTCTGGCAGAGGATCAGGAATATATCCGTCAGGAGCTTCCGAAAAGGGATCTGGCCGCCTTTGTAGCAGATCATTCCATTCTGCCAAGACAAAGCGGCATTTCCCAGAAGCCTATGAAAGGGAGCATTCCCTTCCTGTCTCCGGAATCTCTCCGGGTGGAGATGGATCTTCCCCACAAAGGCCGGATCCGGGGCATGGGTATCCCAAAGGGCATAACACTTATCGCCGGAGGAGGATACCACGGAAAATCCACTCTGCTGAACGCTCTGGAAAGGGGGGTTTACAACCATATTTCCGGTGACGGAAGAGAATATGTGATCACGGACTCCTCTGCGCTGAAACTACGGTCTGAAGACGGGCGTTTCATCAAAGATGTAGATATCTCCCTTTTTATCAACGATCTTCCCAATAAAAAGGATACCCACTGTTTTTCCACTCTGGATGCCAGCGGAAGCACCTCCCAGGCTGCCGGGATCGTAGAAGGCATGGAGTCTGGCACCAGACTGCTGCTCCTGGATGAAGATACCTCAGCTACTAACTTCATGGTCCGGGACGCTTTTATGCAGGAAGTGATCAGCAGGGAAAAAGAGCCCATCACTCCCTTTCTGGAGCGTGCGCGGGATCTTTATGAAAAAGCCGGGATCTCCACCATTCTGGTTGCCGGCAGTTCCGGAGCTTTCTTCCACATCGCAGACACAGTGATCCAGATGGACAGCTATCAGGTTCTGGATATCACAAAGAAAGTAAAAGACCTGTGCGGAAAGTATCCTCTTAACGCCTCTCATGCTCCGGCCTTTATTATGCCGAAATCCAACCGGATCATGACCGCGCCGCCGGTGAAAGGGGACGGATATAAGGATCTGAAACTGAAAGTCCATGGAAAAGACTCCTTCTCTCTGGGCAAGGAGACCATAGATTTAAGATATGTCGAGCAGATCGCAGATCCCGAACAGACTGCCGCGCTGGGCCAGATGCTGAAATATGCCAGAGAGCATCTTATCGATCACAGGAAAAGCCTTTCCCAGGTTATCGATCTTTTAGAGAAAAAGCTGGAAAAAGAGGGGCTGCCAGGCATCTGTTCCTCTTCCTACACGCCCTGCGGTCTTGCCATGCCAAGGAGGCAGGAAATCTATTCCTGCTTTAACCGGTACCGGAGATAAGATCTGCCGCGGAATAAAAAATGCTGTGTTTCAAAGTCTCAGAAAACCAGGCAATGAAATACAGCATTTTTTATTTCCGGATCTAAATCTCCGCTTTTTTAAGGATCCCCACTCCAATGGGATAGGGGCCCGTATGCACCCCGATGGTGGCGCCGATCTGGATCTGGAGCCATTCTTTTACCGGATACCCTTTCTCCATCAGTTTTCCTTTCAGATAGTCTTTAAAAGTCTTATACTCCGGCACATCCAGTCCCACGCCGGTGACCAGCAGATATTCCTCAAGATCGATCTTCTTCTTTTCCAGATACTCCATAAACATGTCAACGACTTTCAGGAGCGACTTTTTCCGGCCCCTGCACAGTTCTGTAGGCCCCAGTTCTCCGTCATAATACTGGAGAAGCGGCTTGATATTCAGAACGCTCCCCGCCAGAGAAGCCGCCTTTCCGATCCGTCCCCCATGTTCCAGATATTTCAGGTCTTTTGTCGTAAAAAAGATATGGCCTGTATTTCGGATCTTTTCCAGAGCCTCCACTGCCTCTTTCAAAGAAGCTCCCATATTCCGGATCCTCACTGCTTCCTGTACAAAAAGCCCCTGTATGGCTGTGACCACCTGGGAATCCATCACATAGATCTGGGCCTGCGGATAGTCTTCCAAAAGCTCTTCCTTGGCATTTATGGCAGACTGCATAGAACCGCTGAATTTCTTCGTCAGGCAGATACACAGCACCGGCATTCCTTTTTTCACAAAAGGCAGAAAAGCATCTATATAATCCTGAACCGACGGCATGGAAGTCTTAGGGTAGCACCCCTGGTTATCCGCCATCTCCTGGTAAAAATCAGAGACCGCGATATCTTTTCCCTCTCTCAGATATTTTTCCCCGTCAAAGGATACATAAAATGATACGATAGTGACCTGCTCCTGCTCTGTATATTGAGACGATAAATCACAGGAACTGTCACTGACAATGCCAAATTTCATCTTTCATCCGTCCTTATCTTACTTCTTATTTCAGCTATTAGATCTGCAAAAACCTTGTCATTTCCCGGCCTGCGCATGCTGGCAGCCGTTCAGTCATTCCTGCGTTTTCTCTGCCGTTCCCAGTGAATCTATGATCGTTATGACTAATCCCCGGATATTATTTTCTGTTGTACGGTACGGCGCGATACGCAGCGTATAATAGCGTCCATTCATAGCAACAACTTCCCGGTCGATAGGCATCAGGCTCTTTAACACTTCCTGGGCATCTTTGATGATATCTTCATGGGGGAAACTATGTGCAAAGATCTGCAGCGATCGTCCCACATCATGTTCCATCAACTGAAATTCCCGTCCTACATACTCGGTAAACTTCCGTATATTCAGATTTCCATCTACAAAGAGGATTCCGATCATTGTCGATGACAGGAAATTGGAAAGGTCATTCGTCAGCATAGTCAGCTCGTCAAGCTTCTGCTGGTATTCCGTATTGACCGTATACAGCTCTTCGTTGACGGACTGCAGTTCCTCGTTAGAACTTTGCAGTTCCTCATTGGCTGTCAGAAGCTCTTCATTAGCCGCCTGCAGTTCCTCATTGACCGTTTCCAGTTCTCCGATCGTAGCCTTTAGATCATCCCGTGATTCATGAAGCTCCTGCTCCAGATCCTGGATCCTCCGGGCAGCAGTGGTGTCTACGTCATATTTCTCTGTGATCCCCTTAACCACCGTAGCCTTTTTCTCCCAGAATAAAACGGCCACAAGGCCCGTATCGGTATTGTCTTTTCCCATTACCGGCGCAATGGTCAGATCTACGGCCTTCCGCCCGTTCCGGGTGTCCACGGCGATCCCCTCATAGGTTACCGGCACATGCTCCAGACGGCAGCGGTTCAGCGCAGTAGAAGCTGCAAGGCTCAGATCTCCGATCAGCATCGCGAAAAGGTTAAACGTGGCCTTCCCCGGAGCAATGGTCAAATAATCCTGATAGTTTCCAAAGAAATGGATCACATTATCTGCCTCATTGAGCACAACAGAAGCCGGCATAAACTGTTCCAGGTAATGGATATATGTACTTTCCAGTTCGTAAGTTGCGCTTTCCCGGCCCGATGAGCTTCCAGTCTGGGGAGAAATCGTATGGACATTGGGGATATGGAAGGTCGAGGGACTGATATCCTCCAATTTTCCTTCTCCATTATGAATATAGATCTTCTCAGCGCTGCATACTGGCTGGAAGATATTTCCATATTCCCCGGCAGTTTCACTTTTTCCCAGAAAGAGATATCCGCCCTGCTTCAGCGCAGAATGAAAGATGGCGATCAGTGTCTTCTGAAGCACCGGCTGGAAATAAATCATCACATTCCTGCAGCTGATCAGATCCAGCCGCCCAAAAGGCGGGTCCGACAGCATATTGTGGGGAGCGAAAATGATCATCCGGCGGATCTCCTTGGATACAACATACTGTTCATTCTTCTTTGTAAAATATCTGGACAGCCGCTCTGGAGAAACATCCTCCAGGATACTCTCCGTAAAGACTCCCTTTCCTGCCTGTTCGATGGCCCGGGTATCTACATCTGTAGCAAAAATCTTCACATCACGTGTGATTCCTGTCTCTTCCATGACTTCACTGAACAAAATAGCAAGGGAATACGCCTCCTCGCCGGTGGAACATCCGGCGCTCCATACACGGATAGCCTCGTTTTTATCGGTGTTTTTTACAAGGGGATACACAGCATTCTGCTTCAGTTTTTCAAAATAATTTCCATCCCGGAAAAAGCTGGTAACACCGATCAGGATTTCCTTAGCCAGAGTATTGCGCTCCTCTTCATTACTTTCCAGGAAATCCACATATTCAGAAAGACTGCCGCAGTGGGTCACCACCATTCTTCTCTCCAGCCGCCGCAGGATCGTCGTCCTTTTATAATTGGTAAAATCTATACCGCTTGACTTTTTCAAGTTCGTATAAATCCTTGCAAAGGTCTCGTCATCAGAGAAAAGGACCTCTTTTTCATGAAGCTTCGTGATCATTGGATTGCTTGAAAAATTCAGGATCTCCTCTACTATCTCCTCTGGCGAGAGAACGAAATCTGCAAGCCCGGTATTGATCACGCTTCGGGGCATACCGTCAAATTTCGCAGTCTCCGGCTGCTGTACGATCACAAGACCGCCGTTTTCCTTAATGATCTTAATACCGCTTGTACCATCGGAGCCCGTACCGGACAGAACTACGGCAATGGCCTTATCCTTCTTTTCCTTTGCCAAGGAGGCGAAAAATCTGTCTATAGGATGATTCAGTTTTCCCACTTCCACATCCTGGAGCAGCAGCCGTCCATTTTCTATAGTCATATTATGTTTCGGCGGGATCAGATAAACGGTATCCGGCTCGATCTCCATGCCGTTTTCCACCTGTATCACCCGCATTTCCGTATGCTTTCCCAGTATATCCGCCATCAGGCTCTTATAATCCGGAGAAAGATGCTGGACCACCACGAAGCTGAGACCGCTGTTTCCCGGCATATTTCTGAAGAACTGCTGCAAGGCCTCCAGGCCGCCGGCAGAGGCTCCGATTCCGATAACAAACGGTTCGCCCTTTTTTCCTCCTTTTACCGGGCGCATAGCATCTATTTTCTTTTCTTTCGTCATTGAAAACGTCTCCTTCCTGTTCTTTCACCGAACGGTCGGGCAGATCCAACCGCATCTTTTCTTTACAGTAATAAGTAAGAACTTGTCTGCTTTTCCTACCTGGCGAAAAACTTCTCTTCAAACTCCTGAGCGGGTATCGGCTTGGAATAATAATATCCCTGCCCATAAACACAGCCCATCCGGAGTAAAATATCGACCTGTTCCCTGTTCTCTACTCCCTCGGCCACACAGTACATATCAAAATTCTTGCAGATGCCTGTGATATTTTCTACCAGCATTCTGCTGATATCGTTGCTCTGAAGATCGTTGATCAGGCTTCTGTCCAGCTTGATCGTCCGAAATTTTACATTACTGAAAACCGCAAGGTTTGCATAACGGGAGCCAAAATCATCTAATTCAAACCGGATGCCGAATTTCCGGAACCTATCTACCACATCCGCCATGGTGGCAAACTCTATATTTCCGGCAGTCTCTGTGATCTCCAGCTCCAACTGCTCGGAAGGGATCTCCGGATAATGGCTCTGGATTGCCAGGATAGACGCAAGTGCCGTAGGGTTGAACAGCGTCCGACGGGAAATATTCACAGACACTGTGATCTTGTCATAGCCCTTTTTGTGCCATTGAGACAGTTGTTTTAACACACTCTCCAGCATAAAGAAATCAAGCTCCCGGATTTTCCCGTTCTCCTCCAGGATTTCGATAAATCTTCCCGGCTTGATTATGTTTCCTTTCTTATCGATTCCTCTGACCAGGGCCTCTGCCCCAACCAGCCTGCCATCCCGCATATCTATTTTCGGCTGGAAATAGGGCACATAACGCACCACCGGAACAGATTCCATGCCCCGGGAGCCGCTCAGATTTTCCGCCAGACTATCCTTCCGGAGGGATTTCTGATTTTCAGATACCTCGCTGTTCATAAGAGAGCGGGCTTCCTCCACCAGTTTTTCTGCCGAAAAGACGCCTTTCGCCCAGGTATATCCCACCCGGATATATCCAGGATATTTTTTCTGCAGCAGCGCCCTCATCCGGATGCACCGGGCGGAAAAAATTTCATAAATGATATTCGGAAACAGTACGGCAAACTCATTGTCTCCAGTCCGGAATACTTTAGAAATACCGAAAGTGGTGTCCAGGGCTTCTACAATATTCAGCAGGATCTCTTTCCCATAAGCAAATCCCCGAGTGTTGTCCAGTTCAGACAGTTCCGGTACGTCAACCGTAAGGGCCCCCATAGTGCTTTTCCTGTCCAGATTCAGCGTGTAGACCATCTCTTCAAAATCTTTTCTGTTGGGAAGACTGCTCAGGATATCCTTAGAAATACCGTCGATCCTATACTTTTTCCGCCTATACCGTTCCGGTTCCTTTTGCAGATACGGCGCCACCAGGTCCAGCAGACCGCTTTCTCTAATATGTATATGGGCATTTTCTACACAGAGAAATCCCTGGATCTGTCCATCTTTCAAAAGCGGATACGCCATGAAATCCCATTTGTGCTCTCTGTCGGACTCCGGCGGCCGCTCCACAAAAACTGCCGATCTTTTCTGCATACATCGCTGCAATACAGGGATCCTATCCACTTTCAGCCGCAGGACCGACTGTCGGATGCTGGGCTTCCCCTGGGCCATCCACTCGTAAACCATGCCGACCTCCCTGCGATCCTCTTCCTCTGACAGCAGCAGTTCGTAAGTCCGGTCTGCGCAGTAATATTTTCCGATCACCTCCAAGGCGTTCCGCAAAGACATCTCCAGCGTCTCACTTTTCAGCATAGCTGCTGTACACCGGAACGCCGCCTTATGTTCCTCTATTTCATCACTCAGGGAAAGTTTTTCCTCTGAGGCCAGCGTAATATCCGCATCCCTTCCATCGTCCCAGTCGAGATTTCCGTATTCATCTGAAAAGACCACTGCATCCATAGATGCATTTCTCCATACATTGCACAGACTGGAAACCTGGTGCAGCATCTTGTCCAAATCTGCCTGTTCCGAAGTCTCCACTGTAACTCCAGCGATAAAACGCAGATTTTCCATACCCGAAATATCTCCAGTACTGGTCCGGACATAAATAAATGCGTCTTCCAGCCGGCGTTTAATATCAAAACGGTTACCCGTGGTTGAAAAAAACACCAGGATCCTGTCATCACTGTAGTGTCCTACCAGACAGTCGGAACCAAGGGCAAACAAAAATGCTATCTCTATGAAATCCCGTACTCTTTTTCCCGGAGAAACCTCCGGGCCGTCCATCTGTTCCACCCCTCCGCTGACATGGATCAGAGCCATGGCACAAAACTGATCAGAACTCCTGTCAAGAAGAATATTGGTCAGATGACAAAAGGTATCCATCGTATAGATCTGTCCGGTTTCATCATAATCGATATTTCCCTCATATGCATTTTCCAGTTCATGAAGTTCCTGGGTATCTAAAACACAGAGAAACATCACCAGAGCTCTATTCCATTCTTTCCTCTGCAGATTGATCACTGCCCGTACCCAACGGATATTGCCTCCCTTATCAATTCCCGGGTATTTTTTCACCTGCCAGCGTTCTCCCCGTTTGTATGCCTCCTGCAGTTTCTCCGACTGAAATTCCTGAAATACCTCCTCCTGGCTCAGCCCGAAAGGAAAGGCTCCGCTCCCCCGCTTCTTAAACAGCTCTGAATAGGTATATTCTCTGATCAATTCCGGCCATTCTTTTCCTTCCTCCCAGAGTTCCTCCACCCGATCCTCTGTAAGATTAACACCGATTCTGATGATCAGATGGTGCCTTACTGCCTCCGGCAGCGGTCTTCTGTCGTAGAGCATTGAGTCGGCGCCGGTAACCACACTTGACATCCGCTCTCTGATGCCGATGGCCTTTATCGGTATTCCGCTCCGGTTCCAGAGCATCCGGTAGGTAAGTGCCACCCATCCATAGTTGCTGTCCTTTTGGTTTTTCATAATGAAATTTCCAGTATCCGCTTTTTTCCCCCGCAGGATCCCTCTTGCAAATTTACGGAAGTTATCTGCTGAGTCCGGATGGACCATCCCATTTTCGATCAGTCCTTCAGGAAAATTCGCAGTGAAGACATTGTGTTTCATAATTCCTGTATTGATATCGTCTTCCATGGTATAGAGCGTAAAATCCTTTGTTTCAAGATCTACCTCCCAAAAAATATTGGGTGTCTGCCCGAAAGCTATCCACAACTGCTCATTACTCTCCCGAAGTTTTTCTTCGGTTTCGATCAACTCCGTAACATCTGTGGAAATCTCAAGGATCACCGGCACGCCGCTATCGGAAAATTCTGTCCGTACAGCCTGTACCCGCCTCCATCGCCAATTCTTTCCATCTCCCGAGATTCTGTGGACATGGGTGATCACGGATCCTTTCGCTGCTTCCAAAAGCATATAACGATACTCTTCCTGGATCTCCGGATGGATTCCCAGATCCTCAAAGAGGCATGGAACCGGTTTTGTTTCCGCTTCTATACCTTCCATTCGGTAAAATCCCGGGCTGATATAGGTCGCCCTGATCTGATCCCGATCCCTCACTTCCAGAAAACAAATTCCCAGATCGCTGAAATTCAGCAGTGCGGCAAGAGGCTCTGAATATACGATCCGGGACGTATTAACCGTCTCCCGTTCTTCTCCTCCCTGCACGCTGGCTCTGACACAATAGCTTCCAGTACACTCTCTCTTCGCCTTCTCAAGAGCCTGTCTTGCTTGTTTTAGCAGAGTTTCTACCGTAAAATCACAGCCGGAAACCATATATGCGCCAGTGGAAAACGTCAAGGGCTGCGGCAGATTTTCTTCCATGGAGAACTGCAGATTTGCACAGATACTGTCCGCTTTGTCTAACACGTTTTTTTCTGTGATCCTGCCGCAGATAAAAACCAAAAAAGTTTCGTCCTCCACACATGTGATCAGATCCGACCCACGGAACATTGAAGAAAGTACTGTATATGTGCGTTTCAACAGCCGGCGATATTTTTCCGTTTTACGGATCTGTTCTTTCTCCCTGCCAAGATTGAACTCAATGAGAAATACTGCGCACCCGTCTTTCTCCGTCATCCGCTCCCTGCATCTGACGATATAATCTTCCGCTTCCTCTTCCTGCAGAAGCCTTTTATCCCCCATTTTTCTTTATCCTTCCTTCCTGTTAATGCTCCGGCAAATCCCCGTATACCGCCCAATATCAGCACTTTCAGATTGCCGGATTCCCCGTACAAAATCACTGTCTATTCTGCCAATCATTACCATATTTTTTAAATTCAGTATTACCTATTATTTTAGCACAAAAACAGCGAAATATGTAGATATTTGTCGAAATAAAAAAGAGACTAAAACCGCAACGTCTTAGTCTCTTTGCGTAGTGCCGCAGACCGGAATTGAACCGGTACGGGAGTATAAGTCCCGCAGGATTTTAAGTCCTGTGCGTCTGCCAGTTCCGCCACTGCGGCATTTTGTACTTTCGGTTTACTGCAAAGGGCATACGCGCCAAGCACTGTCCCTTTTAACTTACTCGTACAATGGGCGATGGTGGATTCGAACCACCGAAGGCTTTGCCAGCAGATTTACAGTCTGTCCCCTTTGGCCACTCGGGAAATCGCCCTTATAATTTCTGTTCTCACAAGTTAAAATTATAGCATACCCCTCTAAAAATGCAAGCATTTTTTCGTATTGAGATGTATGAAATCCTTTCAGTATCCGGCAGGGCTGTTCTCTATAACGAGACAGCTTCCCGCCGTTCTTTTTCCTATTCTTTTTCAGTCGCTATAGTTCCTGATCCAGCACGCATTTTACAATGATCGCTCCATGGGAAGGCACCTCCAGATGGATCACTCCAGCCTTGCATTCGTGGATCTTCTTTACCAGGCTGTATCCGAAATCTCCCGTTACCATAAGCTGCTTGAATTTGCAGGTTCTGGATCTGGGGATCCCCAGCTCCCATACGGAAAGCTCCACCATCTTGGTCTGGTCACTGTTATTAATAGTTACCACCGTCTTCTCTTTATCTGTAAATCTGCCGTAGCTGATCTGCTGGTAATCGTTGGCCAGAAATTTCACAGAGCCTCTCAGCAGTTCGCGGTTTTCTTTGTGGATCCTGATAATGTCTTTATGGAAATTGATCAGTTCCTGATCTTCCCTCCCCCAGGGATACGTCCTTCTGTTATCCGGATCCGTAAATCCGCACAGTCCCGCCTCGTCTCCATAATAGATGGTAGGCGCTCCCGGCCAGGTCATCTGGATCACTACCGCTTCCCGGAAAACAGCTTTGTTGATATCCTGTTGGGCTGCTTCACTTCCCAGATTTTCTACCCGTCCCACTTTATGGTTGGTCCTGGTAAGGAAACGGGAATGGTCGTGGTTGGACAGCTCGTTCATGGCTGTCATTAAAGAGGGCGCATAAAAGCTGGACATATGATATTTCATAGAACCGATAAAGCAATCGCTGTTTCCCAGCATGCCCTCGTTAAATTCATCACTGTGCTTCTCCATCCCTGTAAGGAACCAGGTCACAGGCTCCATAAACGCATCGTAATTCATCACTGTATCCCACTGGTCCCCTTCCAGCCAGGATTTAGCCTCCCCGTAATGCTCTGCAAGGATCAGTGCATCGGGATTGGCTTCTTTCACATTTCTCCGGAATTCTCTCCAGAACTGATGATTGTATTCGTTGCTGTGACCCAGATCCGCAGCCACGTCAAGGCGCCAGCCATCCACATTATATGGAGGGGACACCCATTTTCTGGCTATGCTCATAATATAATCATAGAGCCTTGGAGATTCCTCATAATTCAGCTTAGGCAGGGTATCATGGCCCCACCAGCCATCATAAAACTGATTATAAGGCCAGCTATACTCATTATGAAAACGGAAAAACGTCCGGTATGGACTATCCTGAGAGATATAGGCGCCTTTTTCATATCCGTTTTGGTTCTCATAGATCTTCTCCCGGTCCAGCCATTTATTAAAGGATCCGCAGTGATTGAACACTCCGTCCAGGATCACCTTCATCCCTCTTTTATGGATCTCTTCCACAAGACTGACAAAGAAAGCATTGCTTGCTTCCAGATTTACCTTATCTGTCACCCTCTCAATATATTTGGTGGCATGAGCATTGTCCTTATCACCTTCTGCCAGGACCTCTCCTCCGTCTTTTATGATCTTTCCGTAATGAGGATCGATATAATCGTAATCCTGACTGTCGTACTTGTGATTGGAGGGAGATACAAACAGCGGATTAAAATAGATCACATCTACTCCCAGATCCTTGAGATAATCCAGTTTATCCAGAACCCCCTGAAGATCTCCTCCATAGAAATCCCTGACGTCCATAGCCTGGGGAGGACGGTTCCAGTCTTCCACTTTTTTCACATGTTCATCAATATAGGCATATTCACCTGTAACCACATCATTGGAAGGATCCCCGTTACGGAATCTGTCCACAAAGATCTGATACATAACTGCGCCTTTGGCCCAATCCGGTGTCTTAAATCCCGGCACGATCCCGAAGCAGTAATGCTCATCAATTTCCCTGGTAACGCCTATCTGGTTATAATAGCAGTGGATCTTCCCTGAAATGATCTCAAAATAATAACGGATGGTCTCATTTCCCAGTTTTACATCTGTTCCGTAATAGTCAAACCCATCCTTAGACTCCATCCACTCCATAGGCTGTCTCACATCATCATATACTAAAAAAATAAAGTCCACATTATTTTTCTTTGTGCGGATGCGGATATTTACCGTGTCTCCGGCTTCCGGTTCCGCCGGGGTTCTGTAATTTTCCGTCTCATCACTGAAGACTGCACGTTTATTAAAAGTGGGCCTCATATTAGTCACATATTCCTGAATTTTCCTTGCATCATTAAGATTTTCGTAATTCATACTGCATCCTCTCCATATTTTAGCAAAACCTAATCCTGTTCCTGCTTTGCTGAATTACTTCATATTATTATTCTATCCTACCAGGTCCATATATACAACCACTATTTCCACAGATTTTTCATACATTTTTTGTTATTTTTACTTAACTATTCAGTCACAGGGACCTGGGCGGAGGAAAACTGGCGCAGGCTCGCGTGCAAAAGTTTTATATTGCTGAATAGCTGTATTTTTGCATAGTAAAACAGCCAGTCTGCTGACTGGCTGTTTTGGAGAAGGTATTTCTTCTTATGGGGTGTAGCAAAAACTATATAATGTATTGGGGGGTTTTTACAGTAATTATAATAGCATGCCCCACAAAAAAAGTCTGCACAATCTTGACTTTTTTTCGTAATTTTTTTTGACCAATTTTAACATAACTGGTCCGTCCACTTTTCACATATCTATGATATTCTGCATAAAAACCCGCTAAAACAGAGCTTCAAACTCTTCTCTGCCGATTTTTTCCTTCTCGATCAGCAAAGCTGCGCATTTATGGAGCACTTCTTCATTCTGAGAAAGGATTTCTTTGGCCTTGATATAGGACTCATCAATGATCCTCTTGACTTCACTGTCAATAAGAGCCGCCGTCTGGTCTGCATAATTCTTGGTATGACCGAAATCCCTGCCAATGAAGACTTCGTCTTCATCACCGCCATACTGGATCATACCTACCTTTTCAGACATTCCATACTGGGTCACCATAGCTCTGGCCATCTGAGTAGCCTGCTTGATATCCTGGGAGGCGCCGGTGGTAATGTCATGGAAGATCAGCTCCTCTGCTACACGTCCGCCCAGATCCACCACAATATTCTCCAGCATCTTCTTCTTGCTGTTAAACATCTCATCCTGTTCCGGGAGAGGCATGGTATAACCTGCCGCGCCCATTCCTGTAGGGATAATGGAGATCGTATGAACAGGCCCCATCTCCGGCAGCAGATGAAAGAGAATGGCGTGGCCTGCCTCATGGTAAGCAGTGATCTTCTTTTCCTTCTCAGAGATCACCCGGCTCTTCTTCTCTGCGCCGATCCCGGTTTTTATAAATGCCTGACGGATATCCCCCTGGTTAATAAAAAATCTTCCGTCTTTGGCAGTAATAATAGCTGCCTCATTCATAAGATTCTCCAGATCAGCCCCTGTATATCCGGCGGTAGTCCTGGCAATTTCTTTCAGATCCACATCCTCGCCAAGGGGCTTCTTTGCCGCATGGACTCTGAGGATCTCTTCTCTGCCCTTAATGTCAGGCCTTCCTACTCCTACTTTCCTGTCAAAGCGGCCGGGACGCAGGATAGCCGGGTCCAGGATATCCACCCGGTTGGTAGCTGCCATCACGATGATCCCTTCATTTACCCCGAAACCGTCCATCTCTACCAGAAGCTGGTTCAAGGTCTGCTCTCTCTCGTCGTGGCCTCCTCCCATACCGGTGCCTCTTCGTCTTGCCACTGCATCGATCTCATCAATAAACACGATACAGGGAGCATTTTTCTTTGCTTCTTCAAACAGGTCCCGGACACGGGAAGCGCCTACGCCTACGAACATTTCTACAAAATCTGAACCGGAGATAGAAAAGAAGGGAACGCCGGCCTCGCCTGCGATAGCCTTTGCCAGAAGGGTCTTACCGGTTCCCGGAGGTCCTACAAGAAGCACGCCTTTGGGGATCCTGGCCCCTACCTTCACATATTTCTGAGGCTCCTTTAAGAAATCTACGATTTCTTCCAGTTCTTCTTTTTCCTCCTGAAGGCCTGCCACATCTTTAAAAGTTACTTTTTTATCTGCATCCGTAGACATTTTTGCCCTGCTCTTGCCAAAATTCATCATCTTGGCGTTGCTGCCGCCGGACATCTGCCGGTTCATCATATTCATGATAACCAGTACCAGCACTACTGTAAGGATCAGGGGAAGCACAGAGGTCATAAACACATTGTCCCCCGGTACATCCGCCACCTGTATGGCCACATCGCTCTCCGCCTTCAGAGTATCCTGAAACTCTTTTACGTCCAGAGAATAAAAGCTGTGCTCTTCCCCATTTTTCATACGGACTGTTACCTGGCCGGTAGGTGTCTCTCTGTTTGGATGGATATATACCTGCGATACCTCTCCTTCCTCTATGTCCTGCTGAAATGCCTGCTCTGTATAGCTGTAGTCCCGGGTCATCTGCCTGGAGACAAACCAGAACCCGAAAACTATGAGCAATAGAAGCACCAGAGCCGGCATCCAGTTTCTTGCCTGCTTATTCACGTCTTTGTTTCTCCTCTCTTTCCTTATTTCGTCTGCTGCCGCAGCAGTTCACAATACAAAGCAGCATCTTTTGCTGCTATGCCGCGTTTTACTGAACCGCTGTTTAAAATTCCACCACACCGATATAAGGCAGATTTCTATATCTCTGCGCGTAATCCAGCCCGTAGCCTACTACAAATTCATCGGGAATGTTAAAGCATACATAATCTACCTTCACATCTTTTACTCTTCTCTCAGGTTTATCCAAAAGAGTACACAAACGGATACTATTGGGATGTCTCTGTTTCAAGATCTCGATGAGATAGCTCAAAGTCCTTCCGGAATCTATGATATCCTCTACGATAAGCACATCTTTTCCCTCTATAGCCTCATCCAGGTCTTTGACAATACGCACTACACCGCTGGAACTGGTATCATTTCCATAGCTGGATACAGACATAAAATCAAGACTCACCGGAACCGTCACTCGCTTTGCCAGTTCACAGGTAAAAAATACGCCGCCTTTCAATACGCATATCATATGAACGGATTTTCCTTCATAATCTCTGCTGATCTGCTCTCCGATCTCGCAGATCCGCCGGTTTACTTCCTCTTCACTTAACAGTTGACGGATTCTTTCACTCATCTTCCTTTACTCCTTTTACATGTACTTCTAACACTCGTTTTGTCTGACTGGTAATCTTATAATATCCGCTGATACGCAGCCCCACCGCCCAAAGGATATGGGAGCCTTCAGCCAGAAGAGTGATCCTGTCTCTCTCCCGGCGTGGAATCTTACAGTCAATAAAATAATCTTTCAGTTTCTTCCGTCCTCCCTGGGCGCTTATGGTAAAATAATCCCCCGGCAAACGGAATCTTACCTCAAGACTGTCTTTTATTTTATCATAATCAAACCATTTCGTATATGTTTTTTCTGGAATTTGCTGTTTTTCATAGGGAAAGATCCGGAATTCCAGAGAAACTTTTTCCCTCTGCTCTTCTTCCTTCCTTCCAATGACAAGGGTTCCATATTCCAGACGGGCCTGCAGGTCATAAGGAAGCGATACGCTGGATCCGGTATCTGCCATAAGGAGATTTTTTACTGCTTCAATATGGATCCTGGCAATATCCTTCTGACTTCCGGCTGCCCGGGTCAAAACTTTTCTGAGCACATACTCCTGCATGATCTCTTTTTCACCGGAAAGTTTTCCAGAGACTACATACTGCTCTTCCTGTTTCTTTACATAGCTTCCATAGAGTTTATCCGCCTGCTCCTCCAGATATTCCTCTATTTTTGCCATATATCCGGCGGTGATCCCTATATGGCTTACCGCCCGGGGATTGATCTGCTCCATCTGCGGTATCAGGATCTGCCGTATCCTGTTTCTGGTATAGGAAAGATCCTGATTCGTGCTGTCTTCCACCCAGGAGCTTCCCTTCTGTCGCAGATATTCCCGGATTTCCTCTCTGGAAATACACAGAAGGGGACGGATATAGTTCTTTTTTCCCTCTTTTTGTACCGGCCGGATCCCGGCCAGTCCCCCGGCTCCCGTTCCCCGGATAAGGTTGTGGAGTA
This sequence comes from Candidatus Blautia avicola, assembly GCA_019120515.1. GTDB lineage: Bacteria > Bacillota > Clostridia > Lachnospirales > Lachnospiraceae > Blautia > Blautia avicola. The sequence goes on along the minus strand of DWUY01000107.1, from coordinate 14,848 downwards.
CAGTTTCTGCCTGGTCATTTTCATGATGGGCCAGAGCAATACGGAATTTTTCGGGACTGGGCCCCCAGGCTCTTCCCTCCTCTTCAAAAGCCATGCGCCTGGCGATCCTGCCGGCTTCTTCCAGGGAAAGTTTCTGGGCAGCCGCTATCTCAGGCACCGGACAATACCGGATAGTAAGAGGGATCTTCAGTTCCTCGCAGAGTTTTTTAGTAAACTCCTGGTCTCTGCGCGCTTCTTCTCCCCGGATCCCATGGTTTATATGGATCCCCCGAAGGGCAAAATCCTGTTTCTTCTGATATTCTTTTAACAAAAACAACAGGCATACCGAATCTGCTCCCCCGGAAATCCCAAGGAGCACCTGGCTGCCCGTTTCTATCATCTTGTATTCTTCTATATAGGAAAATACCTTTTCTTCTATCTTCATCTTCTCGTATCTATTTCCTCCATAAACCTGCTGCCAGCACTGTCATATCATCTGTGGCCTTATATTCACAGTATGTAAGGACTCTTTCCAGGATCCCCTTTCCCAGCTCCTGCGCCGCAGCCGTATTTACTTCCATAATGATCTCCTTCATCGTCTCCTCCGGTTTCTCCCCAGGCAGGGCATCCAGCACTCCATCCGTGACCATGATCAGGAAATCTCCTTCATAGAGTTTTTTGGTGGAAGACTCAAAATCAGCCTGCTGTACCAGTCCAAGAGCCAGACTTGTTGAAGAAATCGCCTCCACCCAGCGGCTTCTCTTGATAAAGGTGGTGGCTGCCCCTGCTTTTAAAAAATGGCACATACCGGAATACAGGTCCACGATAGAAATATCCACTGTAGAAAACCGTCCATTCCGATTTTTTAAGTTCAACACGGAATTGACCATTTTCGCTGCAGTTTCTCCGGAAAATCCCGCTTCTACAAGCTGTTCCAGAGTATCCACTACCGTCTCGCTTTCCCTGGACGCCTCCAGTCCGGAGCCCATGCCGTCTGAAAGACAGATAAAAAATTGTCCATTCTCTTCCGCGGCGCAGGTATAGTTATCTCCGGATACAGTTTCTTTCTCCTTGGTGATCTTGGCCGCTCCATAAAGGATCTTGAAATTTACTTCCTCCATAAATCCAAGAACCCCATAATCTTTGGTGATCAAAGTCTTTCCCTCAGACCTCACTGTCATCCTGCAGCCGCAGATCTGAGAAAGGGCTTCTGCTGCTTCCCCGGCAGGGATGCAGGTGCCTCCCCTGGTACATAGTTCTGCATAATACCGCTGTTTTCCATCCGGCTGTTCTAGCGTCCACATGTTCCGCAGCCGGATATGCCGCTTCTTCAGCTTTCTGGCAAAATCGTCCCGAAACTGCATGTCCACCTCGGTCAGGTCGAAAAGATCTTTGGATAAAAGCTTCATAAGCTGAGCCATCTCTCCCAGTTGCTGGGCTACCGCCATTCGATTCTCCAACAGTTTATTATTCCAGATAAGGTTCTGCCGTTCTCTGTCCATGATCCGCTGAAGTTCCTGAACCAGTTTTCCCTGGTTCACACATACTCCCGTCAGATCTGCCCTTGCTTTCCTCAGTTTTTCCTCGTCCTTTTCTTCCAGGATCCGCAAAAGCCCGTAAACCCTCTGATAAGTCTGAGGATAGTGCTGGGTCCAGCATACCTGGTTCAGGCTGCATTTTCTGCATACCTCTTCCCTGGCCTCCTCTATCAGATCCTTCAGTTCCGAACTGGAAAGATAGTCCTTTCTGCATGGCATGCCGTAGAAGCTGTTTGCCAGCTTTTGGAAGGATTCCGCATAGCGCTGCATTTTTTCTTTCTGTGGATGCCGGTCATAATCCAAAGCTGCCGCACTTTTTTTCATCTCTGAAAAAATAGTTTTTGCCATGTCACGTAATAACAGCAGTACGCTGATCACGAGCATGGCAATAATCCATTCCTGCATCTTCTTCCCTCCCTGATTAAGCAACCGCTATCAGAAGAGTATTATAGATGCTTTTCTCTCTGAATTTTGTCAAATACCGTCTCCTGGAGAAAAAATTTTTCAGACAAAAATCCTCATTTATCCCTCTGCTTCTTCGGAGTCCCCTGCAGTCTGCCGGGAAGTATCTCCATTCTGAGAATCCCTGCTGGTCTGAGAGTCTTCTGTATTCTGCCGGTTTCCGCTGCCGCCGGTATCCTCACTGTCCTGGGTGTCCCCAGCGCTGTGCGTACCCTGAGAACTGCCAGTATCCGAGGCGCCTTTCTCCGCTTCCCCTTCTTTAAAGACGATCTCATTTTCCTTAACCAGCCCCAGCTTTTCTCTGGCTGTCTCCTCTACATATTCGTCTGTCTTCATATAATCCTTCAGATCATCGATCTCTGTGGTCCGTCCCTCTTCCTCCTCGATCTGCCGGTCCAGATCCTTGATCTGAGAATCGTATGAAGTAAGCTGTTCCTGCAGAGCAACGCTTTTCCACATCATTCCCACAAAGAGGATACCTACCACAAAAGTAATACTAACCATTGCGATCCTGGTCTGTGATTTTCTTTTTTTTGCTTTTTTCATTCCAACGCTTCCTGATTCTTTGTATGGGCTTTCGTTCATATAGGGCAATTTTAACTCTCACCAGCCAAAATTTCAACCTTTTTCTGCATATTCTAATAGGCCTTCCTATAATTCCCAGGAACCTTCCTATTTTCCTCAAAATAGCAGATATATATTTCACCAAAATCATACTGGGACCGGCATGATACAGCAAGGCGCCCAATCCTGTAAATAACAGGACATAGATGCGTATCATACCATCATTTTCCCTATAAATCAGGTTAAACAGATATATCCCTGAAGCACACCAGTACAGAATATCCTCTATACCCACCCAAAGCGGGCTGTGATCTGCAATGTTTCTGAAAATGCGGAGAATATCATAACAGACTGCCAGAAAGACGCCTGCCAGGAAGGCATCTGCGGCAAGCAGCAGTTCTCCCCGCATATAGCTGCTCATGTGGGTCATTGAAACAGCCTTTTCAGCATTCCTTCTCCCCCCTTGGCTTTGGTAATCCCCTGGCTGTATATCAGACTGTCCACTTTTCCCTCTATATCGACCTCCTGTCTTTCCAGGTCCAGACGGGTCACATGAAGCCCCTCCCCTTTTATGGAAAGGGTCCCCGCCTCTGTCACCAGACTGATCTCCTTTTCATCAAAGGAATTTACATCCCGCACCCCTTGGATACACCCTTTCTGCCGGTCTGTGAGCTGCAGGCAGTGGGCTTTTTTGATCTGTTTTTCTTCCAAAAGAAAATCGATCCCCCATATTCTCTTCCTTATGAAAGATTATATGGGAGATCGATCCTGAATATGCCTTTCCATACGGGCCTCAAATTCATGGATTTTCATGCAAGCATGAAATCCATGACCTTTCGGTATTATTCTATCTGATCACGTGACACTACGGATTTCTCCGCCCTTCGGGCTCCCGAAATCCTGAAAACATTCAAAATCCGCCCTGCCGGGCTCCTTTTTCATGTTTTGGCGGGCCTCAAATTCATGGATTTTCATGCAAGCATGAAATCCATGACCTTTCGGCCCTGGTGTCACAGGTATTTGAACAGCTCGCTGGCTGCTTCTTTTTTTACTGTTTCCTGTACGTCCAGTACTTCTACACGAACAGTTCTGCTCCCGAACTGGATCTCCAGGATATCGCCTGCTTTTACCTGGGCGGATGCCTTGGCAGGTTTGCCGTTAATGAGTACACGGCCTGCATCGCAGGCTTCATTTGCTACGGTCCTTCTCTTGATCAGACGGGATACCTTTAAATATTTATCAAGTCTCATTTTCTATTATGCGTTCACTAAATCCTTTAAAGCTTTTCCAGCTTTGAACTTTGGAGTTTTAGAAGCTGCGATTGTCATAGCCTCTCCAGTCTGAGGATTTCTTCCTTCTCTTGCAGCTCTCTCGGAAACTTCGAAAGTACCGAATCCAACTAACTGAACTTTTTCACCTTTCTTCATTTCTTCAGATACAACGTCAACGAAAGCTTTTAAAGCTGCTTCTGCATCTTTCTTGGATAACTGTGTTTTCTCTGCCATAGCAGCAACTAATTCTGTTCTGTTCATGAGTATTTCCTCCTAAATATAAATCAAGCTAAAGTCTACCGCCATCACGGTCTACAGTTATTTATACCGTGTTTCCTATGGTTTGTCAAGCATATCCGGAAATTTCTCAGGCTACAAAAATACTTTCCACAAAATTTCTCCATTTTTCTTTCTGATCCCTTAATTTTTCCAGTTTTTCCAGGTTTTTCCCCGGTATCCAGGCCTTATTATGGGTATAATAATAATTTGCCAGCTTCCAGTATTTCTCCGGATAAGAAAACCGGATCCGGAGATTTTCCATTTCTTCACGGCTAAGAGGCCGGATCTGCTGATAGCTCAAAAGGATTTTTCTGCCCAGAGCCATATCCCATTGATGCTTCTCCAGTACCTTCCTCATAAAACGGTAAAGGTCGCCTGTCTGGATGTCAAAATTCCACTTATCAAAATTTGTTACAGCTCTGACTTTTCCTTCTGATAAAAGAATGTTGTGCTGGTTAAATTCTCCATGACAGACGGTTCCTCTTTCCAGTTCCTGCTGACGGAGTTTTTCGTATCCGGAAGCTTCCAGTCTTTGCAGCGCCTCCTCCCCATGTCCCAGAAAATCCCGGACTGTGTCCAACAACTCCTGTTCAAAAGGATTTTTCTGCTGTTTCTCCAGTATAAATTTCCGGATCTTTTTAAGTTCCCGGTTATGACGCTGGAATTCACTGCGCAGAGATTCCCGCACATAATGCCTCTGTACCGGCATGCACATTACTTTATGTAAACTTGCCAGGGCAGAAACCCCCTTGCAGATTTCTTCCTCACTGCGGGTATCGCATTCTTTTCCTTCATACCACTTTTTTACAATATAAGGAACATTTTCACTGTCTCCCGATATATAGGAACCTTCCTTGTTGCTCAGGATCTGGTCCGTCCCTATGGGAGAGGCCCCGGAGATCTTCTCTAAAAGCTTCGCCTGGTGCTCCAGCTTCCTGGCTGTTCCCCAGTATTCACGGATCAGCACAAGACCCTCCTGAGTCTCGCAGATCAATGCCCCCCTGCCCCGGTATACGGCCCCGGCTTCCAGTCCGTACTGCTCCAACACGCTCAGACCACGGTCATACACATCGTTCTCCCCCTTTTTTCATATCCCTTTCATTGTATGCAGGGGGATCCGGGGTTAGAAGAGTTTCAAAGGCGGGACAGCAGATATTCTTTTGTATTTTTTTCAGGATCTTCCAAAACGATCTCCAGAAATCTGTTCAGGGTCTCTCCGATCTCTTTTCCCGGTTTCATGCCGGCCTGGATCAGATCTCTTCCAGAAACCGCCAGATCTTTTATAGAAACGCACTCCTTTTTCCTGAGGATTTCTTCATAAATTTCTCCAAGCCGGTCCAGCCACTCTAGTTTTTCTTTCTGATGATAAACACTCTGGGCCATAATATCTCCTCTCCTTACTTCCAGCAGAAGAGGGAAAAGCTCCGTACCAGTCTTGGAAAGCGCTCTGCGTACAGACCGGGGATCCGCCTGCCATGGACATTCATGCCAGCGGACCAGCATTCCTACTTTATTGATGGTATCGTTATCAAAGCGGAGCCGCTTTAATACGTTCCTGGCGATCTTCTCGCTCTGGGCAGGATGACCATAAAAATGATCAATTCCTTTTTCATCTCTTGTCCTTGTCTCCGCTTTTCCCAGATCATGAAAAAGAAGGGTCAGCCGCAGGACGCGGTCGGCTCGCACCTCTTCCAGCGCTTTCAAAGTATGTTCCCCTACATTATAACAATGATGGGGATTTTCCTGAGGCGTCTCCATAGCTTTATCGAACTCATACAGAAAGATCTTCGTCAGGCCCAGTTCCCAGGCGGTCTTCAGATATTGGGGATTCGGAGAAACAAGAAGCTTTACCAGTTCTGTCTGGATCCTCTCCGCGCTGATCTTTCTGAGGGTCTCTCCCAGTTCCCTGGCAGCCTCCCTGGTCTTTTCTTCTATGGAAAATCCAAGCTGGGCAGAAAAACGCACCGCCCTGAGGATACGCAGGGCGTCTTCCGTAAATCTTTCCCTGGGATCTCCCACACAGCGGACCACCTTATTTTTCAGATCTTCCACGCCTCCGAAAATATCTACCAGACCGGTCCTGTGATTATAGGCCATGGCGTTAATGGTAAAATCCCTGCGCCTTAAATCTTCTTTCAGACTGGGAGTAAAGATCACCTCTTTGGGATGACGGCCGTCTTCATATTCTCCATCGATCCGGTAGGTCGTCACTTCAAATCCTTCTTTCTCTATAAGCACTGTTACAGTTCCATGCTGGATCCCCGTGTCCACAGTCCTCCGGAAGATCTTTTTTACCTCCGCCGGAGTAGCGGAAGTGGTGATATCCCAATCCGCCGGTGAACGGTGAAGGAGGCTGTCCCGGACACAGCCTCCCACTACATAAGCATCATATCCATGTTCCTGTAAAGCATCTATGATCTTTTCCGCCTTTTTTGGAACTTCAATCCTCATAATTAATAAGCACGCCCCCAGTAAACCATTTTCTTGGCCGGTTTTCCGCATACCACACACTTATCAGACAGGTTTTCCTGCTCAAAAGGTATACATCTTGCCGTAGCCTGAACATCTTCTTTTACCTTATCTTCGCATTCCCTGCAGCCGCACCACATGGCTTTAACAAATCCAGGTTTCTCATTGATCGTCTTTTTAAAAGAATCATAATCTGTTGCCACATAGGTGTGGGCGTCTCTATGCGCCCTGGCCCTTTCCAGCATTTCTCTCTGCATGGTATCCAGGATCTCCTGTACCCTGACTGCCAGTTCATCCAGAGAAACGGTTATTTTTTCCCGGGTATCTCTGCGGACGACTACCGCCTGAGCTGCCTCGATGTCCTTTGGCCCGCATTCGATACGGACGGGGATTCCTCTCATCTCCTGTTCTGCGAATTTGAATCCCGGACTCTTGTCTGTGGCATCTGTTTTCACCCGGATCCCTGCCTCTTTTAACTGAGCCTCTAATTTTTCTGCGGTCTCCAGAACCCCTTCTTTCCTCTGCTGGATCGGAATGATCACCGCCTGTACCGGTGCGATCCTTGGCGGCAGCACAAGTCCGCTGTTGTCTCCGTGTACCATGATCAGAGCCCCGATCATACGGGTTGTCATGCCCCAGGAAGTCTGGTGTACATACTGGAGTTTATTCTCTTTATCTGTATACTGGATACCAAAAGCTTTTGCAAAACCATCTCCGAAATTATGGCTGGTTCCTGACTGCAGAGCCTTGCCGTCATGCATCAGGGACTCAATGGTATAAGTAGCCTCTGCGCCTGCAAATTTTTCCTTCTCTGTCTTCTTTCCTTTGATAACCGGAATAGCCAGTACTTCCTCGCAGAAATCCGCATAAAGATTCAGCATCTGGATAGTCCTTTCTTCCGCCTCCTCTGCTGTGGCATGGGCGGTATGTCCTTCCTGCCACAAAAATTCTCTGGAACGAAGGAAAGGCCTGGTCGTTTTTTCCCACCGTACTACAGAGCACCATTGATTGTATACCTTAGGCAGATCTCTGTGAGAATGGATCTCCTTAGAATACAGATCACAGAACAGCGTTTCCGAAGTGGGACGTACACAAAGTCTCTCCTGAAGCGGCTCCAGTCCTCCATAAGTCACCCAGGCCACTTCAGGGGCAAACCCCTCCACATGATCCTTTTCCTTCTGAAGAAGGCTTTCCGGAATAAACATGGGAAGATAAACATTCTCCACACCGGTCTCTTTAAACCTTCTGTCCAGCTCATGCTGGATATTTTCCCAGATCGCATATCCTGCCGGTTTGATCACCATACAGCCTTTTACACTGGTGTAGTCGATCAGCTCCGCTTTTTTCACTACGTCCGTATACCACTGGGCAAAATCCTCTTCCATAGAGGTGATCTCTTTCACAAACTTCTTATCCTTTGCCATTTTTCTGCTCCTTTTTATTTAATGATTTAAGCCTCCTGCATTAGGGCGTACATATCCTGTGCGAAAGTTTTTATTCTATAAAGCTGTTGCAATACATATGTCAGGAATATTTTCATTCCCGATCCATACGACAGTTCCATAGAATAGAAAAGACACCGGATCCCCATCCAGGGACCGATGTCATATTTCGGCGGTACCACCCTAATTGACGGCATACAGCCGTCCTCTCTCAGCTTTCCTAACGCCAAAGCCCGCGTCCTGCTCCTCGCAGGCAGCTCCAAGGCGGGTTCCCCTCTTCCTGGAAGGATCTCTCAGCGCTGATCCTCTCTCTGTGCCGTTCCGTTGGGGTACTATTCCTCTTCATCGCCGTTTTCTTCGTTGTCTGGCAACATTTTATTGGAATTTTTCTTATTTGTCAAGGCTGGACTCGCCTATAATTCCAGTTCCACCTTTCTTCCGGTAGGACTATACTGATAATAACGGACCCCTGCGGCGTCCAGCATCCTCTTGGAAGCTTTTACCGCCGGAGTATCTCCGTACTTGTCGCACCCGTAAACGATGGTCTTGATCCCTGCCTGGATAATGGCCTTTGCACATTCATTACAGGGAAACAGTGAAACATACAGCTTTGCCCCTTCCAGGGAACCTCCTCTGTAATTGAGGATGGCATTCAGTTCACTGTGGGTCACATAAAAATACTTGGTATCAAATTCTTCTCCTTCTCTGGCCCAGGGAAATTCATCATCTGAACAGCCCATGGGAAATCCGTTATATCCCATAGAAAGAATTTTATTATCCTGGCTGACGATACAGGATCCCACCTGAGAATTAGGGTCTTTGGAACGCATCCCTGACAATTCCGCAACCCCCATAAAATACTCGTCCCAGGATATATATCCCTGTCTCTTTCCTGACATCTATCTCACTCCTATTCCTGACAGCAGACAGCATTTAACACAATACGGCTGCTGTTTACTTCGTACCAAAGATCCGGTCCCCTGCATCTCCCAGACCCGGAACAATATATCCATGGTCATTTAAATGATCATCTAACGCCCCAATATAAATATCCACATCCGGATGGGCCTCCGTAAGGGCTTTTACGCCTTCCGGCGCAGCAATAATGCACATAAAACGGATATTTTTCACGCCTTTCTCCTTCAGCATGGAAATCGCCGCCACTGCAGATCCTCCTGTAGCAAGCATGGGATCTGTAACGAACACTTCCCTTTCCCCGCAGTCGGCCGGCAGCTTGCAGTAATATTCCACCGGCTTTAAAGTCTCAGGGTCGCGGTATAACCCGATATGTCCCACCTTTGCGGCAGGCACCATGGTCAGCATTCCTTCCACCATGCCAAGACCGGCGCGGAGGATAGGCACTACCGCCATTTTCTTTCCCGCCAGTTCCTTTGCCACCATTCTGGTAATAGGTGTCTCGATCTCCACATCTTTCAGCTTCAGATCTCTGGTCGCTTCATAAGCCATAAACATGGCAACTTCGCTGACCAGTTCCCTGAATTCTTTGGAACTGGTTTCTTTTCTCCGGATAATACCGATCTTATGCTGGATCAGGGGATGATCCATTACTAACGCTTTTCCCATATCATTTCTCCTCTGTGTCTGATGTATAAAAACAATTTTTACTCTTCGCCCTCAATAAGGTCGATCCTTCTTTGATGTCTCTCTTCATGAGAAAACTCCGTGTTCAAGAAGGTATCCACGATCTTTACCGCCAGTCCGGGGCCTACCACTCTTCCCCCCAGAGCCAGGATATTGGCGTCGTTGTGAAGTCTGGTGGCTTCCGCGCTGAAACAGTCTGTGCACAGAGCCGCCCGGATCCCTTTCATTTTATTAGCAGCAATGGAAATACCGATCCCGGTTCCGCAGATCAGGATACCTTTGTCACATTCTCCATTCTGAATGGCTCTTCCTACTTTTCTGGCATAGATGGGATAATCTACAGACTTGGTGCTGTCACAGCCGAAATCCTTATAAGGGATCCCTTTTTCCTCCAGATATTTTATAATCTCCTGCTTCAGTTCATAACCGCCATGGTCACAGCCTAATCCTATCATAAATAGCCTCCTCTTGTATTCTATTAGATTTTAATATCCGCCCTGCCGGGCTGTATTTTTATAATCTTTGATCCCTGACTCATACCTGTACGATATGATGGCCCGCCGCCTTCAAAAGCCGGTTCATAATGGCCTGCCCCATTTTAGGAGTATCAAAAGACTCTGAAAAAATAGCGTCCACCTTTTCCTCGTCAAATTCCCGGAGGATCCCGAAGAGATGACGGGCAATGCCCTCTTCATCCCGTCTGCTTCCAATGCTCTTTACCACAGCGGCCTGATACGCTCCTCTGGTCTCGTCTGTAGCAATAACGCCTGCCGTTTTGCCTTCTTCTTTCAGCTTTTCACACTGCTCATTGATATAGGCAATGGTATCCTCTGCTTTTCCCTCTATGATCGTAAGGGGAGCCTCAGGGGCATAGTGACGGTACTTCATTCCCGGCGCTTTCGGCCGGACCTTCTCGTCTGTGATCAACAGGCCCCGGTCCACCTTTACCTGTCCGATCACCCCTTCCATCATCTCCTGGTTAATATAGCCGGGGCGAAGGATCACCGGATCCTCCTCTGTAAAATCTACAATGGTGGATTCCAGTCCTATCCCCACACTGCCGCCATCTATGATCATATCGATCTTCCCCTCCAGGTCTTCCCGGACATGAGAAGCCTGAGTGGGACTGGGTCTTCCTGAAGTATTTGCGCTGGGAGCCGCAATATAGCCCCCTCCAGCCCTGATCAGAGCCGCCGCAACCGGATGGCTGGGCATCCGCACCGCCACACTTTCCAGTCCTCCTGTAGTTTCATAAGGCACCACATCACTTTTTTCAAAGATCATAGTCAGAGGACCCGGCCAGAATGCCTCGGCCATCTTTTTGGCTTTAAAAGGTATTGTTTTAACAATCTTGTCCAGGCTTTCCATATCTGCGATATGTATGATAAGGGGATTATCTGAAGGTCTTCCCTTCGCCTGGTAAATCTTCCGGGAAGAGTCTGGATTCAGTCCGTCTCCTCCCAGACCGTAAACCGTCTCCGTAGGAAAAGCAACCAGTCCCCCCGCTTTCAGGATCCTGCCTGCTTCTTCCATTACTTTTTCGTCCGGATGTTCTTTATCTACTGTGACTACTGTTGTATTCACCTTAAAACCTCTTCTTCCTTAGTTTCTTACAATTCAGCTTTATCATACCACATCTGCCCCTTCCTTTTCCACAATTTTTAGAAATTTTAAGATACCTGAAGAAATTGCCCGGGCACATTTTTTCTGATATTCTTCCGTCTGCAGAAGCTCTGCTTCTCTGGGGTTGGTAAGGAAACCTGTCTCTACGATATTTACAATGCCTTCGCTTTTCTTCAGCAGATAATAGGAGCCATTGCTTTTAGCCTTCCGGGGTCTTTGGATCTCCAGCCCCTCATTTAATGTTTCCTGTATGCATTCTGCCAGTTCTTTTCCCTTTTCAGAACCAGTATAATAAAACACCTGAGGTCCGCAGACACTCTGATCCTGATAGCTGTTCTGATGGATACTGATGGTAAGGACAGGCGCGGTCTCCCTGATAAGGGCGCAGCGGTTCTTCAGATCCTGGTTTTTCTTATTCGGACTGTCCTCCTCATAAAGCCCCCGGTCGTCTTCCCGGGTAAATACAACCCGAAATCCTTCTTTTTCCAGATACCCTCCCAGATATCCCGCGATCTTCAGATTGATCCCTTTTTCTTCCAGCCCGTCAATCCCCACCACTCCTGGATCTATCCCTCCGTGTCCGCTGTCTATAACGATCACTGCCGGATCCCGGACCTGCTCCTTCGCCGCCATAACAGCGCCTTCTCTAGACAGCAGATAAATAGCCAGAAGCATTCCCGCGGCCATGCCTCTTTTTATCCATTGTTTCCCCATTTGTCTTTCTCCTTGCCTTTCTGTCTGTAAAATATATGCGGAAAAAAAGGCAAAAAGAAGGCTGCCCCTGAGAGTACATCGCACTCCAGGGACAGCCATGGATCTTTTTAAATATATTATTTTACGGCACCGTTTACTACACCGTTCAGGATCTGTTTCTGGCATACCAGATAGAAGATCAGGATCGGGATCAGGGCCAGCAGGTAAGATGCAAAGGCCAGGTTGTAGTTTGTACCAAACTGTGTCTGGAAATTCAACTGAGCCAGAGGCAGTGTGTTTACATCGGTACCGGACAGGATAACCAGGGGAGTCATAACATCGTTCCATGTACCCAGAGCAGTCAGGACTGCTACAGTCGCGTGCATTGGTTTCATAACCGGGAAGATAATGCTCCAGTAGGTTTTCCATGTGGTTGCTCCATCGACTCTCGCTGCTTCTTCAAGCGCCAGCGGGATATTCTTCAGATAACCGGAATACAGCAGCAGGTTCATAGGCATATAGAATACGGTATACAAAAGGATAACACCCACTCTGTTTGCCAGCCCCATCTGGGCAGTCAGCTTTACAACAGGCATCATCAGGATCGCGAAAGGCACGAACATACCACTTACAATGTAAAGGTAGATAAAGCTGTATGCTTTGCTGTGAGCCATGCTTCTTCCGATCGCGTATCCGGCCAGTGAATGAATGATCACAGCCAGAACAATAGCGATCACTGTGATCAGCACACTGTTTGCCAGTGAATGCCAGAAGTCTGTAACTTCCATAGCCTGAGCAAAATTGCTGAAACTCCAGGAACTTGGGAACGCCAGGGCTCCTGCGATATCATTTGTCATTTCTGATGGCTGCTTAAAGGCAATGATGATGGTCATATACAGCGGGAAGAAGATGGTTAAGCAGCCGATGATCAAGAGAATGGTAATCGGCCAGTTTGTACGCGCCGTCTGTTTATTTCCTTTTCTATTCATTATAACTGCTCCTCCTTACTTCCTGTAAATTTCATCTGTGCTACTGAGATCACAACGATCACGATAAAGAAGATCACTGCGTTGGCACTCTGGAAACCGAACTGTCCGCCGCTCATACCGTTGTTGTAGATCAGGTAGGAGATAGATTCTGTACTCTGTGCAGGACCGCCTTTTGTCAATGCCATGATCTGATCGAATACCATCAGGAAATTCTTCATACAAAGTACCATATTGATAGAGAAGAACGGGATGATCAGCGGGAAGGTCAGGTTTTTAAACTTGGCCCATCCTGTGGCGCCGTCGATAGCGCCTGCTTCATATACATCCTCCGGCACTGTCTGAAGGCCTGAGATATAGATGATGGTGTTCATGGCGATGGACTGCCAGCATGCTACAAATACGATGGCCAGCCATGCTGTGTTCTCGCTGGAAAGCATACTGCTGGAAAGAAAACCGATCCCCAGCTTCTGTCCTATTGTAGGAAGGATATAAGTAAAGATAAAGCTGAAGATATAACCTACGACCAGTCCGCCCAGCACGTTTGGTATAAAGTAGATACCACGCAGGGCGCTCTTTCCTTTGATCTTACTGTTCAGTCCCAGGGCCAGGATCAGGCTCACCAGGTTTGTTATAATGGTGCTGACGATAGCAAATTTAAAAGTGAACAGATAGGATTTTCCAACTCTGGAATCCTGGAACAGATCCACATAGTTTCTGAATCCTACAAAATCATAGGTCCCGTAACCTTTATAGTTTGTGAAACTGTAAATCACACCTCTGATCAACGGAAGTGTATTAAACAAAAAGAATAAAATCAATATCGGAATTGTTATGCACAGAAACGTTTTCTCTCTGTTTCCCATCTTTTTCTTCATTTTAACTTCCTCCTATTCTGCATCCGGATGCTCTTTCATGTATTCCTCCAGATTCCGGATGGTATCACGGTTATACCTTACCCATTCTGTATCGAATCTCTTCAGGAATGTATCTGTTGCGTTGTCGCTGTCATCCAGCAGATATGTCTGGATCATAGCGTCTACAGCCATCTCACTTGGATAGTGGTGATCCTGGTAGTCCGCCATGTTTCCTTCGTCAATATAAGTCTTCATACCGTCCAGCATTGGCGCCAGTTCAAAGTCTCCCTCTTTACAGGGAACAGCGTTCTGGTCATCCAGATACATCTGAACATTTTCATCCTCCAGCAGGAAGTCGAGAACTTCGTAAGCAGCTTCTTTGTGTTTCGATTCCGCCAGTACAGAGAACTGCAGGTCGTTTCCGGAATTCAGTTTATTTACAGAAGCATCTTCACTTGCCGGCATTACAAAAGAGTCAATGTTGATATCCGGGTTTACAGACTGGATCTGAGGAACTGCATAACTTCCGATAGGATACATAACAGCTTCGCCCCTTGCAAAAGCGGTACATGCATCGTTATAGCTGTAAGCAAAAGGATCGTCCTGGGCATAGTCCAGAAGAGCTCTTGTCTTTTCCGCAACCTCACGGTAATTGTCTGTGAAGTTTGCTTCCCCTCTGTTTACCTGAGAGCAGATATCAGAATCCACCAGGTCTACTGCAATGGCGTTCCATGGTGCCAGACAGGTCCAGGTATCTCTGAATCCGAAGAAGAAGGGCTGAAGTCCTTCTGCCTGGATATCCTCGCACAGTGCGGTAAACTCATCCCAGGTTGTAGGGATCTCCCATCCGTACTGATCAAAAATATCTTTGTTATACAGAACACCTGCCGCATTGGCTGCATAAGGCACCGCGTATACGCCTTCCTGAGGCACCAGTTCCAGTTCCTTGTCCATCTGCAGATAAACATCTTTGATACTGTCCAGGCCTTGGTAATCGGAAATATCCATCAGCAGTCCTGCATCCAGGAAGTTTGAATAGTTCATATCGCCGCCGATACCGATGATATCCGGATAGTCCTCTCT
>DWUY01000106.1 GCA_019120515.1 Candidatus Blautia avicola | reverse complement strand
CTGTTCAATGACATATGGTACTAAGCTCATGAAAATCCTCCTATTTATCTGTCAAAGGAAGAATGATTACTCAGCTTTTTCTTCTTCCTTTTTCTCTACTGTCTTTGCAGCGTCTGCAACCAGGGTAACTGCTTCCTGAACAGCCATATCCTTCTTGATCTGCTCTTTCTCATAGTCACCCATCATTTCTTTCAGTTTGTCGGCCTCCATCTTGTACATGTCAGCCATTCTCTTAACTTCTTCTTCGAATTTTTCATCGGAGATCTGGATATTCTCTACTTCAGCGATCTTCTCCAGTACCAGACGGCTCTGGATCCTCTTCAGCGCCTGAGGTCTCATCTGTTCCTGGATCTTGGCATTGTCAAGACCGGTGAACTGATAGTACTGATCGATAGACAGTCCCTGTGCCTGCATTCTTCTGATGAAGTCCTGCATAAGCTGGTTGATCTGGTTCTGGATCATCGGTTCAGGAATATCCATCTGTGCGTTTGCGATAACAGCGTCAACTGCTTTATCTTCTTTTTCTCTCTTGGCAACTTCTTCCTTGCGTTCTTTCAGGTTTTTCTCGATGTCTGCCTTGTACTCTTCCAGAGTATCAAATTCAGAAACATCTTTCGCGAATTCGTCATCCAGTTCAGGCAGTTCTTTTACCTTAATGGATTTTACTGTGCATTTGAATACAGCAGGTTTTCCGGCCAGATCATTTGCATGATAGCTTTCAGGGAAAGTCACGTTAACTTCTTTCTCTTCGCCGATCTTGGCACCTACCAGCTGATCTTCAAATCCCGGGATGAAGGAGTTGGAACCGATAGTCAGAGGATAATCTGTTCCTTTTCCGCCTTCGAAAGCCACTCCGTCAACAAAGCCTTCGAAATCCAGAGTGATCATATCGCCCTGCTCAACAGCTCTGTCGTCTACATCAATGGTTCTGGAGTTGTTTTCCTGCTCTCTTTTTAATTCAGCAGCAACTTCTTCCTCTGTCACTTCAACAGGAGAAACCTCTACCTCTACTCCTTTGTACTCGCCCAGAGTAACTTCA
Source organism: Candidatus Blautia avicola (assembly GCA_019120515.1). Classification (GTDB taxonomy): domain Bacteria; phylum Bacillota; class Clostridia; order Lachnospirales; family Lachnospiraceae; genus Blautia; species Blautia avicola. Next base: position 13,068 of record DWUY01000106.1, on the reverse strand, counting down.
GGTTTTACAGCAACTTCTGCAGTAAAGATAAATGGTTTGCCCTTTTCAATCTGAACAATGTCGATCTCCGGCTGAGATACGATATCCAGCTTGCTTTCCTCTGCAGCCTTTGGATATTCTTCCTGGATCAGTGCATTTGCAGCGTCTTCATAGAAAATACCTGTACCATACATTTTTTCAATCATGATACGTGGAGCTTTTCCTTTACGGAATCCGGGGATCGTAATGCGGTTCTTATTTTTCATGTATGCAGCCTGTACTGCCTTTTCAAAATCCTCCGGGCTGACTTCTACTGTCAGCTTTGCCATGTTCTTTTCTAAGTTTTCTACCTGTACACTCATTGTTAATGATTCCTCCTTGACTTTCTATATACATTCTGTTCTGTAAATACGCTTTTGTAGAACAGCGTTTTTTCTCATACTTACAGTCATTAACACAGTATAGCACAAGGGAATCAAAAACGCCAGTGTTTTTTCTATAAAATATCCGTATTCTTACAGATCTTCTCTGTAAATCACAGATTTTCTGATCTCCTCCGCTTTTTCTTCCCCTAAAAGGAGAGAAATCAGCTCCAACGCAAAAGGAATCGCAGTCCCCAGGCCCCTGCTGGTAGTGATATTGCCGTCTGTGACTACTTCTTTCCGCTCTACCGCTGCCCCTGTAAGTCTTTCTTCAAAGCCAGGATAGCATACCGCCTTCCTGCCTTCCAGCACTCCAAGATCTCCCAGAACACTGGGCGCCGCGCAGATCGCCGCGATCCTCTTTCCCTGAGCATTAAAATCCACAAGGGCCTTTGTCAGTCCCCGGTGTTCTCCCAGATGAAGGGTCCCCGGCATACCTCCGGGAAGCACCAGAAGATCTGCCTGTCCAAAATCCACATCATCAAAGAATGTATCTGCCTTGATCTCTATTCCATGACTGCCCTTTACAGCTAATCCATCGCTGATGGAAACCATCTCCACCCGGGCGCCTGCCCTTCTCATCAGATCTACCACAGTCAGTCCTTCGATCTCCTCAAATCCGTCTGCTGTAAATACATACACATTTACCATCGTCTTACCCTCTCTTCTTTCTGTATTCTCCATGATTTCCCTTTCTCCGCTAAAGCGGCATGTGAAGGAGATCACAGCCTCTACTGGGTATTGTAACATACTTTTTGCAGTTCTTATTTAAAATTTTTATAAAGAAATCCCCGGCCCTTTGCTTTTTCTCCAGTCTATGTTATAACTGTAAAAAAAGGAGGCTTTTCTCATGGAAATAGAAAGAAAATATCTGATTCACAAACTTCCCGAGGATCTGGAAACTTATCCCTGCAAAAAGATCCAGCAGGCTTATCTCTGCACGGATCCGGTAGTCCGGATCCGCCGCCAGGACCAGGACTATTATCTTACTTACAAAGGAGGGGGGCTGATGGTCCGGGAAGAATATAACCTGCCCCTGAATAAAACAGCTTACGAGCATCTGCTGAAAAAGGCAGACGGCATTATCCTGTCTAAGACCCGGTATCTTCTGCCTCTTACAGATACCCTTACTATTGAACTGGATGTCTTCGATCCTCCTTACCAGGGACTCTGGCTGGCAGAAGTAGAATTTTCCACAGAAGAGGAGGCCAATGCTTTTGTTCCTCCTGCGTGGTTTGGAGAAGATGTGACTTTTTCAAGCGCTTACCACAACAGCACCCTTTCAGGTAAAGCGCCCTCCCAAAAATCCTGATATCCCTTCCGTGTTTTATGGCAGCCGGAGAATTGCAAAAGCCTTCTCTTTGAAGCTTTCCCTCTCCGGCTGCCTTTTCTTATCTCAGATCCTGTTAATTTCCCCAGGCTTTCTTGGCATAGGCGGTATCCACCAGTTTTTCATAAGGCACTCTTTCTTCCAGTTCTCCTGCGCTGTCCAGGATATCCTGGAGCAGTTCAAAGCTTTCCTTTTCAAAGACCAGATTCTCTTTCCAGGTGTCCTGCTCCTGATATCTCTTTACGATGGTGGTGATCGTTTCCAGATCATTCTCCTTAAACTGGGGCTGGATGATCCTGGCAATCTCTTCCGGAGTGTGGGAATTTACATAGTCCATGCCTTTCTGAAGAGCATTGACGAAGCCCTGGATGATCTCCGGATTTTCCTCTATATAGCTTTCCTTGGCGCTATAGGCAGTGTAAGGCACATAGCCGGATTCCACGCCGCAGGAAGCCACCACATATCCGGCCCCTTCCTGCTCCAAAGCTGTAGCAGAAGGTTCAAATTCTACACTGAACTCTCCCTGTCCTCCCGCGAAAGCCGCGGCTGTAGAGCCAAAGTCAATGCTACGGTCAATATTGAGATCCTGATCCGGGTCAATGCCCTTCTGCTTCAGAATATATTCAAAGACCATCTCCGGCATGCCGCTTTTCCTTCCTCCCAGAACGTCTTTCCCCACAAGATCCGTCCACTGAAAGTCTGGCATTTCTTCTCTGGCAACAATAAAGTTGCCTGCTCTCTGGGTAAGCTGGGCAAAATTGATCACAGGATCGTTCGCCCCCTGCTGATACGCATAGATAGAGGATTCTGAGCCCATAAAACCAATGTCGGATTCTCCGGAAAGCACAGAAGCCATAACCTTATCTGCGCCAAAGCCGGTAACCACCTCCAGCTTGATCCCCTCTTCCACAAAGTATCCCTCTTCTATGGCCACATACTGAGGCGCATAGAAAATAGAATGGGCTACTTCGTTTAATGTAACCTTTTGCAGTTCTTCTCTCTGAGACGCTTCCGCCCCGGTTTCTTTTTCTTCTTTTTCTCCGGCACAGCCTGTAGTCAGAAGCCCCAGGGCCAGCACTCCGGCCCAGAGGAAGGCAATGATCTTTTTCATATTCTTCTCCCTTCCCATTACTCTTTCTTTTCTTTCAGAAAGAAAAGCCCCGCAGCCGGTTATCGGGTGCGGGGTATAGTAATAAGATATGATCACAGGGCCAAAAGGTCACAGACGAGGTCCCGGATTTTTTCTGTCCTCTATGTATTTTCTGACTCCTTCTACATCACTGTAGGCAAAATGCCGCAGTTCATTCTCTGTCATCTGACCCAGTTCTTCCAGATCTGAGCTTCCCGTCACTGGGCAGATGGGTCTTAGTTCTTCCTCGGTAAAACCCAGCTCCTCCATCTGTTCTCTGGAAATGTACTGGGTCACTTCGATCTTATTGCAGGACTTGCAATGATATACACTGAATACTTCTTTACTCATAAGTTCCCTTCTCCTCTTTTTTCTCCCCGGAAATCCTCAGCGCCCTCTCTGCAGGCAAAGGCCATATGTTCCTTCCAAGTAATGATGAAATATATGCGGGCTTGCAGGGTCCCGTCTGCAGGAATAAAAACCGGGATACTGACTTTTAGGATAGCACAGATCCCCTCCGGTTACAAGAGGCATCCCGGGAGCAGCTCCTATTCATCTCATAAAAGCAACTGACACCAGAAAGAACAGAATCAGCAGGACAAAAAGTACCAGCAGGTTTCTTCTCAGACTGCAGGCTCCCACAGGGCGGTTCCTGTAAAAATAAGGCACCAGAAAAGCCGTCAGCACGCTTATGACAAAAATCCCGATATCCGCCCAGAGATAATCCCTTCCTGTAAACAAGGTATAGCCATAATACAGTACCGGCATTACAGCCAGGCCTGCCCACAGTCCCCGGAGATTTTCGCAGAATCTTCCAGGGTATCTTTCCTCCAGCCAGGCCTTCTCTGCCAGCATATACAGCAGAGTGGGAAAAAACAGCAGTTTCAGATGCTCCCATACTGTCTCGTTTACCGGTGACAAAAGACCTATTAAAAAGTTCTCTCCTGACCACTGATAGAAAAAGTGGCTCAATGTGCCGATCACCAGGGTCCACAGGATCCCTCCCAGAGTAAATTTTTTTAACACTTCTTTTTTCAAAAGCTCCTCCTGTGATTTTTCTATTATTACCAGTATAGTTAAAAACAGGTTTTTCCATACATGATCTGGATGGATTCTTCCCGGCGGCAGGAATTTTTCTTGCAAAATATCCCCGCGCCCTTCATAATAAAAAAAACTAATATACTCAACAGGAGGTCTTATAAATGAAATTTGGATTTATAGGCTGTGGAAACATGGCTTCCGCGATCATAAGCGGCGGGCTGAAAAAAGAGATTTTTACGAAAGAAGAGCTTCTGGCCTCTGTAAAAACGGAAGTTTCTGCACAAAAGGTACGGGATGCCCTTGGAATTTCCTGTACTACAGACAATCTGGCAGTAGCCGCCCAGGCAGATTTTCTTTTCCTGGCTGTAAAGCCTCAGTTCTGTGAGGAAGTAGCCACTCAGATCAGTCAACACCGGAAAGAGGGGCAGATCCTTGTATCTATCGCCGCAGGGAAAACCCTGGCATGGCTGAAGGAAAAATTCGGAAAGGACCAGAAGATCATCCGTACCATGCCCAACACCCCTGCCCTGGTAGGAGAAGGGATTACCGGCGTATGCCCTGATGACCTGGTGACAGAAGAAGAGATCAACCAGGTTCTTACTATCCTTGGTTCCTTTGGGAAAGCGGCAGTAGTCACAGAGCCTGTCCTGGATATCGTAGGAGCTGTCAGCGGAAGTTCTCCGGCTTTTGTATTTATGTTTATAGAAGCAATGGCAGACGGCGCCGTAGCGGAAGGAATGCCCCGGAAACAGGCTTATGAATTTGCCGCTCAGGCAGTTCTGGGAAGTGCCAAAATGGTCCTGGAGACCGGTCTTCATCCGGGAGCTTTAAAAGATATGGTCTGCTCTCCGGGAGGAACTACCATTGAAGGCGTAAATGTTCTGGAAAAAGAAGGTATGCGAGGCGCGGTAATGGACGCTGTCCGGGCCTGTATAGCAAAGACCAGGAAACTGTAATATACATCTGCAATAAACCAATACTGCCCTCATCAAGATGACATATCCAAGGGGCAGGCTTATTTGTACAAAACAGGCTGTCCTTTTCTAGGACAGCCTGTCTCCTAATAGCGAGAGGGGGATTCGAACCCTCGACACTACGGGTATGAACCGTATGCTCTAGCCAACTGAGCTATCTCGCCATGATTCTTTACTTTTTCACAAAAGAATGGGACCTATAGGGCTCGAACCTATGACCCTCTGCTTGTAAGGCAGATGCTCTCCCAGCTGAGCTAAGATCCCATTTTATTTTTCTTGCCTTCCGGCAAATAGCGAGAGGGGGATTCGAACCCTCGACACTACGGGTATGAACCGTATGCTCTAGCCAACTGAGCTATCTCGCCATGGTTCTTCTGCTTTTTTGCAAAAGAATGGGACCTATAGGGCTCGAACCTATGACCCTCTGCTTGTAAGGCAGATGCTCTCCCAGCTGAGCTAAGATCCCGTTCTCAGCCGGCCTCACCGCCGACTGCTTTGCTATTATATAATAGATTCCGACGAAATGTCAACACTTTTTTCAATTTTTTTTATTTTTCCAATCCGATCACTTCGTCTACCGGCAGAGACACCAGCACGCCGTGGGCCGGGCTGTGAAGTCCGCAGGAACTGCAGATGGCAGACATCACCTGCGCTTTATTCTCTTTTGGAACAATGATCATGACAAAATCCTGTTCTTCCTGAAGAGAGATTCCAAAATGCTGGCTTACATGTTCAGAATTCCGACGCCTTCCTCTCATAACGGTTCCTCCTTTGGCGCCTGCTTCTCTGGCCGTGTCGACAACCTGGTCGCTGTAGCCTGAAGTCACAGATACCCATATCACATTATATTTAGACTTCTCATGTATTTCCGCCATATCTCCTTTAATCCTTTCTTCAATTTTTCTTTTTATCTCATTCTGGTTAATATCTTCCCGAAATTCCTGTTTCAACATCTGGAGCATAGGGGTCTGCAGCCCTGTAATGGGGATCGTAAACGCAACGCCCTTTCCTTTCTGATGAAAGGAAAATTTCTCATCCATTTTTTTCAGCAGTTCATTTGCATTTGTTTTTGGCAACAGGCCAATGGTAAGCAGGCGGAGGGTGCCTCCCAGTCCAAAAATGTCCATAATCTCCGAGGGAGCGGTTCCCTGTCCCCTGCACTGATACCAGATCGGAACATACATGGAATCCAGCATTGCTTCTAATTTTTTTTCATCTTCTTCCCGCATGATAAAAATCACTAAACGTAGAGCAACGGGTTTTTCTTCCTGTAACGCGCTCATTCAAAATCCTCCTCAATCTCAACAACCGTATCCTCTGAAAATTCTTTGATCTGAGGTACTGCTTTTGCTGCTTTCGATTTATGCATATAGATCAGACCCATGATCTGGATAGCCAGCAATGGCGCCATGGCTACAAGAGCAACTACGCCGAAGGCATCTGTGACCACATTTCCGCCCACGGCTGTACAGGCTCCCATAGCCAGGGGCAGCAAAAATGTGGAGGTCATGGGGCCGCTGGCAACACCGCCTGAATCAAAGGCAATACCAACGAACACAGAAGAGACGAAACGGCTCATTACAATGGCTATAATATATCCTGGGATAATAATCCAATAAATATTGATTCCTGTCAAGACCCTGACCATAGATAATGCAACCGCGCAGGCCACGCCAATAGACAGGGCCGAATTCATCATCTTATGGGATATGGTTCCTCCTGTAAGATCTTCTACCTGTTTATTCAATACCTGCACCGCCGGCTCCGCCTTTACAATGTAGTAGCCGATAATGATCCCGATGGGAACCAGCGCCCATTTAAATATACCTTCTCCCAGACCGCTTCCCAGAAGACTTCCCACAGGCGCAAAGCCTACATTGACTCCTGTTAAAAACATGATCAGCCCCAGGATCGTATAGACAAATCCCACTGCCATCCTCAGGACCTGGCGTCCATGGAACGTCCTGGTAAATAACTGAAAAAATATAAACACTCCTGCTACTGGCAGCATACTGACAGCCACTTCCTTACTGTATTCAGGAATCGCTACCACGAACTGTTTCACCACATCATGAGTGGTGGCAATATCCGTAATTTTCGTTGCCGTATAGACAGCCTCCTCCGGATTATAAAAGATTCCAAGGAGAAGCACCATCATGATCGGTCCTATACTGCACAGTGCAACCAGGCCGAAACTGTCGCTGGCGCCTTCCTTGTCGCTTCTTGCGGCAGAAAGACCTACGCCGAGAGCCATGATAAAGGGGACTGTCATAGGCCCTGTGGTAACGCCGCCGGAATCAAATGCGACAGCAGTAAAAGAATCTGGAGAAAAGAAAGATAACAGAAACAGAAGAATGTAAAATACCATCAGCATCATAGACAGGCTGATGTGGAAAATAATGCGCAGAACAGCTACCACAAGGAAAAGACCTACGCCTATGGCCACCGTCCAGATCAACACCTGATTGGGGATCGAAGCCACCTGATTTGCCAGGACCTGAAGATCCGGCTCAGCTATGGTAATGATCGCTCCCATCATAAAACTGACTAACACAATAAGGATAATACTTTTGCTCTTTATCAACCGTGCTCCTACGCTCTGTCCCAAAGCCGTCATGGACATCTCCGCTCCCAGTTGGAAAAACCCCATCCCTACGATCAGCAGCACCGCTCCCGTAAGAAAAAGAGCCAGAGTTCCGATCTCCATAGGCACCAGAGTGATACTCAGCACCAGTACGATCATCGTGATCGGCAGAACACTGGACAAAGATTCCTGGATTTTTTCTTTCAATTTTTCATTCACAACAGGCCACCGCCTCCTCATTCATTTTTTCTAAAAAACTTCTTTTTGTAACAGATGATATATTCAGTATATAAGATTTTTTATAATTCTTCAAACGAAAAACAAAATTTTTATATTTCAATTTTGTCAAGGGCCAAAACTTTATTAAATTTTTCGCTGTTCCGTATATTGTCAGCCGCCTGTGAGAATCATCTTAAAGAGAACATTCTGCATTTGCAGCATTTCTATTACGCGACAGGAGGATTCTTGCTATGGCACTTAATAAAGTTGAGATCTGCGGGGTGAACACTTCACGACTTCCCATTCTTACAAATGATGAAAAAGAGGTGTTGTTTGAACGGATAAAACAAGGTGACATGGAAGCGAGAGAACAATATATCAAAGGGAATCTCCGTCTGGTGCTGAGTGTGATCAAACGCTTTTCCAGCAGCAGTGAAAATCCCGATGATCTATTTCAGATCGGCTGCATCGGTCTTATAAAAGCCATTGATAATTTTGACACTACCTTAAATGTAAAATTTTCTACTTATGCGGTCCCTATGATCATCGGCGAGATCCGCCGGTATCTCAGGGACAACAATTCTATCCGGGTCAGCCGCTCTTTAAGAGACACAGCCTATAAGGCTATCTACGCCAAAGAAAATTATGTAAAACAAAATCTGAAAGAACCCACTATCAATGAGATCGCAAGTGAGATCGGCATTGAAAAGGAAGAGATCGTCTATGCTCTGGACGCCATTCAAAGTCCGGTAAGTCTCTATGAGCCGGTATATACAGAAGGGGGGGATACCCTCTATGTCATGGACCAGATCAGCGACAAAAAAAATAAAGAAGAAAACTGGGTAGAAGATATCTCCCTGAAGGAGGCGCTGAAACGTCTTGACGATCGGGAACGGAATATCATAGAAATGCGCTTTTACCAGGGCAAGACCCAGATGGAGGTAGCCCAGGAAATCGGTATCTCCCAGGCCCAGGTAAGCCGTCTGGAAAAACACGCGCTGAAAAATATGCGCGCCTATCTGAGGCCTTGAATTTTCTTCCATTTTCACAGGAAACATTGCTCTTATCTATTGAAAAACCGCATCCGAAACCTGGATGCGGTTTTTCAATATCTACTATTCTGTTGTTAGTATTTCGCCGTTTTCCACAGCCTGCATTTCGCTCTTGATAGCGTCTACACTTGCCTGATCCGGCTGCATGACATACAGAGCGGTTCCCGGCATGGAATAACAATACTGACTGTCTCCGGTTCCTTCGGCTGCCATAGATTTAACATTCCAGCTTCCTCCGGAGTTTAACTGACCCTGGATCAGTTCCTGGATCTGGTCCATGGACATATTGGTCTCTACGCTGTCGCTTACCTGAGAGATCAGATCCGGCGCCTTCAGAAGCATTTCCGGGGTCATCATCTTCTGGATCATAGCCTGGATCACAGCCATCTGATTCTTTCCTCTCTGGTTATCTCCTCCTGCAAGGTTGTAACGTTCTCTTGAGAAAGCCAGGGCCTGTTTCCCGTTAAAATGGTTCAGACCTTTCTGAACGCTGATCACAGCGCCGCCGTCCCCGTTTGTGGTAAAGGCATACTCTGAATTTACGTCAACGCCTCCCATAGCATCTACCAGAGTGATCAAAGATGTAAAGTTCACTCTTGCATAGAATGGGATATCGATATCATAGAGATTCTCCAAAGTAGCCATGGACTTGTCTACTCCATAGATGCCAGCATGAGTCAGCTTATCTTTACTGTCCCCGCTTACCCCAGGTATCGTCACATAGTAATCACGGGGCGTATTGGAAAGGAGGATCTGTTTTGTTTTAGGATTCACTGTAGCGATAATATTTACATCACTGCGGCTCTTTGTGCTTACCGGACCATATACATCAATACCGCTGATATATATGTTGAAGCTCTCATCCTCTACATTTACTTCGGCCGCCTTGCCCTGGATCGCCGCATCTGTGTCATCATCACTTTCAATGCTGTACTGGGCAATGATCTTTATCTGGCTCTGGAAATTCTCATATACTTCATCCAGGATCCCGCCATATCCCTCATTATAAACGATTGCCTGGACGCTGCCATCTAAAAGGGCTCCTGCCTGCTCATTTAAGGTTCCATACTCGGCAGTCATAACCTCAGTTCCGGCTTCTTCATTGACCTTCTCCATAGCTTTGTCTACATCACTTCCGTCCTCTGCATGCTGTACGCCATATATATAATCCGAAGTATCCGACACCTTTTCCGCAGGATCGTCGCTTCTTACAGCAACCAGCATACTGTTTACCTGAGTTCCCAGAGTATCGCCGCTGATATCCTTGACTGCGTCATGAGTCCGGTACAAATATACAGAGCCGAAGATCAGCACTGCTGACATGATCACACTGACCAGCTTACTGATGATCGCCTTACCCCTGGAAATTGCCTGCAAAGTAAATAACAGCGCTGCAAATACCAGAAGGATCGCCCCTAGACCTGCCACATATTTCACCGGGATCATGCCCAGTCTCCATATAAAGGCAAGAAAAACCAGGGTCAGAAGCAACTGTATAAGTACCAGAAATTTACCCACAGTACGAAAAGCACGGTTGATCCGTTTTTTTCTCTTTTTCACCGATTTTGTGGTGTTATCATGGTTTCTGTTTTCCATCTTACTGCTCCTTTTTTCATATCCTATATAGAAGTTGTTCCTATTTTTGCCCCTGTTTTGGGCATTTCATTCTTTAATATAATATAATTTTCCTGAAAAAGCAACCATATCCGATATTTTCCCGGATTATTCCCATTTTTTCCCAAATTCCTTATCTGCCGGTCACTGTTTTTCATGGAGGATTTTCCGGATCTGTGCTATAATCGAATTATAGAAAACGTATATATGGTGTAGCAGAAAGGGGGAATTTCTATGGCACATCGTATAATTACGATCAACAGAATGTATGGAAGCGGAGGAAGGCTTTTGGGGAAGGCCCTTGCAGAGAAACTAGGGATCGGTTTTTATGATAAAGAGCTGATCCGGCTGGCAAGCGAAAAAAATCAGATCCCTTATAAGGAACTGGAAAAAGTAGATGAAAGAAAAGCCAGCCAGTGGCGGCTGCCTGTAAAAGAACAGATGCAGATGGAGCCTCAATACCATTTTCATCCCATGAACGATGTTTTATTTGAGACCCAGAGCCAGGTGATCCAGGAACTGGCTCAGAAAGAAGACTGTATCATTGTGGGCAGATGTGCCAATTATGTCCTGGGAGACAAATGCTTCAGCCTGTTTGTCTATGCGCCTTTTGAATACCGCGTCCAGTCTATTATGGAACGTCTGGGCCGGGAAGAAAAAAGCGCCCGGGCTCTGGTAAAGAAAATGGATAAAACCAGAAGATCCTACTATGAATTCTTTACCGATGAAAAATGGAAAGATCTGTCCAACTATCAGATGTGCATAGATACCAGCCGTTTTGATCAGGAATTTCTCCTGAAACTGCTGGCAGATGTATATACCGCTCTGTAGACCATAAACCAGGAAAGAGCCTGACATGCAGCTCATACAAACATCTGCCAGGACCTGTTGTCTTATAGGAACAAAAAAACAAACCCCCGGGAAGACCTGAGAAAGCTTGTTTTCATCTTGGCCCCCGGGGGGTCTGTTCTTACAGGCAGGCTTTGATCTTCTCGATCATCCCTTCATATTCTGCCTGGCTGAGATATTTCTTGTCGGGATTCATCTGGAACACGCCTCTGTGCTCATCCTGTCTCTGATATTTCGGCACCAGATAAATCCTCCTTTTCTGCCTCTGCTTTTATGATAATGATAAGCATTTTCCCTGTCCGGTTCAGAAAAAAAGCCGTCTATCATGGACAAAAGGTCCGTTCTTTTTTATAATGAACAGGTCCGGATCCACAGAGCAATATTCTCTGCAGGGCTGTCTCGGCCAAGGTTCCGGAACATTATATGCTATCAGGAGGATGATTATTTTGAATGAAATTATAAAAAACTTACTTACAAGAAAGTCCGTACGTTCCTACACAGATCAGGAAATCTCGCCTCAGTGTAAAGAACAGATTCTCCGCGCCGCCATGGAAGCACCCACTGCCGGGAACCAGCAGATGTATACCATTTTGGATATTACCTGCCAGGATCTGAAAGAAAAACTGGCCGTTACCTGCGATAATCAGCCCTTTATCGCAAAGGGAAAGATGGTCCTTATCTTCTGCGCAGACTTTCAGAAATGGTATCAGGCCTTTAAGATTGCCGGCTGCGATCCCAGAAAACCCGGTCCCGGAGATTTTCTTCTTGCGGTAGAAGACGCTGCCATCGCCGCCCAAAATGCCGTAACCGCTGCCCAGAGCCTTGGGATCGGCTCCTGCTATATTGGCGATATCATGGAAAACTATGAGACCCACAGAAAACTCCTTGACCTGCCGGAATTTGTATTTCCTGCTCTTATGCTGGTATTTGGTTACCCCACCCCTCAGCAGCAGGAAAGAGAAAAGCCAAGGAGAGCTCCCCTTGACTTTATTGTTCATGAAAATACCTATCCCCGGTTCTCTTCGGAAGAAATCCGTGAAAACATTGCAGATTTAAAAGGCGAGGACTTCGATTCCTATATGAAACGGTTCTGCAAAAGGAAATATCAGGCAGATTTTTCCCTTGAAATGTCACGCTCTGTGGCTGCTGCTCTGAAAAACTTCCAGGAGTGACTTACTATCAAAATATGGATTGATATATTCTTATCTTAATATTCTGTTTTTAAACAGCCCATTCCTTCTCCTACCCAGCCGCCGGAGAGGAGATGGGCTTTCATATTTTTCTGAAGAGATGTTTCTTCCGGAAGGTCTTCCAACGGAAGATCTTTTCTTTTAAACACCCATTCCATAAATTCATTGCTGTCCTTATAAACTTCTTCCACAGCAAACATTTCCTGAAATTTCAGGATCCTGGATTTTTCTCCCAGGAGTTCCTTTAAAGCCGGGCTGAGCAGCCAGGAACAGCACTTATAGGAAACCTTATCCCAAGAGGGATCCTGTTTTGCAAAGAATTCTTTTGCCTGTCCAAGAGATCCTTTGATCTGCTCCGGATCCAGGACTGCGTCAGAGGGAATATGGATGGAAATATACCTTTCCCCATTGTCCTCTTCCACTTTTTCATACTCCAGTTCTCCCAGACGGAAAAGCTGAAGAGAAAGCTGCCTTCCAGTCCAGAAATCCCGGTCAAAACCGTAAACGCCATAGCTGGCCTTATGTTCTTCCACAAACCTGGTAAAGCATTTCATGGTATCGTCAAAGACCTTCTCTTCTATCCCCTGTTCCTGATATTTTTCCCAGGATATCACAGCGGCTTTTAACATACAATAAAGGATCTTCAGCCCCCTGGGATCTTCTCCCATGGATTCCTTCAGATCTT
>DWUY01000105.1 GCA_019120515.1 Candidatus Blautia avicola | reverse complement strand
TGCCAAGGTAGGCCGAAACCGGGAAGGAAATTATGAGAAAAAACAGTATAAAAAATACCCGGATCAATGCAGAGGTCCAGCATGAGCTGGCTGATCTGATCCGGGGAGGGATCAAAGATCCCAGGATTCATCCCATGACCTCTGTGACAGCTGTGGAGGTTGCGCCGGATCTGAAAACATGCAGAGCCTATATCAGCGTACTGGGAAATGAAGAAGAAAAAAGGAATACCATGGAGGGGCTGAAAAATGCCGAAGGGTATATCCGCAGGCAGCTGGCGAAAACCATAAATCTCCGGAACACCCCCGAAATTCGTTTCATTCTGGACGAATCCATCGAGTATGGTGTTGCCATGTCGAAACTCATTGATGAAGTGAGCAAAAAAGAAGACGCACAGGAGGTGCAGGAAGATGGAGAAGATAACCAGTGAATTAAAAAATGTTAAGACGGTAGGGATTGCAGGCCATATCCGTCCGGACGGGGACTGTGTGGGATCCTGCATGGGGCTTTATCTGTACTTAAAGGCAAATTATCCGGAAATCCAGGTAGATGTGTATCTGGAAGAACCTAAGGCGGAATTTTCATTTATCAAGGATCTGGATCAGATACGGACAGAGTATGATGAAAGCAAGAAATATGATGTTTTCTTTGTACTGGATACCAGTGAAAAAAACCGTATCGGTGTGGCTCTTGCCGGATATGAAAGCGCAGGAAGAACTATCTGCATAGACCATCATATAAGTAATAAAGGATTTGGAGATGTTGATATTATAAAGCCTGAGATCAGTTCGGCATCGGAAGTGCTTTACACTCTTCTTGAAAAGGAAAAGATCACCCCAGAGGCAGCAGAGGCAATTTATACAGGGATCGTTCACGATACAGGCGTATTCCAGTATTCCAGCACTTCCCCTCAGACGATGCGGATCGCGGCGGAACTTATGGAAATGGGAATTGATTTTTCAAGGATCATTGATAAGTCCTTTTACGAAAAGACCTATGTCCAGAATCAGATCCTGGGTAGATGTCTGATGGAAAGTATCCTGATCATGGGAGGAAAAGTGATTGTAGGTTATGTCCGGAAAAGGGATATGGAATTTTACGGAGTGGAACCTAAAGATCTGGATGGTATTGTCCAGCAGCTGCGGGTAACAAAGGGTGTGGAAGTGGCCATTTTCATATATGAAGTGAAGACACAGGAATTTAAGGTAAGTCTCCGTTCCAACGGAGATATTGACGTCAATGCAGTAGCTTCCTATTTCAGCGGCGGCGGACATGTAAAGGCTGCCGGCTGTACCATGCAGGGTTCTGTCTATGACGTGATCAACAATCTTACACGACCCATTGCAAAACAGCTTAAAGAGAGAAGTCAGACATCATGATCAATGGGGTTCTGAATGTATATAAGGAAAAGGGTTATACTTCCCATGACGTGGTGGCAAAGCTGCGGGGAATCCTGAAACAGAAGAAGATCGGTCATACAGGGACCCTGGATCCCGAGGCCGAGGGAGTGCTGCCGGTATGTCTGGGAAGAGGTACCAAGCTCTGTGGAATGCTGACAGACAAAAGAAAGACTTATCAGGCGGTCCTTCATCTGGGGATGGAGACGGATACCCAGGATATGACAGGCCAGGTCATAAGCCGCCGTCCTGTAGAAGTTACGCCGGAAGAAGCGGCGCGTTGTATCAGAAGTTTTGTGGGAGATCAGATGCAGATCCCTCCTATGTATTCGGCTTTGAAAGTAGGAGGGAAAAAACTTTATGAGCTGGCCAGAGAAGGAAAAGAAGTAGAGCGGAAGCCCCGCCCGGTGACTTTTTATGAGATAAGGATCCTGTCTGTGGAACTGCCTCTGGTTACTATGGAAGTTACCTGCTCCAAGGGAACTTACATACGGACTTTATGCCATGATATTGGGGAAAAACTGGGCTGCAAAGGATGTATGGAGAGCCTTCTGCGGACCAGGGTGGACCAGTTTCTGATCCAGGACAGTCTGAAGTTGTCCGAGATTGAAAAATTGGCGGCCAAAGGCAGCCTGGAGGAGCATATCCTTCTGCCGGACCAGATGTTTCCGGAATGCCCCAAGATAAAGGCAGACCGGAAGTTTGATAAAATGCTGGAAAATGGCAACCCTCTTCCATGGAAAGGGGCTGCGCCGGGAGAACGGATACGGGTGTATCACAGCAGCGGAGTCTTTATCGGAATTTATCAGTGGCAGGAGGAACGGAAACTGTATAAGCCGGAGGCGATTTTTTCTTCTCCTGAGGATTTCCATGCTCCGTCCGGAAAGGAGCAGATATGATCTATACTACGCAGGTGCCTCATCTGGATCAGAAGGTCAGAAGCTGTATTACTCTGGGAAAATTTGACGGGCTGCACAGAGGACACCAGAAGCTGATCGAACGTATTAAAGAAAAGAGAGGAAAAAACTGCAAGGCGGTAGTTTTTACCTTTGATGTATCTCCAAAGTCTTACATCCTGCATACGCCGCCGAAATATCTCCTCACTTATGAAGAACGGCGGGAACTGGCAGAAAATCTGGGAGTGGATATCTTGGCTGAATGTCCTTTTACAGAAGAACTGATGCATATGGAACCGGAAGCTTTTGTAAAAGAATATCTGGTGGACAGGCTTCATGGAGAGTACCTGGCGGTTGGGCCGGATTTCCGGTTCGGCTATCAAAGGAAGGGCACTCCTCAGCTTTTAAAGGAATTAGGGGAAAAATATGGATTTCGTACAGAAATCCTGGAAAAAGAGAAGTATAAGGATAAAGATATCAGCAGCACGTATATCCGGGAAGAACTGGATCAGGGACATATAGAGGAGGTAAACCAGCTTCTGGGATATCCTTATTTTACAAAAGGAGAGATCGTTCATGGCAGACAGCTGGGCAGGACCATAGGGATCCCCACAGCGAATCTTATACCGCCCTCTGAGAAGAAACTCCCGCCTAATGGAGTATATATTACAGAGTCTATGATCCAGGGGAAAACTTATCAGGGAATCACAAACGTAGGGTATAAACCTACGGTGAAGGAAAATTTCCTGGGAGTGGAGACTTATCTGTTTTCCTGCAATGCAGATCTTTACGGCCAGGAGGCGGAGGTGAAGTTTTACCGTTATCTGCGGCCGGAGATAAAATTTGCTTCTCTGGAGGAACTGAAAAAACAGATGATGAAAGACATCCAAAAAGGAAAAGATTATTTTAACGGAATATAGATATAGGAGAAACCCGAAAAAGAGGCCGGCATTTAGGAAAAGCTGGTCTTTTTTTGTGGATACCCTTGTACACGGAGAGTACACCTATGATAATAAAAAATACTTATGAGGTATGTGTTTTAAATATACAAAATATTACATTATATCAACAGATTTTGTAAAAAACAGGTATGATCGGGAAAGGATTTGGTATACTAAGTTGGAGTATACTATAAGAAATATCAAGGAAATCGGCCTTGGAAAAACTTTTATAAAAGCAGGAGAGACCGGTAATGAGAGCAGGAATTTGTGATGATGACAGCAAGTGGTATCAGTGTGCAAAAGAGATCATTGAGGGATATGGGAAGAAAACAGATACAAAAATAGAGATTTTGTATTTTCCCCAGG
>DWUY01000104.1 GCA_019120515.1 Candidatus Blautia avicola | reverse complement strand
AGCCGGCATGGAACACAGTTTTGTATGATCAGAAGGTATTATCAGGAATTACAGGACCAGATAGAAGATTATTTAACCGGGATCACGATTGATAAAGTTTTAGAAAAGAGGCAGCGGGTTGACATGCCTCTGTGAGAAGAAAGACAGAGGATAAAATTATCGGATTTACATATGCGGAGCATTTACTGTATGATGAGAAGAAAGGGGGGAAGCCGGAGCTTTTAGACCAGATATGGATGATGAGAAAAGCCCGGCTTTTTCTTTTGTCCTCTCTGTTACATAAACCTGCAGCAGTTTATTGACAAGAACAGGAAAAAAGTGTTAAACTGAATAAGCCGAGAGGTAATTATTTTTTTGAGAATGAGTTAGCAATTACTAACTTATTCTCAAAGTAAAATGAAAAGGAGAGGTAACATGAAACAGCACAGATTTTGGGCATGGGCAATGCTTTTCTGCCTTGGAATGACATTTTACACAGGTTACAAACACAAATAAAAGATCAGGAGGTATTTAGAAATGATCAGCGTAGATTTTATGAAAAAAGCAGCTCTTTTTGCAGGAGGGGTTCTTTTCGGAACCGCCGGAGTAAAGATACTTTCCAGTAAAGATGCGAAGAATGCTTATGTACAGGCTGCAGCCGCCGCACTAAGAGCCAAAGATTGTGTCATGGACACAGTGACAACTGTTCAGGAGAATGCAGAAGATATTCTGGCTGAGGCAAAAGAAGTAAATGAAAAACGGCAGGAAGAGGAGACTTATTCAGAAGAGATAGAAGAACAGGAAGGCGGAAAATGCGAATAAAAATCCAGCATGAGATCAAAGGCCGTATCCGCTTTTCTACCCAGAAGAAAAAGATGACCGCCCGGGAAGCGGATATGCTCCTGTTCTACATAAATTCATTGAAGCACGTAACTTCCGCCAAAGTATATGAGAGGACCGGAGACAGTGTTGTCTGCTATACCGGCAGCCGGCAGGAGCTGATCAGAAATCTGGTGGCATTTTCTTTTGAAGATAAAGAACTCCAGGAAAAGGTTCCGGAAAATACGGGAAGAGAGCTGATGAACCAGTATAAGGAGAAACTGGTCGGCAAACTGGCGGGCCATTTTCTCTGCAAACTGGTTCTTCCTGCACCGGCTGCCAAGGTAAAGGCTGTGATCCAGTCTCTTCATTTTATTAAGGAAGGACTAAAATGTATTCGCCGCAGAAAGCTGGAAGTGCCTGTGCTGGATGCTGCCGCGGTCAGTGTATCTCTTATCAGAGGCGATGTAAACACTGCAAGCTCCATTATGCTGCTGCTGGGCGTAGGAGAGATCCTGGAAGAATGGACCCATAAAAAGTCTGTGGCTGACCTGGCAAGGAGCATGTCTTTAAATGTGGAAAAGGTATGGAAAAAAGAAGGCGACGCGGAGATCCTCACAGAGATACAGGACATAAAGGAGCAGGATCTGATCTGTGTCCATATGGGAAATATGATCCCTTTAGACGGCATTGTAGTTCAGGGAGAGGCAATGGTAAATCAGGCTTCTCTTACAGGAGAAGGAATCCCTGTTAAGAAGGAGGATGGCGCCTATGTGTACGCTGGAACCGCTGTAGAGGAGGGAGAACTTACTGTTCAGGTAAAACAGTCTGCAGGATCTACCCGATATGAAAAGATCGTATCTATGATCGAAGATTCTGAGAGACTGAAATCTTCTCTGGAAGGGAAAGCGGCCCATCTGGCAGACCGCCTGGTGCCGTTCAGTTTTTTGGGAACTATCCTCACTTATCTTCTTACCAGAAATGTGACCAGAGCCCTGTCGATCCTTATGGTGGATTTTTCCTGCGCCCTGAAGCTGTCTACGCCTATTGCAGTGCTGGCGGCCATGCGGGAGTGTCAGGAGCATCGGATCACAGTAAAAGGCGGCAAATTCTTAGAAGCGGTAGCCGAGGCAGAGACAGTGGTCTTTGATAAGACAGGAACCTTTACAAAGGCACAGCCTACAGTGGCAGAAGTAGTCACCTTCGGAGAAAATGACCGGGACAGCATGCTGCGTCTGGCAGCCTGTCTGGAAGAGCATTTTCCCCATTCCATCGCAAATGCAGTAGTGGCGCAGGCGAAGAAAGAGGGACTGGATCATGAGGAAATGCACAGCAAAGTAGAGTATGTGGTGGCTCATGGGATTTCCTCTCAGGTAAACGGGGAAAAGGTGATCATCGGAAGCTATCATTTTGTTTTTGAAGATGAGAAAACCAGGATCCCTGAGGGAGAAAACCAGAAGTTTGAGGAACTTCCGCTGGAATATTCTCATTTATACCTGGCAGTATCCGGAAAACTGGCTGCTGTGATCTGCATAGAAGACCCTCTCCGGAAAGAAGCAAAGGATATCGTGCCTGCGCTTAAAAAAGCCGGTATCCGGAAAGTGGTGATGATGACCGGAGACAGTGAGAGAACTGCCAGGGCTATTGCCGGGAAGACGGGAGTGGATCAGTTTTACGCAGAGGTACTTCCGGAGGACAAAGCTTCTTATATTGAAAAAGAAAAGGCCAAGGGAAGGAAAGTCCTGATGGTAGGAGACGGGGTCAATGATTCTCCGGCTCTTTCTGCTGCAAATGCAGGCGTGGCTGTAAGCGGCGGCGCTGAGATAGCCAGAGAGATCGCGGATATTACTATTTCAGGGGAGGATCTTCACCAGCTTGTGACTCTTAAGCGGGCAGGAAACTGCCTGATGAAACGGATCCACAGGAATTACCGGTTTGTTATAGGCTTTAATACAGGTCTGATCATTCTGGGGCTGGCCGGGATCCTGGCACCGGGAACTTCTGCTTTCCTTCATAATATGTCGACTCTGGGGATTACTCTGGAGAGCATGACCAATATGCTGGATAAAGAAAACAGAGGCCGTGCCGATTGATAACAACGCCGCAGATGAAAGTGCGGGCAAGTTATTACGAAAAATGTGAATATTGTACACTGCAGATGCCGCCTTAGGACTGCTTGATGCAGTGGAAAATGAGAAAAGCAGGGCTGCGGCCCTGTTTTTTATGGGTTTTTCTTGAAAAAAAGGGAAAAAACTTTCATAATGATTAAGAAGATTTATGGAAAGGAAAATAAGAAAGTAATATGAAGAAATTCACATTAGAGATATGTGCAGATTCTTTTGAATCAGCAAAAGCCGCCTGGGAGGGAGGAGCGGACAGGATTGAATTATGTCAGAATCTGATCATAGGAGGAACGACTCCAAGTCCTTATCTCTTCCGGCAGATCCGCGAGAAAAGTCCCATCAGGATCCATGTGCTGATCCGTCCCAGATTCGGAGATTTCCTCTATTCAGAGGAAGAGATCCAGGTAATGGAAGAAGAAATAAAAATGTATCGGAAAATGGGGGCGGAAGGAGTTGTGATCGGAGCCCTGACCCCTGAAGGAAGATTGGATAAAGTACAGCTTTCCAGATTAATGAAAGCAGCAGATGGGATGTCAGTGACTCTTCACCGGGCCTTTGATATGTGCAGAGATTCCCGGGAAGGATTACAAGACGCTATAGATCTGGGATTTCACAGGATCCTTACTTCAGGTCAGAAAAACAGCGCCATGGAAGGCTGGGAAGTCTTAAGCCTATTAAGAAAGGAAAGCGCAGGAAAGATCAAGATCATGGCGGGTGCCGGGGTGTCTCCCCGGAATATTCCTCAGATTTATGAAAAAACAGGGATCCTGGAATACCATATGTCCGGCAAGATTACCGTGGAAAGCGGTATGAAATACAGAAAGGAAGGCGTGTCCATGGGACTTCCTTCCTTTAGTGAATATCAGCTTTTCCGTACAGATAAAGGTCAGGTGGAAAAAGCAGCCGCCTGCCTCAGAAGCTTAGAAGAAGCCTGATTCCTGAAGCTTCCTAAAAGCTGTCTGGGCGGCTATGGCTCCGTCACTGGCGGCAGTGACTACCTGGCGCAGCTCTTTCTGACATACGTCTCCGGCTCCAAAGAGCAGAGGAACAGCGGTTTCCATATTGCTGTTTACTACCATATACCCCTGCTTGTCCAATACCGGAAGATCCTTGAGAAAGCCGGTAATAGGATCGGCGCCGATGTATGGGAAAATACCGGAAACCGGGAGGACTTTTGTTTCTCCCGATTTGGTATGGGAGATTTCCAGACCTCCTACACGGCCTTCGTTGTCCAGCACCTGAAGAGGGATATAGTTCTGGAGAAGTTCTATTTTCGGGTTGGATAATACTGTGTCGATCACAGCCTTCTCCGCCCGGAATACATCTCTGCGCATGATCAGATAGACTTTGGAAGCAAATTGGGTCAGATACACCGCTTCTTCCAATGCAGAGTTTCCGCCGCCGATCACGGCGGTTTCTTTATCTCGGAAGAAAGCGCCGTCGCATACTGCACAGTAGGAGATGCCTTTTCCGATATGCTCCTGTTCTCCTGGAATATTCAGGAGACGTTCTTTGGTCCCGGTGGCCACCAGAACGGCAGGTGCAGTAAAAATAGTTCCGTCTTCGCAGAGGACTTGTTTTCTTTCACCATCCCGGATCTCTGTTACATTTCCGTACTCATAAACAGCGCCAAAGCTGGTGGAATGTTCAAACATATCCATGGCAAGCTGGGAACCAGGTTCTTCTTTGATCCCCGGCCAGTTGCTGATCTTATGGGTTTTTAAAAGTTTTCCTCCGGGAGCTCCGGCTTCCAGCAGGGCGGTTTTCATTCCCGCCCTGGAAGCATATACTGCGGCGGTCATTCCTGCGGGACCTGCCCCAATAATAATAAAATCATAATCTTTTGTCATTTATCCTGCCGCCTTTCTTTATAGAAGTGTTGTGGAGACTGCCCTGTAAGCAGGGATCAGGAAACAGCTTCTGTCATTTTCTGGAGAAGCCTTGGTTTTGGGAAAAATCCTACGGCTGAGTCTTTTACCTCTCCGTCTTTAATAAAGAACAGAGAGGGAACGCTGCTGACCTGCCATCTGGCGGCCAGATCAGGATTTTCGTCGATATCGACTTTCACGATACGGAAGTCTTCCTGCTCTTTGTCCAGCTCTTCCAGTACCTGCCCCAGCATTTTGCAGGGACCGCACCAGGTGGCGAAAAAGTCTAAGAGGACGGGTTTTTCGGATTCTAATACTTCTTTCTGAAATTCATTTTCATTTACATGTAAAACAGCCATAATTTTATCTCCTTTATCATCTATTGTTGTTTTGTGTTTCTTTTCTTTTGAACTGCTCTTGTTTTGAGCTTGCCTAAAGTATAGCCGGTTTTCTTTTTTTAGTCTGTGACGAAGTCACAGAATTATGTATAAAATCATTTACGAATAAGGGGAAAATTGTTATAATAAGCGAGGTATATCAGACAAGTGATACTTCTGATCTTTTTGCTGGCGGCAGTGCATCTGACCGCAAAAGAGGAGTGTTTATGAGAGAAATCGAAGAGTTATCCCAATATCTGACAGATGATAAAGTAAGGGGCCTGAGAAAAGTCCTGGGAAGAGATATCCAGGAAAAGCTGAGTAAAAGCGGTATTTATTTCCATATCTTTTCCAGACTGAAATCAGCAGGGTCCATCTGGCATAAATTGGAGTGGAAGAAAGAAGAATATATTGAAAAAGATAAGAAGCTTCAGGATCTGATCGGTATCCGGATCGTTCTTTATTATATGGATGACGTGCCGATCTGTAAGGAGCTCCTGAGGGAGACTTATTCTATTATTGAAAAAGACTCTCATGAGGACATTCCAAAGGTAAACGAGTTTAATCCTATCCGGATGAATTATGTGTGCCGTATGCCGGATGAGATTTCCTCTGCTTTTCCCAGTGAGTTGTGGGAAAAATACAGGATCGACAAAACTTTTGAAGTACAGGTCCGCACTACTTTTTCTGAAGGCTGGCATGAGGTAGATCATGATGTGCGGTATAAACATAAGGAAGAGTGGGAAGAACATTATGAATTCTCCAGAGAGCTGAACGGGATCTACGCTACGCTGGAGATCTGCGACAGGAGTATGGTGAATCTTCTGGAACGTCTGGCTTATAAAAACTACAAAAATATGCAGATCGAAGCTATGCTCCGCAATAAATTCCGACTTCGTTTCGAAAATCCTGTTTTGTCTGTGCCTTTGATGGAGTTCCTGCAGAAAGATCAGGACCTGGTAAAGAAACTTTACCGGGCAGACAGGGAAGATCCTATCCTGTTCTTTGCCAGCAGTTATTCGGAAGGGATCCCTCTGACGGTAGATAATCTGGTACTGGTCTGTAATGAGCTTCAGCTGGGAAGGAAAGATCTGGAGGAACGTACACCTATGCTGATCCGGGAG
>DWUY01000103.1 GCA_019120515.1 Candidatus Blautia avicola | reverse complement strand
AAAAAATTGACATCCCTATTTATTTATGATAGACTTGTTTAAAAAGTGAAATTTTTAACAAGTGTAAAAATGAAGCGAAATTCTTTGAGGGACGATACTTTATGAAAAAACATAAACAGATATGGACTGTTTTTTTGTTTATGCTTTTATTTGTCCAGAGCGGTTTATATTTTACCGGAGCGCAGCTGTTGGCAGACTGCCGGAAAGGAGAAGAGATAACTTTTGTTACCGGAGAAGATCAGAAGGAAGTCTCTATCACGGCTCCTTTAACCGCCAGAGATGTTAACCAGCTCTGGACCGGAGGGAAAAAAGTTCATTTTTCTCTGACCGATATTTCTCAGAAAGCCTCTTATCAGGAAAGCGATCAGGCGGAGCAGAGAATTTACGGCTGCAGGGAAAAGACAGGTTTTGACAGACGGGAAAAATACGACCTGTCAGATGGTCTGCGGGCGCCCCCGGAACAGACCATAGAGTATGAAAGACAGCATAAACAAAATCTAAGCAAACTATAAGGAGTGCAGAAATGAACAATTCAGGAAAAACCAAAATCGTGGTTGTAGGCGCAGGAAATGTGGGAGAGGCAATTGCTTATACTCTCATGGTAAGAAAACAGGCTACAGAAGTAGTAATGGTTGATTTAAATGAAGCCAGAGCAAAAGGCGCGGCGCTGGACGTTTTCCACGGCGCAGGATTCCACTGTCCGGTAAGAGTAAAACAGGGCGGATATGAGGAATGCGCAGACGCAGATATCATTATTGTAACAGCAGGTATCGCGAGAAAACCGGGACAGACCCGTCTGGAGCTGGCAAAGACCAATGTTTCCATTATCAAGAGCGTTACGGAAAGCATTATGAAATATGCCGATAATCCTCTGATCATTGTAGTATCCAATCCGGCAGATATCCTTACTATGGAAGTACAGAAAGTATCCGGACTGCCGGCAAACAGAGTGATCGGAAGCGGTACTTCTCTGGATACGGCCAGATTCAGATGTAACATCAGCGAGCCTCTGGATGTAGATGTGGAAGATGTTCAGGCTTATATCTTAGGGGAGCATGGAGACAGCCAGGTGCCTGTATGGAGCTCCGCTACCATTGCAGGTCTTCCTTTAGAGGAATATTTAAAACAGATCGGAAAGGAACTTGACAGAGCCGAGATTTCGGAACATACTAAGACTGGCGGCGCAGAAGTCATCGGATTAAAGGGAGCTACCTTCTATGGAGTTGCCATGGCAGTTTCTACCATCGTAGAAAATATCCTGAAAGACAGCGGAGCCATTCTCCCTGTTGCCCATGTGCTGGACGACAGCTTTGATAATTGGGCAGGGATCGCATTTTCACTGCCATGCCGTATCGGCGGCGATGGGATCCAGGGCGCTTTAAAGGTTCCTATGAACGAGGAAGAAAAAGCTGCAATGGATAACTCAGCCAAGATCTTAAAAGATTTCTGGGCACAGGTAAAAGAATAAAAAGGAGAAGAAAAAAATGGACAAGAGAGAATTTGCATTAAAACAGCATGAAGAATGGGCTGGAAAAATTGAAGTGATCAGCAGAGCAAAGATCGAGACACCGGAAGATCTTTCTGTTGCATATACACCGGGAGTTGCAGAGCCCTGTAAAGAAATCTCCAAGGATGTGGATCTTTCCTATAAGTATACACGCCGGGGAAATATGGTAGCTGTTATCACCGATGGAACAGCTGTTCTGGGACTGGGAGATATCGGACCGGAAGCAGGTATGCCGGTTATGGAAGGAAAATGCGCGCTGTTTAAAACTTTCGCAGATGTAGATGCTTTCCCGCTGTGTGTACGTTCCAAAGATGTAGACGATATCGTGAAAACAGTAAGCCTTCTGGCAGGAAGCTTCGGAGGCGTAAACCTGGAGGATATTTCCGCACCAAGATGTTTCGAGATTGAAAGAAGATTAAAAGAGTGCTGTGATATCCCCATCTTCCATGATGACCAGCATGGAACAGCCGTTGTTACAGCTGCTGCTCTGATCAACGCCTTAAAGCTGGTAGGTAAGAAATTAGACGATATCAAAGTGGTTACTTCCGGAGCCGGTGCAGCAGGTATCGCTATTATCAAACTGCTGGTAAGCCTGGGTCTGAAGAATGTAGTTATGTGTGACCGTCACGGCGCTATTTACAAAGGCCGCGACAACCTGAATAAAGAAAAAGAAGAGATGGCAGAGATCTGTAACCAGAACATGGAAAAAGGAACTCTGGCAGAAGTGCTCAAAGGCGCAGATGTATTTATCGGAGTTTCTGCTCCGGGAACTGTTACAGAGGAAATGGTTCAGAGCATGGCTGACAAGCCGATCCTCTTCCCGATGGCTAACCCGGTTCCGGAAATCATGCCGGATCTGGCTAAAAAAGCCGGAGCTGCTGTAGTAGGAACAGGAAGAAGCGACTTCCCGAACCAGATCAACAATGTACTTGCATTCCCAGGTATCTTCAGAGGCGCCCTGGATGTGCGTGCAAAAGATATCAATGATGAGATGAAGGTGGCTGCAGCTTACGCCATCGCCAGCCTGGTAGATGAGGATAAGCTGTCTCCAGACTATATCATTCCAAACGCATTTGACAAACGTGTGTCTAAAGCCGTTGCAGAGGCTGTAGCCGAAGCAGCACGTAAGACAGGCGTAGCAAGGATCTGATTTTACGATCCGAATTATCTGTGATCCGACGAAAGGGACGGGATCTGGCCTTCAGGGCCGGGTTCTGTTCCTTTTTTACCTTTCTGTAATGATGATCAGGTTTTTGTAAGAAAAAGAATGCTAAATATTCCGATATGTGATAGAATACAAATGACAATGTAGATTTTTTAACATGCACCGGGGAAGACGGCCATGATCTTTGCGATCACACCGGCCGGATACATGCCCTGGAGAACAGTTACAGCATGTTACCGGGCAATACAGAGGGGGAACGGTACAAATGGATCATGAGCATAAAATCGGACAGACTGCAGCCACGATCCTGGAGCTTTTGGATATAACGCCTGGCAGGGACATGGAAGGACCCCACGAGAAAGTACTGGATATGGCGAAACGGGAGCTGACGGGCAATGGCAGCAGAAGAGTATTTTTTTATAATCCTGATGCAATAGGGATCTGGCTTTACCGGAAATATCAGGGGAGATTTGCAGAATTGGAAAACCGGGTACAGCTTCGTATGAAGATCCATACGGCATATCCTCCGGTGACTCCGGTATGTTTCGGAACTATGTATACAGGCCTTTCCCCTCAGGAGCATGGGATCGTGAAATACAGGAAGCCTGTGCTCCAGGTGGATACAGTATTCGATTATCTGGTGAAAGAAAAGAAAAAGGCGGCCATTATTTCTACAGAGGGAGACAGTATTTCCAGGATATTTCTGGGGAGAGATATGGATTATTTTATTTATCCTACCGTTGAGGAATGCAACGAAAAGGCTCTGGATCTGATAGAAAAGGACAAGTACGACCTTATGGTCCTTTATAATGGAAATTATGATTATATGATGCACCGCTTTGGCCCTGAAGGAAACCGGGCACTGGAAGCTCTTGATAAGAATATTGAGATGTTTTTGAAAATTTATGACAGGATAAAAGAATACTGGAAGAAGCATCCGGCTATCCTGGCTTTCGCGCCGGATCATGGGTGTCACAGAAAATTTATGTTTATGGGCAGCCATGGCGCGGAAATACCTGCTGATATGGAGACCATACATTTTTACAGTTTTATTAATTCAACAGACCAGTGTATGGAATTGTAGTTCCGAAAGAAAGACCGCACTGGGGAGAGGAAAACCTATGGCAAAAAAATATTATGCAGTAAAGAAGGGCAGATCAACGGGGATATTCGCAACCTGGGAGGAATGTAAAGCCAGCGTAAACGGATATTCCGGCGCCCAGTATAAAAGTTTTTCCACACCTGAGGAAGCGCAGAGATATTTAAAGGGAGACCAGGCGCCGCCGTCAGAGTGTCCGGAAGAAGAATGCTGCACGGCTTATGTGGACGGCAGCTTTGACCAGTCAAAGAACGCCTATTCCTATGGCTGTATCCTTCTGTATCAGGGAGAGAGGACAGAGCTTGGCCGGGCATTCCAGGGAGGCGAGGACATTTCTATGAGAAATGTGGCAGGAGAACTGGAAGGGGCTATGGCGGCTATGGATTTCTGTGAAAAACGCAATATCAGAGTCCTCCATCTATATTATGACTATCAGGGGATCGAATCCTGGGCGACCGGAGAATGGAAAAGGAATAAACCGGGAACTATCCGCTACAAAAATTTTTATGACAGTTTAAAAAATGTGAAAGTGGTCTTTCATAAAGTAAAAGGACACAGCGGCGTGGAACTAAACGAGGCGGTTGACCGCCTTGCAAAGGCTGCGTTGGGAATATAAAAAGAGGAGGAAAAAGATCATGGTAAGTAAAAAAGTAAAGATCATAAACCCTTCGGGGCTTCATCTGAGAACAGCAACGGTGCTGTCAAACAGTGTTTTGAAATATAATGCCAGGCTGCAGTTTGCTTATGAAAAGAATAATGTGAAAGGGGTTGTAAACCTGAAGAGCATTCTAAACATTGTGGCGGCAGGCGTGGTACAGGGGCAGGAGATCGTGATCACCAGCGAGGGTCCTGATGAGGAAGAAGCTTTGGCGGCCGCAGTAGCTGCTATTGAAAATGGCCTGGGAGAAATGGATGAAAACAAAAATTTATGAAGATAGGGAGCTGAGGTTCTTCTTGAGATCAAAGAAAAACTGCAGCTCCATTTTTTTGTCTTCAAAAGCGGTAGGATAGGACATAGTGAGTACCGTGAGGGCCTCCTGAGATACGGCGGCAGAGGCTGAAAACTGCAGAAAAATGAATGAATATGAATGATTAAATGACTGATTGTGAAAGATTACTAAAAAGAAACGGAAAAAATTGTGAATTAATATGATTGAAAATGACTGACTATGATGTATAATATAGGCATAAAGGAGGAAGAGAAATGGTTTATACAGTTACATTCAATCCTTCTCTGGATTATATCGTTTCCGTAAAGGATTTCCAGCTTGGAAAGACTAACCGGACTGCAAAGGAACAGATGCTTCCTGGAGGCAAGGGGATCAATGTTTCCACAGTGTTGAAAAATCTGGGGATCTCAAATACAGCTCTTGGATTTTGCGCGGGATTTACCGGAGAGGAGATTAAAAGAAGAGTAGAAGAAATGGGACTGGCCAGTGATTTTATCGATCTGTCAAATGGCTATTCCAGGATCAACGTGAAGATGAAGGATTTTGACGGGACTGAGATCAACGGTCAGGGACCGGATATCAGCCCGGAGGAAACGGAGAGACTGCTCCGGAAACTGGACCGTTTAAAAGAAGGGGATGTTCTGGTGCTGGCAGGAAGTATTCCCAGGTCCATGCCTGAGTCTATTTACAGCGATATACTGAAAAGACTGGAAGGAAAAGGGATCCTGGCAGTGGTAGACGCCACGGGAGAGCTTTTGCTCCATGTCCTGGAGTACAGACCTTTCCTGATCAAGCCTAATAACCATGAACTGGGAGAGATTTTCCAGGTAAAGCTGGAAACAAAAGAGGATGTGGTCCCATATGCCAGAAAGATGCAGGAAAAGGGAGCAAGGAACGTACTGGTTTCCATGGCAGGCCAGGGAGCGGTGCTTGTGGATGAAAAGGGACAGGTCCATATGCTTCCCGCGCCAAAAGGAAAACTGGTCAACGCCGTGGGCGCGGGGGATTCTATGGTAGCCGGTTTCCTGGCGGGCTGGCTTACGAAAAAAGATTATGAATACGCCTTCCGTATGGGGATCTCCGCAGGAAGCGCCAGCGCCTTTTCAGAAAATCTGGCTACGAAGGAAGAAGTAGAGGAAGTTTACAGGCAGGTCAGCCAGTCTGCCTGACAGATAGAAGGGAGAAAAAGATATGAGAATCACAGAATTGCTGGATCCCAGGAGCATTTCTCTGACCGGTGCTCCGGCATCCAAAAAAGAAGCCCTGGATCAGATGGTAGAACTGATGGTAAAAAGCGGAAAAATACGGGACAAAGAAGCTTACCGCCAGCAGGTGTATGCAAGAGAAGAAGAAAGCACCACAGGTGTAGGAGATGGGATCGCTATCCCTCACGGAAAAGGAGACTCTGTTATACGTCCCGGCCTTGCCGCGATGGTAGTAAAGAACGGCGTAGATTTTGATTCACTGGATGGAGAGCCGGTCCACCTGATTTTTCTTATTGCCGCTCCAAATACCAAAGATAACGTACATCTGGATGTGCTGAGCAAGCTTTCGACACTGCTGATGGACGAAGATTTTGTAAAAAATCTGGAGAATGCTTCTACAGTAGAAGAATTCCTTCAGATCGTAGATAAGGCAGATGAAGAGAAACCCAGTCTCAATGAGCAGCTGGCTTCCCAGACTTTAGAGGATACTTCTGAAAAAGTCTGCCGGATCGTTGCCGTAACCTCCTGCCCTACAGGAATCGCCCATACTTATATGGCGGCGGAAGGACTGGAAAAGGCAGCCAAAAAGAAAAACTGCCGGATCAAAGTAGAGACCAGAGGATCCGGAGGGGCCAAGAATGTATTGACCGAAAAAGAGATTGAAGAGGCGGACTGCGTGATCATCGCTGCAGATGCCAATGTGCCTATGGAGAGATTTGACGGCAAGCACCTGATCGAATGTCCTGTATCTGACGGTATCAGCAAGGCGGACCAGCTGATCGACAGAGCTATGAAACAGGAAGCCCCGGTTTATCATTCGGATAGTCCGAAAACAGAGAAAAAGACCGGATCAGCAGGGGGAGCAGGACATAAGGTATATACCCAGCTGATGAACGGCGTTTCCCACATGCTTCCTTTTGTAGTAGGCGGCGGTATTCTGATCGCACTGGCATTCCTGATCGATGGTCTCAGCGTAGATATGAATTCCCTTTCCCAGGAAGCCAGGGCAAATTTTGGTACGATTACCCCGGTAGCCGCTCAGTTCCGGCAGATCGGTAATGTGGCATTTGGATTCATGCTTCCTGTACTGGCTGGTTTTATCGCCATGAGTATCGGCGACCGTCCAGGTCTGGCAGTGGGATTTGTAGGCGGTATGATCGCTGCCAACGGAAAGTCAGGATTTTTAGGAGCTCTGGCAGCAGGATTTATCGCGGGTTATCTTATCGTTCTTCTGAGAAAAGTTTTTGACAGGCTTCCGGCATCTATTGAAAAGATCGCCCCGGTGCTTTTATATCCTTTATTCGGTATCCTTTTCATGGGACTGATCATGAACTTTATCATTGAGCCTCCTATCGGCGCTTTGAACACAGCTTTAAACACAGCCCTGACGAACATGAGCGGAAGCAGCAAGATCCTTCTGGGGATCATTGTAGCCGGTATGATGTCCATTGATATGGGAGGCCCCTTTAATAAGGCGGCTTATGTATTCGGAACTGCCTCCATTGCCGCGGGCAACTACGATATTATGGCAGCAGTTATGATCGGCGGTATGGTTCCGCCCTGCGCTATTGCCCTGGCAACTTTGCTGTTTAAGAACAAATTTACAAAACAGGAGAGAGAATCCGGTCCTGTAAACTTTATTATGGGTCTTGCCTTTATCACAGAAGGCGCTATCCCCTTTGCGGCTTCTGATCCTCTTCATGTGCTGCCTTCATGTATTATCGGGTCAGCAGTTTCCGGAGCCCTGTCTATGGCCTTTGGATGTACCCTTATGGCTCCTCACGGCGGGATCTTCGTATTCCCGGTAGTGGAACATCCGCTGATGTATCTGGTATCCCTGGTGGTTGGAACTGTGATCGGCGCAGTGCTTCTGGGTATATTAAAGAAAAAAGTGGAAGGGTAACAGAGAGGATCCTGTTAATATACAGAAATCGGGAAAATGGTTGCCCTGAAAAAGAAAGTTGTGTAGAATAAAAGACAGCAGGACGGACAACAGAATTTTCTAAGGGGGAAACCATATGCTGACGGAACA
Source organism: Candidatus Blautia avicola (assembly GCA_019120515.1). Classification (GTDB taxonomy): domain Bacteria; phylum Bacillota; class Clostridia; order Lachnospirales; family Lachnospiraceae; genus Blautia; species Blautia avicola. The sequence continues at coordinate 1,398 of DWUY01000103.1, read as the reverse complement.
ACGACAGGAGGAGATCCTTCGGCTCCTGAACCAGAAAGGGAGCGTTACTCTCCAGGAGCTGAAGGAATATTTTCACGCCTCAGAGTCCACTATACGGCGGGACCTGAACGCACTGGATAAAAGAGGCGCGCTTACAAAAGTTTTTGGAGGGGCGGTAAGACCTGAAGGCCGGGTCATGCTCAGAGAGGAGCAGGTATCCCAGAGACAGGAACTTTACCGGGAAGAGAAAAACAGGATCGGCAGATATGCGGCTTCTCTTGTGGAACCGGAAGATTTTGTCTATCTGGACGCAGGAACTACTACAGGAGCCATGATCCCTTATCTTACAGAGCACTCTGCGGCTTTTGTCACAAACGCCGTATCCCATGCCCTTCATCTGGCGGAGAATGGATTTAGGGTGATCCTCATCGGCGGAGAAGTAAAGGCGGCTACAGAGGCTATCGTGGGAAACGAAGCCTATGTAAATCTGAAAAAATTTAATTTCACCAAAGGCTTCTGGGGTACGAACGGAGCCAGCCCTTCGGCAGGCTTTTCCACCCCGGATATTAACGAGGCCATGGTCAAAGAATGTGCCCTTTCTCACACCCAGCAGGCCTATATCCTCTGTGACAGCAGCAAATTTTATCATACAAGCCCGGTAACCTTCGGAGAGTTTGAGGATGGGATCATCCTTACTGACCGGCTTCCGGACGAAAGCTTCAAGAAATATGAGAATATCGTAGTGGTTCCCTAACACCACTTGCAAACAGGGAGCTGCAGCATTCTTCAAAATCAAGAATATATATACATTTTATTGCTCAGTCTGCACGGCTTTGAGCCTGTGGTCTCAAAATCTGCTCGACAAATTCGCATAAAATGTATATATATTCCTGATATTTGTTTCATGCTGCAGCTCACTTTTTCTGAAATATTCAATGTTGTTTCAAGCTATTTAGTATAAAATAAAATGGGATGTATATCCCATGATGGGGAAAATTGTGAGAGTGCGTAGTATGCAACAATCTGTGGATATCTCAGGTGCAATTTAAAGAATAACCATATTCTTCTGAGTTCAGAGAGGTGCGAGATGAGGATATTACTTGTAGAAGATGAAGAGAGGATGGCCCAGGCTCTGTGCGAGATACTGCGGCAGGAAAACTATGAGGCGGATCACTGTGGGGATGGTGTTAATGGCCAGTATGCCATAGAAACCGGGGTTTATGACGTGGTGATCCTGGTCCTTTTACTGGCAGGAACCCTCTGTACCATTTATTTAGCCAGTTACAGTGACATGACAGAAGAAAACCGGGATCTTCTGGATCATTATGTGGAGGGGTATATCTATCCAAAGACGAAAAACGGCGATGGACCGGATATCCAGGGAGATCGAGATGAAAGGGGAGATCCCCGGGGAAAACG
>DWUY01000102.1 GCA_019120515.1 Candidatus Blautia avicola | reverse complement strand
AAAGAGAGAGATTCCTTTTGGTTAAGAAAATAAAAAAAATCATCAAACGAATAGGCTTTAGAAGGACCACCGTGCTGATACTTTTTTTCAGCGTGCTTTTTTTCGTGCTTCTTCAGAGATTATTTTCTCTTCAGATCATACATGGTCAGGAATATGCGGATAATTTTAATCTGAGTATTACCAGAGAAAGGACCATTAAAAGCACAAGAGGAAATATCCGGGACAGGAACGGACAGCTTCTGGCCTATAATCAGCTTTCCTATTCTATAACCCTGGAGGACAACGGCACATATGACAGCACCAGGGAGCAGAACCTTACCCTGAACCATGTGGCTTACGAACTGCTTAAGATTCTCCAGAAGCATGAAGAAAGTACAGACATCAGTTTCTATATCGACCTTGACGGAAATGGGGAATATACCTTTACAGCCAGCGGCTTTACCCTGAACCGTTTTAAGGCAGATGTATACGGGGAGGCGGAGATCGATAACCTGAAGGATAAGCAGATCAACGCCACCGCCCAGGAAATGATGGACTATATGTGCAGTGAGAACAGGTTTGGCCTTGTAAACAATAAAAACCCTTACACGGCCAAAGAGCTCTCTGATCATGAGCTTCCTGAGTCCTTTACTCCGGAAGAGACTCTGGAGATCATTAAGATCCGTTACATCCTGTCTACAAACAGCTATCAGAAATATATCCCGGTGACTATTGCTACTAACGTCAGCGAGGAGACTGTAGCGGAGATCATGGAATTAAAAGATACTCTTCAGGGAGTAGACGTTGCAGAAGATTCCATCCGTGTTTATGATGACGCAGAATATTTTGCGAATCTGATCGGCTATACAGGAAAGGCTTCCGCAGAAGAACTGGAAGCTTTGAAAGAAGAAAGAGACGATTATTCTACAGACGCCATTGTAGGAAAAGCCGGGATCGAACAGATCATGGAAACGCAGCTTCAGGGAAAGGACGGCTCGGAAGATGTCCTGGTAGATCGTCTGGGCAAGATCCTGGATATTAACGAGGACTCCAGGGTAGATCCGGTAGCGGGGAATGATGTTTACCTGTCCATTGACAAGGATCTGCAGAAAGCCGCCTATAATATCCTGGAACAGAAGATCGCCGGTATCCTGGTACAGAATATCATCAATACAAAGACTTTTAATTACGAACAGGGAATGGATACGGCGGATATTAAAACGCCGATCTATGATGTTTATTATGCGTTGATCGGAAACAGTGTTCTGGATATTGAGCACTTTTCCCAGGAGGATGCAACTGCATTGGAAAAGACCGTGTACAGCCTGTTCCAGCAGCGTCAGTCTCAGGTGTTCGCGGAGATCACTTCCGAACTGACCGGCGCAAACCCTGCGGCTTTCCAGGATCTTACCGAGGAAATGCAGGAATACCAGGATTATATTGTAGATGATTTTCTGATCCAGGAAACAGGGATCCTGTCTGAAGGAGCTATCGATACCTCTGATTCCGTATATCAGGCATGGAGGGACCGCACCATCAGTATGAAGGAATTCCTGACTTACGCCGCGGGAGAAAACTGGATCGATATTTCCAGATTTTCCGCAGATGGAGAATATCTGGATTCTTCAGAGGTATATACGGCTCTGTCGGAATACCTTACAGAAACTTTAAGTGATGATGAGGGATTTTCCAAGATCATTTACAAGTATATGCTTCAGTCCGATATTATTTCCGGTGCTCAGTTATGTATGCTCCTTTATGATCAGGGGGTGCTGGAACAAGACGAAGATACTTACAATGCGCTGGCCTCCGGATCTTTGCGGGCTTATGATTTCATGATCCGGAAGATCAGCAATCTGGAGATCACCCCGGCGCAGCTGGCATTAGATCCCTGTTCCGGCTCTGTAGTCATTACGGACCCACGGACAGGAGAGACTCTGGCCTGTGTTACTTATCCCGGGTATGACAATAACCGGCTGGCAAACAATCTGGATACAGATTATTTTAATCATCTGCAGGAAGATTTTTCCAGTCCGATGTATAATAAAGCAACTCAGGAGAGAAGAGCGCCAGGTTCTACTTTCAAGATCGTTACAGCAGTGGCGGGTATAGAAGAAGGAATCGTTACCAGCAACTACGGCGTAGTCTGCGACGGCGCTTTCCGGTTCCCGAACTCTTCGGATTTTGTAAACTGTGCGAATCGCTATGGCCACGGATATATGAATATCATCAGCGGTATCGCTAATTCCTGTAATGATTTCTTCGGACAGGTGGCCTATGACCTGGGAACCGATTCCAACGGGCAGTTTTCAGATGCCCTGGGTATGGAAAAGCTGACAAAATATACAGAGATGTTCCGCCTGAATGAAAAGACGGGCCTGGAGATCGAGGAAGCAACGCCTGAGATGGCGACAAAAGACGTTGTCCGTTCTTCCATCGGACAGAGTGATGCCAACTATACCACATCTCAGCTTGCCAGATATGTCACAACTATTGCGAGCCGGGGGACCAGCTATGATCTGACCCTTTTTGATAAAGTCACTGACGCAGATGGAAATGTTCTGGAAGACTATTCACCGGAAGTAAAAGGTGATATGGATGTTTCAGACAGTACCTGGACCACGGTTCAGGAAGGCATGCGGGGCGTGGCTACACGAAATGCCATATTAAGTTCCCTGGATGTAGCTGTGGCCGGCAAGACCGGTACTGCCCAGGAAGACTTTTCCCGGCCATCCCATGGCCTTTTCATCGGATTTGCACCTTATGAGGATCCGGAAGTGGCTATGGCTGTCCGCATTACCAATGGTTATACATCTGGAAATGCGATCTCTGTTGCAAATGATATTTTCAGCTATATGTACGATCTGGAAGATGAATCGGCAATTGTTACCGGTACTGCAAGTATAGATAATATTTCCAGCGAACAGACAGATTAAGAGAACTGTCCCTGAAAAGGGGCGGTTCCGGAAGATACCGGAGATACATAAAGGAAAATATCAGGAGGAAGAGATATGAGCGAGATTATTGTAATAACGTCTGGAAAAGGCGGAGTGGGAAAAACCACAGTAACAGCAAATCTGGGGCTTGGACTTGCCAGGATGAATAAAAAGGTGGCAGTGGTAGATACTGACATCGGACTGAGAAATCTGGATGTGGTCCTGGGGCTGGAAAACCGGATCGTCTATAATCTGATCGATGTGATCGAAGGAAGCTGCCGGATGAAGCAGGCTTTGATCCGGGACAAGCAGTGTGATACCCTGTATCTCCTGCCTTCGGCTCAGACCAAGGACAAAACGGCGATCACGCCGGAGCAGATGGTAAAGCTGACCCAGGATCTGGCGGAAGAATTTGATTATATACTGCTGGATTGTCCGGCAGGCATTGAGCAGGGATTTAAAAACGCCATTGCAGGGGCAAACAGCGCCATTGTAGTGACTACTCCGGAAGTCTCCGCTATCCGTGACGCGGATCGGATCATCGGCCTTCTCCAGGCAAATGAGATGCCTAAGATCCAGCTTATCATTAACCGTCTGCGTATGGATATGGTCAAGCGGGGCGAGATGATGTCGGTAGAAGATGTGACAGAGATCCTGGCTGTAGATCTTCTTGGAGCCATTCCTGACGACGAGGCGGTAGTGGTGGCTACCAATCAGGGAGAACCTCTCTGCGGGAAAAATTCTCCTTCCGGACAGGCTTTTGAAAATATCTGCAGGAGGATTTCCGGGGAGGCAGTGCCGCTTATGGATTTCCAGGCAAAAACAGGGGTTATGAAAAGGCTGTCCAATATTTTCAGAAGATCATAAGAAGGAGGCATGGACTATGAGATTTTCTGGCAGACGTTCCGGTCTCATCGCAAAAGACCGGCTCAGGCTTCTTCTTACTTCGGAGAGGCTTGACTGTACGCCGCAAATGATGACCATGCTGAAAAACGATATGATACGGGCTGTGGATAAATATTTTGCCGTGCAGGACAAAAAAGTCGAGATCCGCTATGTAAAAGACCGCAGTACCCTTCTGATAAAGATCCCTCTCCAAAGCGACATAGAAAAATCCTCTCCGGGAATGTCATTCTGGAGATAAAAAAGCAGCAAATAATGCGAGAAAGAACCAAAAGAAAAAGGTGTTTCCATGATTAAACTTTATAAATTACGTGACTATGATTTCAGACTGGTAATTGCGCTGGTCGTGCTCAGTTTCATCGGCGTACTCCTTGTGGGAAGCGCAGATGCTTCACTTCAGAACCGTCAGCTTATGGGGATGATCCTGGGGCTGGTCCTGATGGTGGTCATATCTTTGATGGATTTTAGCTGGGTGCTGAATTTTTCCTGGCTGTTATATGCAGGAAATATCCTGCTGCTCCTGGCCGTTCTGCTTTTCGGAAATGACGCGAACGGAGCCACCAGATGGATCAGTATTGGAGGTTTCCGGTTCCAGCCTACAGAACTTGCAAAGATCATTTTGATCCTGTTCTTTGCCCGGTTTTTTATGGAACATGAAGAAGATCTGAATACCCTTCGGACGCTCCTGAAATCATTCATCCTTTTGGCAGTGCCCCTGATCCTGATCCTGAGACAGCCGGACTTGAAAAACACGCTCACAATTGTTATACTGTTTTGTATGATCATTTATATGGCAGGACTGAGCTATAAGATCATTGGCGGCGCTTTATTGGTAGCGATCCCCCTGGCTGTAGTGATTTTGTTCATTATCATGCAGCCCAATCAAAAGCTGATACCGGATTATCAGAGAAACAGGATCATGTCTTTTCTGAACTCAGAAGAAGATGAATATTCAGATTCCGTGCTTCAGCAGGAAAATTCTGTAATGGCCATTGGTTCCGGACAGCTTACAGGTAAGGGACTGAACAACAATGAGGTTTCTTCTGCCAATAACGGTGATTTTGTATCCGAGAACCAGACAGACTTTATTTTTTCCGTGGCGGGAGAGGAACTGGGCTTTATCGGTTGTGCGGCGATCCTTCTCCTTTTGCTCTTTATCATTTTTGAGTGTATACGGATCAGTCTGCGTGCCAAGGATCTTTCAGGAAAACTGATCTGCTCCGGAATGGGAGCCCTGGTAGGGATACAAAGTTTTATCAATATAGGTGTAGTCACGAATATCCTGCCCAATACCGGTACACCCCTTCCTTTTGTCAGCTATGGGCTGACTTCCATGGTCAGCTTGTATATTGGAATGGGGCTGGTACTGAACGTGGGACTTCAGCGATATAAAAAATACAGGGAGGTTGATGAGTCATGAACATCGGATTAATCGCACATAATTCAAAGAAAAAGCTGATGCAGAATTTCTGTATCGCATACAGGAATATTTTATCGAAAAATACCCTCTATGCTACCGGGACTACCGGACGGCTGATCGAGGAGGCTTCAAATCTCACGGTCCATAAATTTCTGGCGGGACATCTGGGAGGAGAACAGCAGCTTGGAGCTTTGATCGAACAAAATGAGATGGATCTGGTCATTTATCTGCGGGAGCCTCTGGCGCCTCAGAAGCATGATCCGGATGTGAAACGTATCTTCCATCTGTGCGATACTCACAATATCCCCCTGGCAACCAATCTGGCTACTGCGGAGATGATGATCCGCTCTTTGGGAAGAGGAGAGATGGACTGGCGTGAAATGTATAAGTAAATGGAAGTTTCCCCAGCTCCGTAATAAAAAGACGCAAAAGAAAAAAGGGTTTCTGAAGGGACACAGCAAACGAATCCGGAAGATCAGAAAAACCCTTGTTCTCATGGGCGTATTAGGCATTGTTCTCCTGATCGGGATTACAGCTCTGGTCTTATACATCAGAGGAGGACGGCTGGACGAGCCTTTTCCCTATTCCAGAAGCGCACGGGTATTCGGGAATTCTGTGCAGGAGTCTTCCATGATAGTGGAAGGCATGGCCGGAAACCTGTGTGTCGGTCCAAGCGACAGTCCTCTGGACGGTGTGGATGGAAAAGAGGGGGAACTGGCCGGCCTTTTTGCGATCCGCCAGGGAGAGATTCCCTTTTCCCAGGGTATTTATGCACAAAAGGATCCAGGAATCCTGACACAGCTTATGACTTTGCTGGTGGCTTATGAAAACCTGGACCTGGATGCAAGTGTTACCATCGAACAGGAGGATCTTCCTTACAGCCTTAATAAGACCTGCGGCCTGGCTGCTGGAAATATCATATCTGTCAGACAACTCCTGAATGCTGTTGCGGTTTACTCCGCAGAGGATGCCTGTATGGCCCTGGCCAGAGCCGGGGCGGGAAGCGAATCCGCTTTTGTTGACAGGATGAACAATAAGGCTATGGAACTGGGAATGACCAATACCAATTATATAAATCCAACAGGAGCCCAGGAAGAAGAACAGTACACATCTGTTTATGATACCTATCTTCTTTTAAATGCGGTTCTTGATCAGACAGACCTGGTCAACGCCCTGGGAACTGTCAGTTATACGCTGGATTATACCAGAGCAGATCAGGAGAGCAAGCAGCGCTGGCTGGATTCAGATAATCTCTATGTTACCGGAGGCGTTTCTCTTCCCAGGGGAGTGACTGTACTGGGTGGAAAGATGCGCGCTTCAGATACAGAGAATTATGCAGCTCTTTTAGTCCAGGATAATTACGGAAATCCCTACGCGGTGATCGTTCTCAACACGGACAGCCAGACAAATCTTTATGAGAGAATGGAGCAGATGTTGGAGACGATCAGTTCTTAATAAAAAAATGCTGGAAATTTTGAATTTACCATTGTATTTTTGAACGATATGCACTATAATTATTTCAACGATAACCACGTTTTTAGTAAAAATACATATTACGTGCGGCTAAGGAGGAA
>DWUY01000101.1 GCA_019120515.1 Candidatus Blautia avicola | reverse complement strand
CGAAATTCCCATTCTGTCTCTTTATCCTACTTTCCTGCCCATATAATAAAATCCTCTGCACTCCAAAAGCTCTACCTTGCACAGCTGACCGATCAGGGAAACATCTCCCGGGAAATGGACCAGCAGATTATTGGAAAGCCTTCCGGTAACCAGATGAGGATCCTGGCTGTTCTGTTCTTCTACCAGCACTTCCTGAATAGTCCCCGTATCTCTGGAAGACATCTCTCTTCCGATCTCCTGCACCTTCTTCAGCAGCCGGTCAAAACGGTCTTTCACCACATCTTCCGGCACCTGATCTTCCATTACCGCGGCAGGGGTTCCTGTCCTTTTGGAATAGATGAAAGTAAAGGCGCTGTCATACCGTACCTTCTCCACCACATCCATGGTTTCCAGAAAATCTTCTTCTGTCTCACCCGGAAATCCCACAATAATATCTGTAGTCAGAGAGATATCCGGCATAGCTGCCCGGATCTTTTGCACCAGGTCCAGATACTTCTCCTTATCGTACCGTCGGTTCATCAGCTTCAGGATCCGGCTGCTTCCTGACTGAAGAGGCAGGTGAATATGGCGGCAGATCTTCTTGCTGTTTTTCATAACTTCAATAAGCTCGTCTGAAAGATCCTTGGGATGGGAGGTCATAAAACGGATCCGCTCCAGTCCCTCGATCTTCTCCACTTCCTGCAGAAGCTGGGCAAAGGTCATAGGCTCTTCCAGGTTCTTCCCGTAAGAATTTACATTCTGGCCTAAGAGCATGACTTCCACTACCCCGTCTGCCACCAGCCGCTCAATCTCCCGGATAATATCCTTTGGATTCCGGCTCCGCTCTCTTCCTCTTACATAGGGAACAATACAGTAGCTGCAGAAATTGTTGCAGCCGAACATGATATTAACGCCGGATTTAAAGGGATATTTCCGCTCAACAGGGAGATCTTCTACGATCTTGTCCGTATCCTTCCAGATGTCAATGACCATCCGGTCGGAAAGCAGGGCAGAAACTACCAGCTCCGCAAACTTATAGATATTGTGAGTGCCGAAGATCAGATTTACAAAAGAATAGCTTTTCTTCAGCTTTTCCACCACCTGAGGCTCCTGCATCATACAGCCGCACAGAGCGATCATCATATGAGGGTTTTTCTTTTTCAGGCTGTGGAGATAGCCAAGTCTTCCATAGACTCTTTGATTGGCGTTTTCCCGGACCGTACAGGTATTGTAGATGACAAAATCCGCGTTTTCGTCTTCTGTCTCCACATAGCCGATACGCTCCAGCACACCGGCAAGTTTCTCAGAGTCCCTGGAATTCATCTGACAGCCAAATGTCACCGTGCAGGCCGTCAGGGGACGTCCCAGTTCTATCTCCTTTTCCTGGACCAGCTGACGTGCCTTTTTCATAAACCAGTACTGCCTTTCCGGCTCCTTTACGGGAGGCTCTTTTGTCAGATCCATACTGTCTATGAGTTTATCTATTTCTGTATTAAACACTGTTTCTTTATTTTCCATTTTCAAAGTCCTTTCCGGGCATTATCTAAATTAGTATATATTAAGAATTTAATCTTTTCAACTAAATTTGTCAAATAAAAACCAGAATCTGTCCTGTATACAACCTGACCTTTTGTATACATAAAAAGCTCTCCGTTCTACTGCCGGAGAGCTTCTTCCTCTTTTGTTCCATGTTCATTTGTTACCCGAAGTCAGATGGGCGACAACCGCTTCTGCCACATTTGCTCCCAGGGCTAGAATGCCCGGGAAATCTTTATCCCCGGCTCCTTTTATACAACCCTATGCTCCAGCCACTTACGGCTCTTGAACCGGAAAGTGTAGATAATACCTCTTACTGTCCAGTCTGTAAACATCCCGATCCACACTGCCATAGGTCCCATGCCGAATACTCTTGCCAGGACGATAGTAAGGGTTACCCGGCAGAACCACATAGAGATCACAGAAACGAGCATGGTGAATTTTACATCTCCCGCAGCCCGGAATCCATATGCCGGTATAAAGGACATAACCCATACCACCGGTTTTACAATGGTGATCCAGGTGACCATATAGATACATAGCTTTGCGCTTTCTGGCTCCATGCCGCCGAAATGAGTGACCGGACGGACCAGGGCATACATGATAAGGCATGAGGCGATAATGACAATTTCTGAAATGATGCTCAGTTTTTTCACATAGTAAACGGTTTCTTTTTTTCTTCCTGCCCCCAGGGTCTCTCCCACTACTGTCATCAGGCCGACCCCTATGCCTATAGCCAGGATACCGTTCAGATTCTCAAAAGTATTGGTCATTCCCTGAGCCGCAATCGCCGTTGTCCCCATCAGAGATACTGTTGACTGGATAGCAAGCTTCCCGAACTGAAACATGCCGTTCTCAATCCCGGAGGGGATCCCGATATTCAGGATCCTGCAGATCTCTCTCCAGTCCGGGCGTATGGAAAAATAATTCCGGAGTGCGATTTCCAGGTCTTTCTTTCTCAGACGGATCAGAACTGCCGCCATAGAAAAGATCCTGGCCAGAAGCGTGGCGAAAGCAGAGCCGGGAACACCAAGATGTAAGATCCACACAAAAAGCAGATTCAATACCAGATTTATAATATTTGCCGCCAGGGAGATCATCATTGGAAAGCGGCTGTTCTCCTGGGCTCTCAGGACCGAGGCCCCGTCATCATATAAGGCGATGAAAGGATAGGAAACTGCGGAGATCAGGAAATACTGTCTGGCATTGTTCATAACTGCAGGCTCCACTTCTCCGAAGATCAGTCCCAGGATCTGGCTGTGAAAGACCAGACAGAGCACTGCTACGAGGGTGGACATCACTGACGTGATAAACACCAGCTGTCTTGCGGCGTCATTGGCCATCTTTTTCTTCTGGCAGCCAAGATAGTGGGAACACACCACCGTACCGCCGGATGCCAGTGCAAAAAATGCCTGGACAATAAGCATATTAATGGAATCCACCAGGGATACGGCAGAAATCGATGCGGATCCCAGATGGCTGACCATAAAAGTATCCACGCTGCCCATAAAAGAATTCAAAAGCTGGTCCAGGGCCAGAGGGATCAGAAGGGCAGCCAGTTTCTTGTTGTTAAACAGAAGGTTCTGTGTTTTCTCTCTCATAATATTTCATCCCGCTTATAAAATCTCCATCTCAGATTTCTTTCATTTTTGTATAAATGGCATGGATCACAAATGGGATAAATACTGTGATCAGAGAAGCATAGCCCAGGTATGCGTAACCTTTCTGTACGACTGCCATGAGACCGAACTGTGCAATGCCGAAAGCCAATGCGGTGAAAATTCCGGTAAACACTGCCATTCTTCCCATATGGCCTTTGCTCCGTTTTGGCGCTTCCATCCTCCGCTCCACTGCGTTGACACAGCGGACAACGATTCCGGCCACCATATTCACACCTGTAGAAACGGCTCCCAGAATGATCAGGATAGAGATGATCGGCGTAAGGATCATAGATCCCACTCCGTTCTGCACCAGGACCAGCATTGGAACAGAAGCGTCCGCCAGCTCAGAAACATAACCAACAGCCAGCAGGCCTACAATGGACAGCATCATAGCAAAAGAATTCACCACAAACATCCATATGGCAGAGTGATTGATCTGCTTCACACTGGTCACCGGCTCCATATGCTGGTACATAACCGATACAGAAGCCAGCTGGAAGAGAAAATACAGCACTGCGCTCCACAATGCCGGAATGAAAGAGCCATCCTGACTGGAGCAGACCACCATTTCCCCGGCAGCCATTCTTCCGATACTATCCTGGATATCCCCGAACTGAGCGATGATATTGGGAACAAGTACCACAACCAATCCCACAATGATCAGCACAGACAAAGTAGAGGCCGTTTTGCGCACCACATTTGTTCCAAACATAGCCACCAGAAAAATAAACGCCGCTACTATCAATGTACAAAGCCAATATGGAATGTTCAGAAGCTGGTTTAAAGTTGATCCTCCTGTTGCAAAAGCCGCTGCCGACGCGGTGCCGATCATGATCAGATAAGTGATCTCGAAAAGGTTTGACATCACATACCGGGTTTTTCCATACAGACGGTCAGAAAAGCTACGGTAATCATAGGTTTTATGTTTATAAGCATACCGCATGCCATACCAGAAAAACAGCGCGTAAAGTCCCTGGGTCAGAAATGGCAGGATCAGACACCAGGCCCCGTAATTGATAAAATAGGAATAAATCTGCGCTCCGGAGGCAAATCCCCCGCCGAACTGGGTGGTAAACGCAACAAAAGCGATCCCCATTGTCAGAGGCATTTTATTTTTGTCCACAAGTATGGATTTTTTACCGGCCATAGTTCATTTCCTCCTGTTTATACTCTACGATCTTACCCGGATTCAGGATCAGTTTATCATCAAAAGCCAGTTTTACAGCCTTATGAAGCTGATACAGCCGGGGGCTGATGAAATCTTTAAAATATTCCAGCCTTCCGTTGCCGATGCCATGTTCTCCGGAAAGCTGGCCTCCGAACTTTTTAGAAACCGCGTATAGTTCTTTCAGACAGGCGTGAGTTCCTTTTTCCCAGTCTTCGTCAGACATTCCTTCAGGCCTGAGCATTTCTGTATGGATGTTTCCGTCTCCGCAGTGACCGCAGGGTTCCACCGTGATCCCGTGGCGAAGACCGATTTCCTTTGCCAGGCGTACATATTCGGCGATCCTGGATCTTGGCACTACAACATCGCATTCCTCCTGGGCTACAGACTCTGCCTTCATAGCCTCCAGGATCCCGCCCCGGACGCTCCAGACAGAATCCGCCCGCTCCGGAGTATCTGCAATGGCCACATCAATAGCACCATGGGCAAGAGCAGCTTCACTTGCCGCCTCAACTGCCCCGTCCAGTTCACTTTGGCTGGAGGCGTCGTACATAACGATCAATGCCGCGTTCCCCTCTGTAACAGGAAAAGGCTTTTTCAGGTTCCTCTCCACCATTTCGATCAGTTCCCGCTCAAGAAATTCAATAGCTGTAGGCACAAAGGGCAGTTCCAGGACCACCGGGACCATGTCCGCGCATTCCTCTAGAGAAGGAAATGGGATCACCAGGGTGCAGGTTTTCTTGGGCATTGGAAGAAGTTTCAGGGTAACCTGGGTCAGGACACACAAAGTTCCCTCACTTCCGATGACCAGATCCTTAAAATCGTAGCCTGTAGTGTTTTTTACAACATTGGAGGAAAACTCCACAATGTTGCCGTCAGGAAGCACTGCCTGGATACACCGGACAAAATCTCTGGTAAGACCGTAGCGGACGGCTTTCATTCCTCCTGCGTTGGTGATCACGTTGCCTCCGATAGAAGCTGTCTTTTCCCCGGGATCCGGAGGATAAAAAAGCCCTTCTGCCCTGGCTGCCGCCTGGACATCGGTAAGCAGGGCTCCCGGTTCCACGGTAATCGTCTGGTTCTTATGATCCACAGGAAAAATACGGTTCATCCGCATAACAGAAAGCATGATCCCGCCGAATTTACAGCTGGCGCCTCCTGCCAGACCGGTTCCGGCGCCCCTGCAGACAACCGGAATATTGTTTTCATAGGCATAGGCCATGATCGCCGATACTTCTTCTTTATTCACCACTTCTACATAAAGTTCCGGGGGATAAGTACCATAGTTTGGCATCTCATCATGATAATATTCTCGGGCGATCTCCTCTCCTACCCAGACCCGGCTGCTGTCTGTGAAGCGGCGGATGGCCTCAAAATCATTCTCATCCATTTTTTTATAAGGATATGGCATAGTCTTTACTCCTCCTTACGATTTTTCAGGCATTCCATCAGCACCGGGACTACCTGGTATAAATCATCAACAATACAATAATGGGCGATCTTAAAAATAGGCGCCTCCGGATCTGTATTAACGGCTACAATACATTCTGCCTGATTCATACAGGCGGTAAACTGGATCGCTCCGGAAACACCCAGGGTAATGATCAGCTTGGGACGTACCGTACGGCCGGAAAGTCCGATCTGATGTTTCTGGTCCCCATATCCATCTTCCACCATAGGTCTGGTAAAAGCAAGCTGTCCTCCCAGAGTCTGGGCCAGCTTCCGGCACATTTCCACATCTCTTTCCGACTTTACTCCCCGGCCGGCTACCACCAGGATGTCTTCTTCCTCGATGGATTTCTGATGTTCAATAACCTGGGAAGACAGGATCCGGATCCCGGACTGCCGCATTTCATCGCTGATCCCCATATCTTCAATAATACCGGAAGGAGCCTCCACCTTTTTCGCCCGATCCATAACCCGGTAGCGGACAGTGGCAAACTGAGGGCGGGAATCTGTGATCAGGATCTGAGCCATGATATTGCCGCCAAAGGCAGGACGGATCTGTACCATATCTGTATTCTCCCGGATATCCAGGGATGTGCAGTCCGCAGTAAGGCCTGTGTGGAATCTGGTGGCAAGTCGGGGAGCCAGGCTGCGTCCCAGAGCAGTAGCCCCGATCAGTACCGATGCAGGTTTCTGCCGGGAAATACACTCTGCCGCCGCATCTGTATAAATATCTGCCCGGAATCCTTCAAAACAGGGATCTTCAAAAACAAATACATGCTGAACCCCATATTCCAGGAGAATGCGGGCATTTTCCCTGGTTCCTTTTCCTCCTATGATCAGACAGTCCACGTCAAATCCCACTTTTTCTGCCATCTTTCTGGCTTCTCCGATCAGTTCAAAGACTACAGGATGGATCTTTCCCCTTTCCTGCTCGGCAAAAATAAGAAAGCCCTTCCAGTCTTTTTTGTCCTGAGACCTGGCTTTCTGCTCAAAACGTATAGCCCTTTGAGGACATACTTTTACACAGACGCCGCACATCCGGCATTTTTCATTTACCTCGATTCCTTTCTCGCCCATATTCAGGGCGCCGAAAGGACACTTCTGTATACATTTATTACAGAGCGTACACAGCTCCGCGTCAAATTTCAGTAAATCCATAGCGCTCCTTCCTCCTGAATTAAATAATCTTCTGTTCTGTCAGCAGGGCGAACAGACGCTCTGTCTTCTGAGAAACGGTTCCCTCCAGATGGATCTGACGGGCCTTGCTTTCAGGGGCAAACATCCGGTCCACTGCTGTAGGAGACCCGATAGATCCGTACCTGGTAAGATTCTGATCGGGCAGGTCCGCCAAATGGAGCATTTTCACTTCCCGGTTCTGCGTCGCTTTTTTCTTCCGGTAGGATGGCAGACGGGGAACAAAAATATCCTTGTCAACAGTGATCAGGCAGGGATACTTCATCTCCGACACCTGGGTCACCTCTCCCAGTTCCTGTTTTACCTGGATCTTTTCACTGTCCACACAGACCAGGCCGTTTACCCAGGCGCAGTGAGGAATATGTAAATGTTCTGCCAGAGCAGGGCCTACCTGGGAGGTATCCCCGTCTGTGGTCTGTTTTCCGCATATGATCAGATCTGCCCCTCCAAGCGCCCGTATTCCCTGAGATAAGGTAAAAGAAGTAGCAAGTACATCAGAACCGGCAAATTTTCTGTCAGACAGGATCACCGCTTCATCCGCGCCCATAGCATAAGCGTCCTTCATCATAGACACCGCCTGATCCGGCCCCATAGTCAGGGCTGTTACGGTGCCTCCTGTTTTTTCCCGGATACGCAGAGCTGTTTCCAGGGCAAAAAGATCATAGGGATTGGTCCTGGTGGAAGAGCCGGACCGTTTCATGGAACCAGTTTCCGGATCGATCTCTACCTGAGTGGTAGCCGGAACCTGTTTCATACATACAATGATTTTCATAAATGGTCTTCCTCCGTTCATTTATTCTCTAAAGCTTTCTTACTTTATATTTTTTGCACTATACCCCGCAACACTTTAAATCGCAAAAGCAGCGCACCTGTTAAGTATAACACTCTTTTCCCGTTATGTCGACATATGTATCTGCAAAATTCCCGGCTTATTTTCGTCAAAATCACAAAAAAAGTGCCTCTCGGCACTTTTTCAGAAAGTAAAATCGTATTTTAAGTTTTCCTGTCTATAAAAGGATCCTTTTTTCTGTGATCACTTTGTCCGGGAAAATGTCTGTAGCTTCCGCCGGCACTTCCTCCACGATCTGAAACTCAAAGGCAATGGCCGCCGTCTTGTGTTTTCTGTGGCCTGCAAGATACCGGTCATAAAATCCCTGCCCATATCCTGCCCGGTGACGGTTTTCGTCAAAGGCTACCCCTGGGACAATGAGAAAGGCATCTTCCTGCGCTGCCTCGGGACAGTCCTCCGGCTCCGGGATCTGAAAATATCCCGGCTTTAACTGAGAAAAGTCTTCCAGATAATAATATTTCATCTCGTGGGGACCTGTCACCTTTGGCACAGCCACCCGCTTTCCCTCCGCCCAGGCTTTTTTAATGATTTCTCTGGTGGATGCTTCTTTGTTATAATCCACATAAGCATATACGCAGGAAGCTTCCTGAAATTCCGGAAGGCCGATCACCTTTTCATAAATGGAAAGACTGAGCCTGTCCGCCTCTTCCTGTGTCATTTCCTTGCGCTTTGCAAAAACGTATTTTCTAATTTCCTTTTTTGAGGCCATACTTATCTCCTAAATTTGTGATACTGCCATCCTCTTCCTGGATATCGATATTATCCAGCTGAGCCCGAAGGTTCATGCGGATCACCGCAATATATTCTGTTCTGAGTTTTTTCTGTTCTTCTTTTTCTTCCGGGGTAAGGCCCACGGTTTTTGCCTTTCTGGCAAGTTCGTTGATCCTGTTGATGGATTTCTGATCCATAGCTCTATGTACTCCTTTTCTATAAATTTTCAAACATTTTATGAAGAGCTTCCCGGTCCTTTCTGTCTGCCAGGAATAAAGTTCCATAATTTCTTCCTTCCATGATCTTGTGGATCACATGGAAATCTCCACCGTTAGCAATGACCATATCCGCTCCTGCACAGGTAGCGATCCTGGCAGCGGATAGTTTGGTAGCCATGCCTCCGGTTCCCACACTGCTTCCGGAGCTTGCCTTTCCCATCTCCATAAACCGGTCATCGATCTTCTCTACCACATCAATAAATTCGGCCTTAGGGTTCAAATGAGGATCGTCTGTAAAAAGACCGTCAATGTCCGACAGGAGGATCAGCATATCCGCATCTACCAGGGCCGCTACTAAAGCAGAGAGGGTGTCATTGTCTCCAAAGGTATTGATAAATTCGATTTCGTCAGTGGATACTGTATCGTTTTCATTAACAATGGGGATCGCTCCCATATGGAGAAGGCTCTGGAGAGTATTTCTGGCATTATTCCGGCTGCGGTCATTGATCATGGTATACTTGGTCAGCAGAACCTGGGCCGCCGTCTGATTATACTCTGCAAAAAGTTTCTGATAGATCATCATCAGCCTGGCCTGTCCGATAGCCGCGCAGGCCTGCTTCTGAGCCAGGGCCGAGGGTCTCTCATGGATCCCCATCACAGCTCTGCCCACCGCAATGGCCCCGGAAGACACTACGATCACATCCTTTCCCTGGTTGTGAAGGTCTGCCAGTTCCCGGACCAGGATCTCCATCTTGATCAGATCCAGACGGCCTGTCTCTTTATGGGTCAGAGAAGAAGATCCTATTTTGATCACAACTCTTTTTTTCTCTTTCAGCTTTTCCCGAATATTCATCTGTCCGTACCTCATGAAATGTGATTCTCGTAATTGTTCTGCCTGTACAGGCTGAACCGACTGGGTAAATCATACACTATTTTTTCCGGTTCGTCTATACCCTCAGCTTGAGTAATTTTCCAAAAAACTGTAAAGTTCTTCATTACCCTCCAGGGTTTTCCCCAGAAGGACCTCTGCCTGAAGTTCCTGGGGGAGAGTCTCTAAAGGAATGTTGGTATGCTCAAAAACCTCCCCGCTCTCTTTGTCATATACAGTAATACATCCTTCCTCTACCTTCAGCAGAAATTCCTGGTCAGCGCCTGTTTCTTCTTCCTCTTCCTGGCGCAGAACGATCTGTTCCGGCCCATAGGCGGTGATCCGGTAACGGTTCCTGAGAAGACTGCCTTCCTCATAAGTTTCAAAAACCAGCTCCTGATCTTTTGAAGAGACCAGGGCGGATACCTGCTGCCTTTCCTTGGCGCTGCTTTCCTGGAGCCGGGTCATGTCCTGTCTCAGATCCGCCACCTGATAACTTAAAAAGAACCCTGCTCCCAGGAAAAGAAGAGCAAGAAAGAAGCCGATACCATAAATCATTCTTTTCATACAGAATCCTCCTTATCCGATTCCTGAAATATTTCTGATTATAGTATCGACTGATTTTTCTTCTTTATACACACCTATCTTGTGATCCCCAGATCCTCCAGGATCTCTCTCTGCCTGCTCTCCATAAGGACAGCCTCTTCAGGCTCCATATGGTCATAGCCCATCAGGTGAAGAAGACTGTGGGCAATAAGAAAGGCATACTCTCTTAACTGGGAATGTCCGTAAGCTTCTGCCTGCTCTTTCAGTTTTGGAACGGAGATCATAATATCCCCCAGGATCAATTCTCCTGTGTCCGGGTTAAAGCAGGACTCGTCCTCCTCTGCATGGGAAAAATCTCCGGGCCGGTCATATTCCAGCATGGGAAAAGAGAGCACATCCGTCTCCCGGTCGATATCCCGGAACTCCCGGTTGGTCCTGCGGATCTCTTCATTATCTGTAAGCACCAGGTTCACTTCTGCCTCATAGGGACAGTTTTCATGATCCAGGGCTCCCTCTATGACTTTTTTGGCAGTTTCCTCCAGATCAAAGTCAAAAACTTTCTGATAGTCTGTATCCATATCCAGATTCAGCGTCATTCCTTATCTCCTTCTGTCTTTTCTCACATATTTTTCTTTCTTCTCCGGTTTCTGTTTTTTCTCATATTCATCATAGGCCTGTACGATCTTCTGTACCAGAGGATGTCTTACCACATCCTTGCTGGTCAGCTGGCAAAAAGCGATATCCTCTACTTTTCTCAGCACCTGGATAGCCACATCCAGCCCTGATTTTGCGTCTCTTGGCAGGTCTTTCTGGGACTGGTCACCGGTGATCACTACCTTGGAGCCGAATCCGATCCTGGTGAGGAACATCTTCATCTGAGCCGGGGTGGTATTCTGAGCTTCGTCCAGGATGATAAAAGCATTATCCAGAGTTCTTCCTCTCATATAAGCCAGAGGCGCTACCTCGATAAGTCCCTTTTCCATGTTCTTTGAAAAGCTGTCCGCTCCCATGATCTCATAAAGAGCGTCATAGAGGGGACGGAGATAGGGGTCTACCTTGCTCTGCAGGTCTCCCGGAAGGAATCCCAGCTTTTCTCCTGCTTCGATAGCCGGACGGGTAAGGATGATACGTCCTACTTCATCATTTTTAAAGGCGGTGATCGCCATTGCCATTGCCAGGTAAGTCTTTCCTGTACCTGCCGGACCCAGGCCAAAGGTGATCATCTTCTTCCGTATCTCATCTACATAGGCTTTCTGTCCCAGAGTCTTTGGTTTGATCGGCCTTCCGTTCAATGTATGGCAGATATAATCCTTATCGATCTCCGTAATGGCTGACGTCCGCTCCTCTGCTGCCAGAGACAGGGCGTAATTTATATTCTGTTCTGTAATGGTATTTCCTCTTTTGGATAATTCCAGAAGCTGGGTGAAGATTTTTACCGCCTGCTGGCAGGCCTGCTGGGGCCCCAGGATCTTCAGCTGGCCGTCCCGGGAGATCACAGTCACTCCCAGGGTCCGTTCCATCTTTTTTACATATTCATCAAACTGCCCGAAAACATTTCTTTCATGTTCTGCAGGCAGTTCCATTCTCTCCTCGCAAATATTACTCATTTTCCTGTATGTTCCTTTCCGTAGGCTGTTCTAAAATTTCTGTCAGAGTTTTCTGCTCATTTTTTTCGATCACCGTCAGGGTTCCTCTGGCGGTGCAGGTTTTGCCCTGTATTCCTATTTTAACATGATTCCCTGATATTTGAACCCCCTTTTCCTCTAAACTTTCCAAAAGGCGGTTCAGGTTCTCCTCTGCCTTCTGCCTGGCTTCTTCCTCCGAATAGGTAAAGAGCTGTTTTTCATAGGCATGATCTGTTACAGTCCCGTAGTAGACAGGCAGTTTAAAGTTCTCTGTAAGCTTTACCTGGTGAAGACTGGTCACCCGGTCATAATCCTTCCAGGGACTTCTGCCTTTCAGCTGCAGATAATAACCGCCCAGTTGAAAAAGCACGCCCCTTTTCTTTTCTCCTGTATACACTGGTTTTTCATAATCCATGGGAAATTCCTGATAATATTCCAGATCGTGCTGGATATAAATGTCTCCGTCTGCCTGGGTATACTCATACCCGATGATCTCTCCGCTGTCATTTTTGATATCCAGCCTGCCGCTGACAAGGATCTCCCCGGCAGCGCAGGTATCTCCCTGTTTTTTCAAAGGGGTTCCCTGACGGGTAACCATAGACACAATGGTTCCTGAGGTCTGGGCCGTCAGATCCACAGGCACCGTCTCTTCCTTCTCCTTTGCTTCCTCCAAAGCGCCGTTTTCCTTTATTTCCAGGATCAGCCTGCTTCCGGAGATTTTGGCGGACACCCAGGTAATATCCGGAAATTTTTCCCGCATCTGAGCGGCTATGTAAGAACAGTCCAGATCCTTTTTCAAAGCTCCATGGCGGACATCCAGTTCTTCCAGATAATTCAGGATAGTCTGGGTACTGTTGTAGACATTTCCCTCTACATGGATATTCCAGATGTGTCTGGAGAGAAGAAAAAGAAGACCAAGTCCCAGAAAAAAACCCAGAAAAAAAGCCTTTCTCTTTTTATTTCTGTAAAAAAAGAAGGGCAGTCCATATTTTCCGATGATCTTGATTTTCACCCGGGACTTCCGGCAGATCCCGCTCAGACGCCGGAAGCCTTCCACGGTGGTATTCATTTCATAAGCTTTGTCTATACTGATCAGATCCCACACCGGTATCCTGTGATAGGCGCACAGATTCAGAAATCGTTCTGGATTTTCTCCCCAAAACCGGAGGCGGACATACCCTTTCCGGTAAAATTCCCATTTTCTCAAATTCCAGCCTCCCTTACAAAAATATGATCCTGCAGATATTTCCCGTGATCTTCATTTCCACATCTGTATAATACACGATCATCAGTTTCGTTCCTTCGATCTGGATCTTATTTTCTTTGGAGAGAAGAAGGATACAGGTATCCTGATATTTCCGGATACATTTATAATTCTCGATAAATACCTCTCTGGAACCGGTAAGGGTCAGCACAGATTCCCGATAGGACAGATCTTTGGGGATATCCAGAGAATCCCCGATCCTGCCCGTAAGATCTCCCAGCTTTCTTTTCACTCTGTCTGTCTCCCGCTTATGGTCCTTATCACAGCATATGACAGATCCTGTGGAAAAATTACTTCAGAAAGATCAGACTGAACCAGAGGATCTCTGTAGGGCTTAAAGTAAAATCCATGGAAAATTTTTCTGCCAGTTCGCTGACAATGATCCCGTGACTTTCCAGACAGGGGTGCATTTTTTCCGGAAACCGGCAGGGAGCTTCCGGATAGGCGCAGTGTTCACAGATATCGCAGGACTCTGTGGAAAGAGCCATACAGTCGGTTCCCTGGCTCCGGATAAACTTTTCAATGGAAGCGGTGATCTCCTCATGCTCTTTACGGGTAGACAGGGTCTCTTTCATATTTACCACATCCGATACCGAGGCGATAGTAGAAAAAAGAAAGCACTCTCTGTAAGACAGACATTTTTCCCGGCATTCCTCCACAGTCCCCACTGCCGGAGGACAGGCCCAGGTAGTATTATACCTCTCACATTCATGCTGGCATATCCACCTTACACGATGGGAAAATTCAATATCCTTGGGTGAGAAAAAGGCGTACTGATATACCGGATACTGACAGATATATTCTTCGATCTGCTCATGACTGACCATCTGTATTTCCCTCCTCTCCGGCTGTTTTTGGCTTCCGTTCTTTTCCTTTAAAGGCAACTGCTTCCAGACAATATACATTTACCGCCTGGAGCATTTCCGGGGAAAAACAAAGTTCAGCATCCGCAGCCATATGTTCCATGATCCTGACAAGACCCTGCTTTTTCTCTTCCATATCTTCCAGAAGCCGGATCTTTCCTGTACCTGTGATACTCTGATATGCATAGGAATAGCTGCAGGTATAGGTTCCCCGGATCACGCCCCGCTCCAGATCCAGTTCAAATCCAACGTCCCCACTGGCAGCAAAGGCCTGGACTTTTCTTCCCTCCTTTGCAGAATGGATATAAAACCTCAGAGGCTCTCCTTCTTTCCATTCATATCCGAAATTTACCGGAACAATATAGATTCCTTCCTGATCTACGGTGCCGATCCGCAGCACCTTTGCCTGATCCAGGATGTCCATTAGCCGTTTTTTCTCCTGTATCTCTCTTTTCGCAAGCCGCATTTCTCTCATAATAGCCTACTCCCTTTCTATGTGTATCTTACTTCCGCCCTCTCCTGCTTTTGAGGGTTCTACGATCAGCCTTACCGGGATCCGGGCCTTGATCTCCTCCACATGGCTGATCACTCCTACGTTCCGTTTCCGGTCCCGGATTTTCTCCAGGGCCTCCATAACGATCTCCAGATAATTCTCATCCAGAGTCCCAAAGCCTTCGTCCAGGAAAAACAGTTCCATAGGGGCCGCTCCCTTCATCTGGATCTGGGAGGAAAGAGCCAGGGCCAGAGCCAGAGAAGCCATAAAGGTCTCTCCTCCTGAAAGAGTGGAAGCCGGACGGGTGGCGCCGCCGTTTTTATAATCCCGGATAATAAACAGGCCATTCTGATCTGTCTCCAGACCAAGGCTGCTGCCTGTCATTTCTTTTAGCTTCTCATCTGCTTCCCTGGATACATATTCCATATAATACCGGGCCACGTATTCTACAAATTTCTTTCCCCTGAAAAGTCCTTCCAGTTCCTGTAAAAGCTCCAGTTTATGGCGGATCTGACTCATCTTTTTTTCCAGGACCTCTTTTTCCTTCCAGGCTTTTTCTGTCTGTTCCCTTTCCTTTCGGAGGCCTCCCAGGATCCGGTTCGTCTCTCCCTGACGGTTTTCCAGATCCTGTATGGTCTTCCTTCTCTCCTCTATCTGATCCTCAGATATCCTTTCCCCTTTCAGACGGGCTTTGACAGAATCCATCCGGGATCTTACAGAAAGAGTTTTTTCCTGAAATGCTCCCAGATTTTCCTCCAGGGCTTCCAGCTCCTCTTTTTCCATCCGCTTGGCCTGTATCCAGGAGATATTTTCTACTTTTTCCTCTGCCATATGCCGGCTTAAAGAGGCTTTCCTCTCTTGGATTTCTTTTTCTTTCTCTGTTACTAACGCCTCACCTGAGGCCTGTTCCTGTCTGATACGGGTTTCTCTGTCCTGGAAAGTCTCCCACTGCTCTTCTGTTTCCCTGATATAGGTTTCCAGTGCTTCCCTTTCTCTCAGAAGTTTTTCCTTTTTCTCTTCCAGATCCTCTGTATCTCCTGCTTTCTCCCGGATCTGCTGCCGCTTTTCCAGAAGTTCTTTTTCTATTCCCTGAAGCTCTGCTTTCATCCTGGCCCTTTCGGTCTGTTCTTCCTGGATGATCTGCTTTCCTTTTTCCCGGCTTTTTCTTCTGGCCTCGATGCCGGTATCTATTTTCTCAAGATATTCCTGATATTGTTCTCTGCGCTGATTTTTCTCCTGGAGTTCCTGATAAATTTCCGGAAAATCCTTTTTTGAAATATTCTCAGGCAGACTTTCAAAGCCTTTCTCCAGTTCCCGGATTTCCTCCGCCAGCCTGTCCAGCTCTTTTTGCTTTCTGTCTGCTTCCACCCCAAGACTTTCTTTTCTGGCTTTTTTTCCTGCGGCAGATTTTTCCAGGCCAAGGATCCTGTCTTGCAGTTCCTGTTCTGTTTTCGTTTCTCTTTCTGCCCTTTCTGTCAGTATCTCCCGTTCCTGTTCTCTGGCAGAAAGGTTTATTTTCTCCTTTTCCAGATCCATTCCGAGAAATTCCTGATTCAGCCGGCTTTCTTCCTCTTTTCGGGCTCTCTCCTGCTGCCGGTTATTCTCCAGAAGGGTAGTCAGCCTGGTTATATTTCCGGCGATCTGTTGAAAAACTTTCTCAGCCCGGGCTCTCCTTTCCTCTGGATCATCCTGGTCCATAGCAAAGCTGACAGGACTCTCATGGTGTATGCTGCCGCAGACCGGACAGGGCTGCCCTTCTTTCAGATCTCTGGCCAGGATATGGGCCAGATTTTTCCGGTAAGCTTTCTCCGCCTGATCTCTTTCTTCCTGAGCCAGAGTTTTTTCCTGCTCTGCCCTGGAAAGTTCCCGGGCCAGTTTCTTTTCCTGCTCTTCCAGTTCCTTTCTTTTATCTTCCAGTATCTTTTTGCGGGTCTGTTCTTCTTCCACGCGGGAAAGCCGTTCTTTCAGGCTTTCCAGACGAGCCAGCTTTGTCAGAGCCTCCTCATCCTCTTTTCTCTTTTTCTGGACCTCCAAAAGCCGGGCGGCTGCCTGCTCTTTTTCTTCCTGCAATTTCTGCTCTTCTTTATTTTCTGTTTTTTGTTGGCCACGGAGCTGTTCCAGTTCCTTTTCTTTTTTTTCTTTTTCTTCTTTTCTTCTGCCCAGCTCCAGCCAAAGCCGGTATCCCTCCTGGACAGCCTCTTGTTCCCTGGCAGTTACCTTCACCTTGCTCAGGGCAAAGGCTGCCTTTTCTCTTTCCTCTTCGTACAATTTCAGATCTTTCTCCAGTTTTTCCAGTTTGGCCT
The DNA here is from genome assembly GCA_019120515.1 of Candidatus Blautia avicola. Taxonomy (GTDB): domain Bacteria; phylum Bacillota; class Clostridia; order Lachnospirales; family Lachnospiraceae; genus Blautia; species Blautia avicola. Next base: position 6,631 of record DWUY01000101.1, on the reverse strand, counting down.
GGTCCTCCTGAAGCTGACGGTTTCCTTCCTCCAGATCTTTTTTCTTCTTCCGGGCGCTTTTCTCCAGGGTTTTCATTCCTGCCAGGAGGGCCATTCCCTCCTCCAGGCGGATCCTCTGTATCTCCAGGTCCGGAAGCACTTTCTCTTTTTTCTCCCTAGCCTTCTCGACTTTCTCTTTGAGAACCGCTTTTTCCTGCTCCAGTTTTTTCTGTTCCTCTAAAAGCTGCTCCAGCTTTTCTTTCCGCTCTGCCAGGATCTGCTGTCCCTGAAGGAAATCCTGAAGATCTTTCCAAAGCCTCTCCGCTTTCTGGGCCTGTCCGATCCGATCCTCTGCCAGGAGCATCTCTGCGCGCTGCTCTTCCAGCTGCCCGGCTTCTTTTTCCAGACTGTCATATTCTTTCTGGGCTTCCAGCCGGATTTTTTCTTCTTCCAGTTTTCCTCTGGTCTCCTGAAGTTCTAAAGCTTCCTTTTGGAACTGTTCTTCACAGGCTTTTTCTTCCTTCTTAAGTTCCTCTGCCTTTTCACGGGTAACCTCTTTATATCCGGACAGGGCCCCCTGCTGTTCTTTCTCCATCCCCTGCCACTGCTGGGCTTTGCCTCGGATGATCTGGACCAGTTCTTCTCCGTATTTTTCCAGATGGAACAGCCGTTCCAGCATTTTGTTTCTCTCCATTCCGTCCAATTTGAGAAATTCGGAAAACTTTCCCTGGGGAAGGACCACGGTCCGGAAAAAATCCTCTTTTGACAGACCGATGACTTCCTGGCACTTTTCATTTACGGCCCCTACCTTATCAGCCAGCACTTCTTCCTGCTCTCCCTGGATTTCCAGAAAACGGGCGCCGTCGCTGCGGATACCGCCTTCTTTTGAGCGTTTAAAGCCTCTGGTCACCCGGTAGGTATGAGTTTCCTTGGCCTTCACAGAAAAAATATAGTCCACGAAAGCCTTATCTGTACTTACGTGAATAAAATTTCCGCTGTTTCTGGCCGTGGTGCCGTACAGGGCCAGGGTGATCCCGTCCAGGATACTGCTTTTCCCGCTTCCCGTGGGTCCGAAAATCCCGAAAAGCCCTTCCCCGGTCAGTTCCTGAAAATCAATCTCCTGAGGTTCCAAAAAGCTGTTCAGTCCTTTAATCCTTATCCAGATCGGTCTCATATTCCCTCTCCTTGTCTAAAATATCTGCCAGAGTTTCCAAAAGTTCCGTCTCCGGCTCTACGCCTTTTCTCTCTGTATAATACTCGGTAAAAAGTTCCTCAAAACTTTTTTCCAGAAAGTTTTCCTTCTCTTCTTCCCCATCCCGGGCAGGAAAAACAGGGACCACTTCCAGGATATCCTCTTTGTATTTTTTCAGTTCCTTGATCTGCTCTTCTCTTATGAAACTATCCGTATGGATATGGAGATAAACATAGCAGGACCGGTCCTGATTTTCCATACACATTTCCAGAGCCTCCGGATAATCCTTGCATACCCATTTTTCAATAGGCTTGGGATTATCGAAATACAGATCTTCTGTCTCCGGTTTCCGGCCCGGGTGCAGCGTCACCAGGAGACATTCCTTTGCCACTGTGGTTTCCTGGAGCCGGTAAGGAAGAGGAGAACCGCTGTATCGGATCCTGCCCTGGCTTCCCACAGCTTTCTGAGGCCGGTGCACATGACCAAGAGCTACATAGTCTGCTTCTTCCGGAAAAGTTTCCATTGGAAGAAGGTAGCTGTTTCCCAGACTCAGGCTCTGTTCTGATCCGTCCTTGATACATCCCAGGGTAAAGACATGAGCCATCAGGATATTGATGGTGTCCTTTGAAAACCACCGGGCTCTTTTTGCAAAAAGCTCTTTCATTTTCTGGGCGTAGGTAACTGCTCTGTCCTGGTCTTCCTCCTGCTCCCGGTAAAGTACCTCGTTCAGAGTCCGCTCACTGGCGTAAGGAACACAGGCAACTATCGCCTGCTCTCCATTTTTCTTAAAAGAAAAAACTCCCTCGTCCAGGGATTCAATCTGAAAGCTGCCATACTGACCCGATTCAATCTTTGCACAGGGCGTTCCATAGATCAGGATCCCATGCTCCCTTACCAAAGGGATCACCGCCTCCAGCCGTGAAGGCTGATCATGATTTCCTGCGATCAGGACCACCAGTCTTTCTCCCCCATTGCTCAGATCCTTCAGGGTCTGATACAGAAGAGCTTCCGCCCCTGCGGAAGGGTGGCCGTTGTCAAAAATATCTCCAGCTACACAAACCATATCCGCCTGCTGTTCTTCGGCTATAGTCACCAGCTGCTTCATAACGATTTTCTGTTCTTCCAGACGGCTCCTGCCCTCCAGAAGCTTTCCTAAATGCCAGTCTGCTGTATGTAAAATTTTCATAGTCTCTGCCCTCAGCTTCCTATCACATAAGATTCTTTTCCTATTCTACCATTGGTAGCCATAGAAAAAAAGCCTGATTTTCTTTCCCAGTCCCAAACGGCAGCCGTCCGCCCCTTCCTGTCTTGCAAATCACTTTGCCAAACGTCTCGATCCCGGGAAAGAAGCTCTTCCTAAAGTATTTGGAAATTTTTGTAAAAAAAGAGTGAATTTTAAGAGAGTCATATATACAAACCATGGCGCATTATGTATAATTCTGGCAAAGTCAAAGACCCCGATACAAGCATACGGGGCATCAAACTAGCAGCGATGCAAGCATCGGGGTATTAGACCCTTGCGGCAGGTCTACGTTCCACTTCGGTCGGTGCTAAACGTGTGCCACTGGCACACAGCACCGCCAAATGGACATGCCAGCATGTCCGCTTGGCTCATTGCCCGCAGGAATAAAATGAGAGGAGCTTATAATGGACAAAAGGAGAACTTCTAATCATCCCGGAAGTTCCAGATATGCCCGGAAGTCTCATCACGAAAAAAAGCCTGAAAGACAGTATAGAGGGGAAAATCCTGAAGTTTTGCGCAGAAGAAGACGGAAAAAGTTAAAGCGGCAGAGAAAAGAACGCGTCATACATTACGGTACTTTGGCAGCGATAATACTTCTTGTGCTCTTACTGGGGATTCTAAAAATCAGCAGGCTGTTTCCCGATCCTAGCGGCGGTAGATTGGAGCAGGTCAGTAAAGATCCGGGAGCACAGTCGACAGCAGCATTGACCCGGCCAGCCGCGGATACGGATGATCTATCTCAAAAAATCAAGCTGAGCGGATGGCAGTCGGATCCCAAGGGTATCTGGTATAAAAATGCAGACGGGACTCTTTGTAAGACAGGCTGGCATGTGATCGATGGAGATCAATATTATTTTGACGAAGACGGCTATGTAAAAACAGGCTGGCATACGATTGACGGAAAAGATTGTTATTTTAATGAGAATGGAAAGTATGACCATGAGAAAATAAGGCCTATGGTCGCCCTCACCTTTGATGACGGGCCGGGACAGTATACCGAAGAATTACTGAAGTGTCTGGAAGAAAATAATGCCAAAGCAACCTTTTTCATGCTTGGACAGAATGCAGACCAGTATCCTGATATCGTCAGACATATGAAGGAACTGGGAATGGGACTGGCAAATCATACCTATGGTCATCCGATCCTCACCAGTCTTTCCAGCATCCAGATTTCAAATGAAATCGAAAAGACAAACAGGATTATCAGAAGAATAACCGAAGAGGCTCCTACAAGCATGAGACCTCCGGGAGGCGCTTTTAATCGCACGGTACGATCGGCTGTCGGCCTCCCTATTATCATGTGGAGCATTGATACCAAAGACTGGAAGACGAAAAGCGAAGAAATGACTTATCAGCGTATTATAGACAATGCCCGGGACGGTTCTGTAGTCCTGATGCATGACATTCATCCCTGGTCTGTAAGAGCAGCCCTCCGTGTGATACCAGAGCTGGCCGCAAAGGGATTTAAACTGGTGACTGTGGAAGAACTTGCACAGGCAAAAGGAATCGCCCTGGAGAAGGGAAAGGCATATTACTATTTCGGCGAAGGAACCCAGCAGGTAGAATGACAAAGCGGCCCGGGACTAAAAATAAATCTTTCTTGTTCCTTTGGGGATTAAATGCTATAATGAGGAGACGAAAATTTATACAGGAAAGTGAGCTGAAAACATATGAAAATGGAATTATTTTCCATAGGACCATTTACCATATACAGTTATGGTCTGATGATCGCTGTGGGAATTCTGGTATGTATTGCTATGGGAATGTACCGGGCAAAAAAACGCAGTATGAGCGACGACGCAGTTCTGACCATCGCCATTATCGGCGTACTCTCCGGCTTTATCGGAGCAAAACTGCTTTATGTGATCGTAGAATTTGATCAGTTTATGAAAGATCCTATGTCTGTCATGGGCGGCGAGGGCTTTGTAGTCTATGGAGGGATCATTGTAGGCGTTCTGGCTGCGATCCTTTACTGCCGACAGAAAAAACTGGTATTCTTGGATTATTTTGACCTTCTTGTTCCCTCTATCGCCGTGGCTCAGGGCTTCGGCCGGATCGGCTGTTTTCTGGCAGGCTGCTGCTACGGAAGAGAAACGGATTCCTTCCTGGGCGTGGTCTTTCCGGAACACAGTATGGCTCCCTCAGGGGTAAAGCTGCTGCCTACCCAGCTTTTTTCTTCTGCGGGAGATTTCCTGATCATGGCTATTCTTCTGCTCTACAGCAGAAAAAAAAGAGAAAGAGGACGGACCGGCGCTCTTTATATGATCCTTTATGGTATCGGCCGGTTCCTTATCGAGTTTTTACGGGCCGATGACCGGGGAACTGTGGGAAGCCTGTCTACTTCTCAGTTTATTTCCATCGGAATCGTAGCTGTGGGACTGATTCTGTTTTTTAGCAGCAAGCTCTTCCACAGGGAAGAAAAAACTATCACCACTGGCCCTGAAGATTAATATAAAATCTCCCGCCGGGAAAACAGCAAAGGCTGTGGAACCTGACGGGAGATTTTTCGCTAACGTACACTTCTCTATAAAATTTCTTTTCAGCCAGAAAGATGACAAAACAAAAGCCAGCAACAAGTCCTTTATTACAATGATCTTATAACCCCAAAATAATATCCGGCAGTATTACCTACAACAAAAGCACTCGTATAAATGTGATGGATATAACATTGGTACTTCTTTATTACATAATCAGCATACTTCCTCAATCTTTCTTTATCAAAAGCTCCTTCTTCCGAACCTTTATAAGCCTTTAAGGCCGTTTCCAGAAGAGGTCTGTACCGGACCGGCAGATGCCGGATCCCCCATGCTCCTCCCTGTTCTTTAGACAGGACCTCTCCCTGGGAAGCAGCCGCCAGTCCCCGCACCAGATTTAATATATAGTACACCGGGTCCTCCCCTATCTTCTCCAGCGAATCCCGGATATCTCTCCAGATACTGTCCAGGTAGCAGGAACAAGGTACATCGCCGAACACTTCTTCTTTCGGCAGTCCATGAAGAGTGATCCCTGCTTTGTTGATCACTGTAAAATGTCCTGCCAGGTCATGATCAGTGCCGTTCATTCTCCCACAGTATTCTTCCAGGTTTTCCGCAGCCTCCCGTCTGTGAAATTCCGAGTAATGCAGTACATAAGGAGTGGGATAGACAAAATTTTTACAGTATTTTTCTTCCACAATACTCATTTCAATTCCCTTTGGAGGAACCGGCTTTAACTTCAGAAGAAAATCTGTGATCCGCATCTTTTCCAACAATGTCGGTTCTTGTTTTACAACTGCAATAAAATCAATGTCACTTCTTTCCCATTGGAAGCAATGAAAGGCCAGAGAACCATGAAGATAGATTCCTGTAAGATTCTCAGACAGTATATCTATATACTGCCGCCGGATATCTTCCAGACATTTTTTAATCTTTACCTCTTCAGAAAAAATACTTCTCCCCCGCTTTCAGCTTTTCTTCAAACTGCCCATAAAAATCTTCGGTAAAATCCCAGGGTGCCAGGAAGAAGTTCTTCAGGATATACATGGATATGTTTTTTGCTTCCTCCGGATTCTGGAACTGTCCCAGGATTTTTTCCACTTTCTTTAAAAAATTGTGCCAGGACAAAACATAGGCTTCGTATTTTTTCAGTTCCGGAGTATCCAGCCATTTACTGACCTTCACCTTGGTCTTAGGCTGTTTTGGACATTCATGGACCTGGAAAAAATAATGAAATCCATTTTCTTCGTAGATCCGTCCCAGAGGAAACATCCGGCAGAATCCCGGCCGGTAGGGATGAATACTGCACCTTCCTTCCGTACTTAGAAAGCTGCATCGTTCTCCGTCTCCGGTCATTTTCAGATTTGGAAGTATGATCCCGTCTACTACATTCAGTTCCAGCCCATAGGTCAGAAGCTCCTGAAAGCTCTGGCCCAGACCTTCTTCCAGACGGAATACATCATAAGGGTCCAGGACCACCGATTTACCCATTCCTTTACAGCAGTCACAACATCCGCGGCAGTCGCCGCAGCCTGCCTTTACCATATCTCTGGCCGTATACAGCTTTCCGTCGGAAACTTCCGCCAGATCGATCTCTCTCAACATATATGTATTCTCCTCTGTCTTAATATTCTGTCTTGATTTCTTCCCGCAGGATCCCGTAAGTCTTCATAAACTCTTCCAGATCTCTGTCACTGCGGATACAGCAAATGTCTTCAAATTTTCCTGTATCCATGTCCTTGA
>DWUY01000100.1 GCA_019120515.1 Candidatus Blautia avicola | reverse complement strand
CGGTGGTATACTATATTAGTATCATCAGCGGTCGGCAAAGGAGGACAGCGCTTCCCCGGCTTTCCGCTATGTGATATAGGTATGATTATGATAATTTTCCGGTTCGTTCTTTTGAGCGGACCGGTTTGTTTAAGAAAAGAAAAGAGGAAAAGCTATGGCAATGCAGAGGATCGGAATTCCCAGGGGGCTGATGCTGTACAGAGATGGTATCCTTTGGAAAAATTTTTTTGAAAATATGGGATATCAGTGTATCGTCAGTGAAAAAAGTGACAGAAGGATTTTAGAGGAAGGCGTACAGCTTGCCATTGATGAAACCTGTCTCCCATTCAAAATTTACCTGGGACATGTAAAAGAACTGATCGGAAAGTGCGATGCGGTTTTTGTACCTCGTATGGGCGGCTACGAAAACAGGGAAAAAATGTGTACCCGCTATCAGTCTTTGCCTGATCTGGTGGAGAATATCTTCAGAGGCAGTTCTGTGAAGATCCTGACGGTCAGTTATGACTGGTATGACCATACAAAAGAAGAAAAGGTCTATATGGAATTGGGACTGAGCCTTGGAAAGACTAAAAAAGAGATCAAAAGATCTTATAATCAGGCAAAAAAGGAACAGGAGAACTGGTTCAGGTCCCGGGAGAAAAGCCAGGGGAGGATCTTAGAGGAAAAGGGAACAAAGATCCTTCTGGCCGGGCATCCATATGTCCTTCACGATGCATATATGGGCTGCGGAATCAGTGATATATTGAAAAATATGGGCCATAAGGTATTATATACAGACTATGTCGACCGTGAAAGCGCGTTGAAGAGAAGTTACCACTTTTCAAAAGGAATGCCCTGGATCGTAAACAGAGAGATGACAGGTGCTATCATGCTGCTTAAAGATAAAGTAGATGGAATCGTACTGGTCAGCGCTTATCCCTGCGGACCGGATGCTCTGGTGAACGATATGCTGATGAGAAAGATCAAAGGGCTTCCGGTGCTTCAGCTTACTCTGGATGCCCAGGAGGGAATGGCGGGCATAGAGACACGGATCGAAAGTTTTACAGATATTATCCAATATCAGAAAGCAGGCGGCTATGGAAATTAATATTGACGACAGAAAAAAGATTGCTTTTCCCCGGTTTCATCATTATGACTATGCCATCCGCTATATTGCGGAGCAGGCTCTGGGGCTTCGCTATATCCAGCTTCCTCCGGCGACTAAGGCCACTGTGGAACTGGGCAGCAAATACAGCCCCGATTATGCCTGTGCTCCTTTTAAGCATACTCTGGGCAGCCTGATCGAAGCCCTGGAGGCAGGCGCGGATATCGTAGTGGAGACGGGAGGCCTTTGCAGACTGGATTATTACGGAGAACTGCAAAAAGAGATTTTAAAAGAATTAGGCTATCATTTTCAGTTTATCAATCTGGCTGAATATATGGGAGGCAAGAAAAAAGAATGGCTGAAGCTGGCAAAAGAATTGAATCCTCATCTGAAACCTGCAAAATTCATAACAGGAGTTTATGAAGGCATTAAGATGGCGGAGTACATGGATGAAATGGAAGCTCTCTATTATCAAAATGCCGGATACGAAGCCGAAAAAGGCAGTTACAGGAAGGTTATGGATCAGTTTTACCTGGATATGCAGATCGCAGAAACCAAAGAAGAGATCAAAAACGGCTATCAGAAGGGAAAATCAGCAATGAGCCGGCTGGAAATCCGGATGCCGGAGAGGCCTATCCGGATCGGTGTAGTGGGAGAATATTATACAGTAATGGATGCACATGCCAATCAGCATCTCCAGGAAAAGCTGAGCAGCCTTGGAGCGGCGGTATATCGTTACATGAGTGTGACAAACTGTCATTTCCGGGCGAAAGAAACGGCTTTGCGGCCTAAGATACAGGAATATGTGAAATTTAATATGGGCCCCACGACTACCTGGACAGTGAATTCTGCCATGGACTATGCCAGGCAGGGATTTGACGGGATCATACATGTGAAATCTTTCGGATGCACGCCGGAAATCGATGCGGTCCCCATACTGCAGAATATCAGCAGAGACTATCATATCCCTATTTTATATCTGAGTTACGATACCCAGAACAGTGATACCGGACTGGACACCAGGCTGGAGGCGTTTTACGATATGTTGGAAAGAAAGAAGAAGGTACTGCGATGAAGAAAAAGGCATATTTAGGAATTGACATAGGATCTATATCAACAAAAGGTGTGATCATTAACGAAGACCGTGAATTTCTGGCAGAGAGCTATCTGTGGACAGAAGGAAATCCCACAGAAGCTACGAAGAAAGTTCTGACAGAGCTTCAGAAAGGATTTAATGAGGACGAATATGAGATCGCGGCTTCCGGTACAACAGGAAGCGCCAGAAAATTAGTGGGAACCATGATCGGCGCCCAGGTGGTAAAAAACGAGATCACGGCCCATGCGGTAGGAACCACTACTATCCATCCGGATGTACGGACAATCCTGGAAATCGGAGGCCAGGATTCCAAGATCATCTGCGTGGAAAATGGTGTTGCGGTGGATTATGCTATGAATACTCTGTGCGCGGCGGGGACAGGAGCGTTTCTTTCCAGCCAGGCCCACAGACTGGGCGTGGAAGTGGAAGACTTTGGGAAGATAGCTCTTTCAGCGAAAAGAGCGGCGCCTGTAGCCGCCAGATGTACGGTTTTTGCAGAGTCGGATCTGGTCCATAAGCTTCAGGTAGGATATCCCAGAGAAGAGATCATTGCCGGATTGTGCAAAGCGGTGGCAGGCAACTATCTGAATAATGTGGCAAAAGGGAAAAAGATCCTTCCTCCGGTGGTGTTTCAGGGAGGCGTGAGCAAAAACCAGGGGGTTGTAAAGATGTTTGAAGAGGAACTGGGGATGCCTGTACTTGTTGACGAAAAAGGCCATCTGATGGGCGCCTTTGGTATTGCGGTTCTGGCAAAAGAGAGCGGCAAAGAAGGAACCTTTGATTTCCGTGTAACGGATATGGAATTTAAGACAAGAGAGGTAACCTGTGGAAAGTGTGCGAACCATTGCGAGATCATCTGTGTATACCGAGATGGAAAATTAATTGATTCCTGGGGAAATCGGTGCCCAAATGGAGAAATCGCAGGGAAAAATCCAGAATTTGGATATTAATAAATTAAAATATTAATAATATAATAAATTGATATTTTGAATTGCCTTTTGACAGAGAAGAAATTCATGCTATAGTTATAGTATAAGATACCCGGGTAAAAGGTTGTGGGCTTTGTAAGTTTCATAAAAGTTTAACCTGGAAAAACAGGAAAGAGAGGGCATGGTAAAGCATGGACTGGAGAGAGTATTTACAAAAAGAAAAACAGTGCAGTTGCGGAAAATCTCATATATGTGATATTGAGGAGATCATTATTGAAGAAGGGGCGATCAGACGTCTGCCCCAGGTTTTAGGAAAACATACATATCAGAAGCTGTGTGTAGTCAGTGATATCCATACAGAACAGGCCGCAGGCCTGGCGGTTTATGATGAACTTCAGCAGGCAGGCTATTCCTTTGAAAAGGTAGTCTATCAGGAGGAAGAACTTGTACCCGATGAGGAAGCGCTGATCTATCTTTTTACCCGGGTACCGGATGATTGTGATCTGATCATTGGTGTGGGAAGCGGGACGATCAACGATCTTTGCCGTTATGTCAGCTTTAAAATGAAGATTGATTATTATATCGTGGGTACAGCTCCTTCCATGGACGGATATGCATCCAATGTTTCCCCCCTTATTATCCGGCACCTGAAGACTACTTATGAAGCCCGTCCTGCCAGGGTGATCATCGGAGATCTGGATATCATATCCAAGGCGCCTCTTCATATGATCGCAGCAGGCGCGGGAGATATCCTGGGAAAATATGTGTGCCTTACAGACTGGCAGCTTGCACATATTGTCAATGGAGAGTATATCTGTACAGAGATCATGGAACTTGTCCGGCAATCTATTAAGAAAGTTGCCGAGAATGCGCAAAAGGCGGCGCAAAGGGAGAAAGAGGCTATTGGAGCCATCATGGAGGGCCTTGTGTTAAGCGGTATTGCCATGAGTTACATTGGCAATTCCCGTCCTGCCTCAGGAAGTGAGCATCATATGTCCCATTACTGGGAAATGATGTTCCTCCTGGATGGACAGCCGGATCCGCTTCACGGCACTAAGGTAGGGATCGGGACCGTTATGTCTATCCGGCTTTATGAAATGCTGAAGGAAAAGAGAGACGCTCTCTTCCCGCTGAAAGCCCCGGCTTTTGACTATGATCTGTGGGCGGAGAAAATAAAAGAGGCCTATGGGCCTGCTGCGCCGGGAGTTCTTGAACTGGAGAAAAAGATCGGGAAGAATTCTGATCAGGAGGTGCTCAGAAGAAGAGAAGCCTTCCGGACGCATGAAGAAGAAATCTTCCAGGTGATCGATGAACTGCCGAAAGCGGAAGAGATCATAGAAATCCTGAAATCTATGGAAGCTCCGTATTACCCGGATCAGATCAATGTGTCAGAGCAGGTATTTTCCAGAGGGATTTATTATGCCAAAGATCTTCGGAACCGGTTCGGACTTCTTCAGATCTTATTTGACCTGGATCTTCAGGAGAAATTTACAGATCGGCTGAAAAAGGAAGTCTATCATAGAGGTATCTGATCAGTTTCAGATTTTCAGCCATTCATACAGAAACAGGTTGACATATCGCTAAAATATATGCTATAAATTATTTATCAGATTAAACCGTTGAAGAAGAGTAAGTACTTTCTGAATAATATCTGAATACAGAGAGCTGCTGGCGGTGGAAATGCAGTATCAGAGACAGAGAGGAATGGACTTCTGAGGGCGAGCAGAACTTACAGTATGCAAGCCGGAGAAAGAACTCCGTTATAAAATGAGCATATGGAGTATGCATTAAGCGGATATGAAAATATCAATTTGGGTGGCACCGCAGGATTTAAACTCTTGTCCCATGGAACAGAAATTGTTTCCTGGACAGGAGTTTTTTTATTCTCCAAGCAAGGCCTTGGAAAGGCTCTGCAGGATAAAAGCCTGCCAGGGCAGGACGCCCGGATTGAAATAAAGTATATTACCCCTTTGCGGTATTGGGACGGACAGGAAGCGGCCGTCAGTAAAAGAAAGGAGAAGATATTATGGCTAAAAGTAAAGAAATCCCTTACAAAATCTATCTTGAAGAAAGCGAGATGCCAAAACAGTGGTATAATCTCAGGGCGGATATGAAAAATAAACCGGCGCCTCTGTTAAATCCGGCTACTATGAAACCTATGACCGCTGAGGAATTGGGACAGGTCTTCTGTGACGAGCTGGTAAAGCAGGAGCTGGACGATACCACTCCTTATATGGATATTCCCCAGGAAATCCAGGATTTTTATAAAATGTATCGTCCTTCTCCACTGGTGAGAGCTTACTGCCTGGAGAAAAAACTGGGAACGCCGGCGAAGATCTACTATAAGTTTGAAGGAAATAATACCAGTGGAAGCCATAAATTGAATTCTGCTATTGCCCAGGCTTACTATGCAAAGAAACAAGGGCTGAAAGGTGTGACCACGGAAACCGGAGCAGGACAGTGGGGTACTGCCCTTTCTATGGCCTGTGCTTATCTGGATCTGGACTGCCAGGTATACATGGTAAAGTGTTCTTATGAGCAGAAGCCTTTCAGAAGAGAAGTTATGAGAACCTATGGAGCTTCTGTAACTCCTTCTCCATCAGATACTACAGAAATCGGCAGGAAGATCTTAAAGGAACATCCCGGAACTTCCGGAAGTCTTGGATGCGCGATCTCTGAAGCCGTAGAGAGAGCCACCCATCAGGAGGGCTACCGTTATGTACTGGGCAGTGTTCTGAATCAGGTGCTTCTCCATCAGACAGTGATCGGACTGGAAACCAAGACAGCCCTTGATAAATATGGGATTGTTCCGGATATGATCATCGGCTGTGCCGGAGGCGGCTCAAACCTGGGCGGGTTGATCTCTCCATTTATGGGAGAAAAGCTGAGAGGCGAGCGGGACTATCAGATCATAGCTGTTGAGCCTGCTTCCTGCCCGAGTTTTACAAGAGGAAAATTTGCCTATGATTTCTGCGATACAGGTATGGTAACGCCTCTCCAGAAGATGTATACACTGGGAAGCAACTTCATTCCTTCTGCCAACCATGCAGGAGGTCTCCGTTACCATGGAATGAGCGCTATTTTATCCCAGCTTTACCATGACGGTCTTATGGAGGCAAGAGCTGTAGAGCAGACTTCCGTATTCGCAGCAGCAGAGGAGTTTGCAAGAGTAGAAGGAATCCTTCCCGCACCGGAAAGCGCACATGCTATTAAGGTGGCTATAGATGAGGCGAAAAAATGTAAAGAGACCGGAGAAGAGAAAACAATTGTCTTTGGTCTGACAGGAACCGGCTATTTTGATATGTATGCTTATGAAAGCTTTAACAATGGAACAATGACTGACTATATTCCTACAGATGAAGACCTGGAAGCCGGATTTGCCGGACTTCCGAAAGTTCCGGAAGAACTGATGTAAGATAAGATCCGGAAAGTAAAAAAGGATTTACTTTTGCAGCAGGGATATGATATACTGAATTTCGTGTGATAAGTAGGATAAATAATCGCGGCTGACAGGACCGAAAGGGGTCAGGTGAGGAAAGTCCGGGCTTCACAGGGCAGGATGCCAGATAACGTCTGGTGGAGGTGACTCCAAGGACAGTGCAACAGA
>DWUY01000008.1 GCA_019120515.1 Candidatus Blautia avicola | reverse complement strand
TATTCTCTTCTGTATCCGATATCCATATAGAAATGGGTAATGTACTGAAGCTGATTTTTGTACTCTTCCTTCATGCACATATATTTGGGAATGATAACTCTCACGTCAAAATAATTTTTGTCAAAGCATTTGGGCAGTGCACCTACTACGTCTGCCAACCCCCCGGTCTTTATAAAAGGTACTGCCTCTGAGGCTACAAATAATATCTTTTTCACCTAAAAAACCCTCCTTGCCACACTTTCTGATCATTTGTCCTTTTCAGGACTAAATCTACCAGTATTATACCCCATTTTATTGGCAAAGAAAAGTCATTTTTTGTATTCCAGTCTGATTTTGTCCGCGATCAGGGCAATAAATTCCGAATTTGTAGGTTTTCCTTTCCCTGTGCTCACTGTGTATCCGAAGAGCGCGTCAATGGTATCCATCTTTCCCCGGCTCCATGCCACTTCAATGGCATGACGGATAGCTCTTTCCACCCGGCTGGGCGTTGTCTGATGCTTTTTTGCAATAGTCGGATAGAGGATCTTTGTGATGGAATTGAGCATTTCCATATCATTTACCGAAAGTATGATGGCGTCCCTGAGATACTGATATCCTTTTATATGAGCGGGGACTCCAATCTCATGTATGATATTGGTCACATCCGCTTCCAGATTTCTTTCATAATAACTGGTGCTGTTTTCATAGGCATTCACCTTCCGCAGATCCTTCTTTGGGCCGTCTTTTTCCTGGCGGATATGTTTGATCCTGGACAGAAGCATGTCATTGTCAAAAGGTTTGAGGATATAATAATTCGCCCCTAGGGAAAAAGCATCCTCCGTGATCTGTTCCTGTCCTACTGCAGATACGACGATAAACGCGGGGTGTTTTTTCAGATTGGCGTCTTTTCCCACCCGTTCCATAACCGTAAGTCCGTCCACCTTTGGCATAATAATATCCAGAAGTACCACGTCCGGCTCTTTTTCTTTGATAATATCGTATATTTCGGCGCCGTTGCTGGCATGTCCAACTAATTCCAGCTCCTGGTCTTCATTTATCAGGTTTCCAAGTAAATCTAACATTTTTTCATTATCATCTGCTATAGCGACATTTAACTTCTCCATTACTTATCCTCCATATATTTGTTGCCATATTCTTCAGAAAATGACGGGCGCCCTGTAGAATCGCCATTTCTAAAGACTATTAGTATTATATTCTCTGGGCTTTTCAGAATCAAGCTAAATCATACTACAATTAGCGATATATTCTGATAACTTTTTTGATTTTTCGACATTTTTCATGTCTGATTTCCAGGGAAGGTGAATTTATTCCAGCATATTTTCAATAAAAATCCCGTACCCTTTTGCTGAATCCTGGACGAAAACATGAGTCACCGCGCCAATGAGTTTTCCGTCCTGAAGGATAGGACTGCCGCTCATTCCCTGAACGATCCCACCTGTTTTTGCCAAAAGTTCCGGATCTGTCACCTGTATCTGAAAGGATTTATTGGTATCCTGCTGACCGCTGTAGATTTCTGTGATCTCTATATCGTACTTTTCCACCTTATCTTCCGACTGCATAAGAAGCTGGGCTTTTCCTTTTTTCACCTCCTGTTTGTACCCGATCATTACCTTTTCTTGTGCAATCCGGGTGCCGGGAAAAAGTTGTCCGAATATTCCGATATCTGTATTTTTTTCTATGATCCCGATCTTTTTTTCCTCGTCATATTCAATATAACCGGAAAGCTCCCCCGGCGCTCCCTGGGTTCCCCGGATAATTGAGACGATCTGGGCCTGATAAAGTTCTCCTCCTGACACATCCAGAAGCTGGCCGGTATCGGTGTCGCTGATCCCATGTCCAAGAGCGCCGAACTTACCATTCTCATCTACATAGGTCATAGTTCCTATCCCCTGCGTGTTGTCTCTGACCCATATGCCCAGTTTGTAATCCTCTTCCTGTGTAAGTACCGGCGCCAGGGAAAGAGGAATTTCTTCTCCTTTACGGTTTACCAGCAGTTCCACATCTTCCCCCTGGCAGTTTTCTATCGCCGCGATCAGCTCTCTTTTCCTGGAGACAAGCTTTCCGTTTACCTCCAATATATAATCTCCCGGCTGTACAATGTTGGCTGCCGGTTCCTGGATCATGCCGTTTTGATCCGTGATCTCTCCTGTATCTACGATCAGCACTCCCTGGGTTTCCATATACAGACCTACGGTTGTTCCCGAGACATAAACCCATTGATCTTCTACCGTCTCTACCTGAACTGTTTTCAGAGGCAGCATTCCCAGAAGAGAACAGGGGATCTGATAACTTCCTCTGTCTGACACATCAATGGTATCCGGATAAGTTACCAGAGGAATATCCAGGGATTCCCCGAGGCCTTCCTCCTGGCCGTACCGGACATAGACGGTATCCGGTATCCGCTCCTTGAGTTCTTCCAGAGAAAGAGTTCCTGCCGCCATCAGGTCTGTTACTAAGAATCCGAAAAGAAAGAGACGATAATTACGTTTTTTCGACAAAAAAATCACATCCTCTCTTGTAAATTTCTATCCATACTTTTCCAGCAACCCTGAAAAAGAAAAAGGATACACTTTGTTGTGTACCCTTTTTTATTATGTGACCTTTTGTCTATTTCAATCTTGTATTTTTTTGTTGCTGTGCCAAATCTTTCATCTCCCCGGCATTTTCCAGCACTGCCTGAGTGATCTTGGCGCCGCCTAACATCCTGGCCAGTTCTTCTACAGACTCTTCATAAGAAAGCCTCCGTATCCTGGTGGTTGTTTCCATATTTTCCACATTTTTTTCGATGAGATAATGATAATCTGCCTGGGAAGCGATCTGAGGAAGGTGGGTAATACACAGGATCTGATGACTTTCTCCGATAACCCGCATTTTTTCAGCCACTTTCTGGGCAGTCCTTCCGCTGATACCGGCATCAATCTCATCAAAGATCAAAGTCTCCGTCTGATCCTTATCTGCCAGAAGCGTCTTAATAGCCAGCATGATCCTGGAAAGTTCTCCTCCGGATACCACCTGCTGGAGAGGCAGTACCGGCTCTCCAGGATTGGTAGAGATCATGAAAGTGATGCTGTCCCTTCCCTGGGCGGTATATCCGTCTTTCTGTTTAAAAAGGATCTGAAATTCCACATTCAGGAAATTCAGATCTTCCAACCCCTGGATGATCTTCTTTTCCAGTCCTGCGGCCCATTTCTTCCTGCTATCTGTCAGCTCCAGAGAAGCGGCCTCCAGCAGCTTTTCCTCAGCGGCCAGTTTTCTTTCCAGTTCTTCCTTCCTGGCCTGAAAATTTTCCAGTTTTTCCAGTTCTGCTTCTTTTTCTTTCTGATAATCCAGGATTTCCTCAATAGTATGTCCATATTTGGATTTTAAATGATTGATCAGATCCAGACGTTCCTCGATCTCCTGAAATTCTTCTTCCGAAAAAACAAATTCTGAAAGATAAGAAGACAGTTCCCGGTTCAGATCGTTGAGAAGGCTGTCCATATCTTCCATGGAACTGTAAATATTTTCCAGTTGACTGTCATATTCCCGGATCTGGGACAGTTTCTGGATGGCTCTTCCCATCTGGGCTCCCATTCCCTCTCCCTCGTATCCGGTGATCTGATATACAAATCCCAGGCCTTCTGTGATCTTTTTACCGTTAGACAGCTTCCGGTAAGAGATTTCCAGTTCCTGATCTTCCCCTTTTCTCAGCCCGGCTCCGGAGATCTCCTGGATCTCATACTCCAGAAATCCCATTTCCCGGCGGCGCTGTTCTTCGTCTATGCCATAACCTTCCAGTTCTTTTTTCAGGCCGCTGTATTCCCGGTAAAGCTCTTTTACTTTTTTCTTTTTCTCCTGGATCTCCTGCCCGCCAAAGCCGTCCAGGATCTCCATCTGTTTTTCCGGATAAAGAAGAGACTGATGTTCATGCTGCCCATGGACATCCAGGAGCAGGGAAGCGATCTTCCGGATATTTGCCGCCGTAGTAGTCTCCCCGTTAACCTTGCTGATACTCCTGTTTTCCATAAGTCTTCTGGTAATGATCACCTGTCCGTCCTCAGGAAAAACTTCCATTTCTTTTAATTTTTCTTCTGTAGGGGCGTCCAACTGGAACACCAGTTCTACCAGGGCATAAGGAGCGCCTTCCCGGATCATGCCCCGGGACATCTTCTGCCCCAGAGCCAGGTTCACAGATCCCATAAGGATCGATTTTCCCGCTCCGGTCTCTCCTGTCAGGATATTCAGCCCCGGCCCGAAATCTGCCTGAACTTCCTGGATCAGCGCCAGATTTTTCACATGCAAATGCACCAACATCTCTGATCCACCCCTTTTTCTACTGATTTAAGATTTTCTTGATCTTGTTTAAAAGCTGCAGGGTTTCCTCCGGGCTCTTGCTGAAGCAGGCAATGGTATCGTCTCCGGCAATACTGCCCACCACTTCCCTCCAGTTCATATGATCCAGAGCCACTGCAGCGGCATTGGCCATTCCTACCCCTGTTTTGATCACCAGGATATTCTGGGCCACGTCCATGGATACAAAAGCTTCTCTCAGGACTCTTATGTATTTTTCTCCATCGGCAGTCTCCTTGGCAGTCATCACCGTATATCTGGATCCGCCTCCCGGCTTTGCCACCTTTGTCAGATTCAGTTCCCGGATATCCCTGGATACAGTAGCCTGGGTCACCCGAAATCCTGCCGCATTGAGCCGGGATGCCAGTTCCTCCTGGGTCTCTATATCATAATGATCCACCAATTCTATGATCTTTGAATGTCTGGCAATCTTCATACCTGCCTCCTAATCTCTCATCTTGGTGCGGAGCACCTCTAAAAAACTGATGTTGCTGATCTTAATGATCCGGGTATCCTTTACTGAACGGCGGATCACGATCCTGTCTCCCACATTCATGGCGATATTGGTATCCCCGTCAAAGGAAGCCACCGCCTTTCCATTTCCCCTGTGTGTCCCCTGGGCGATCTCTACTCCGATCTCATCCTCCGCCGGAAAGATAATACTCCGTGTGTTCAGCGTATGGGGGGACACAGGAGTCATGATCATGATATTTGTCTCCGGAGACACGATAGGGCCACCGGCAGACAGGCTGTAGCCTGTAGATCCTGTGGCCGTGGAGATAATGATACCGTCGGCAGTATAAGTATTTAAGAACTCCCGGTTAATGTAATTGCGGAAGCGGATCACTCCCATAGGGCCGTCTCTGCCTATGACAATATCGTTTAAAGCCACATCTTCCGCCACCATCTTTCCCCGGTGGTAAACCTTGCCATTGAGCATCATCCTTTTTTCCACTGTATATTCATCTGCTATCAGATGATTCAATGCCGGCTCGATAGAGCTGCTGTCGATCTCAGCCAGATATCCCAGCGTTCCAAGATTGATACCCAGAAGAGGGATCTGCCTGCTGACTACATCTCTGGCCGCCTGGAGAAGGGTCCCGTCGCCTCCCAGCACAAGTACACATTCCACGTCTTCCGGTATCTGGCTGATATCCGTATAATGGTGCAGACTGTCCCGGACTCCCGGAGAAGAAGACCGGATAGAACATTTCTTTCCTTTGCTCTTTAAATATCCCTCCACCCGGGAGGCGACTTTCAGACCTTCGTCTTTTTCACTGTTTGCAATAATATAAAAATTATCCATGATCACTTATCCAGTTCTTGGTGTGCCTGGTCCACCGTTGCATTGATATCTATGTTTCCGTCCTTTGGAAGCCCGTTCTGCTTTTTCTGGAGATAAAGAAGATATTCAATATTTCCCTCCGGTCCTTTTATAGGGGAATACTCCAGGTTCAGAAGGGCAAAGCCCATTTCCGAAGCAAAGGAAGTGATCTTTTCAATAACCTCCCGATGGACCGCCGGATCCCGGACCACGCCTTTTTTTCCTACCTTTTCCCTTCCTGCCTCAAACTGGGGCTTAATAAGACAGACTACCTGGCCCTGGTCCTTCAGCAGTGCGTAAACAGGAGGAAGTACCTTGGTAAGGGAGATAAAAGAGACATCAATGGATGAAAAATCTGCTTTTTCCCCGATATCCTCCGGTGTCACATACCGGATGTTTGTCTTCTCCATACAGACCACTCTGGGATCGTTGCGCAGCTTCCAGTCCAACTGTCCGTGGCCTACGTCAATGGCATAGACCTTCACCGCACCGTTCTGGAGCATACAGTCTGTAAAGCCTCCGGTGGAGGAACCTACATCCATACAGATACAGCCTTCCAGGCTCAGTCCAAAATGGGTCATGGCCTTCTCCAGCTTCAAACCTCCCCGGCTTACATATTTCAAAGTATTTCCCCGCACTTCGATCTGTACCGTATCCGGGAACATAGTGCCTGCTTTGTCTTCCTTCTGATTATCTACAAATACGCTTCCTGCCATGATCACTGCCTTAGCCTTCTCCCGGGAAGCTGCCAGGCCCCGTTTTACCAGCAGGACGTCCAGACGTTCCTTCATTTATCTGGCCTCCTTGATCTTTTCGTAAATAGATACCGGGTCCAGACCCAGTTTTTCTTTAAGTTTTTCCGGATTCCCGTGTTCTATGAACTGATCCGGCACCGCAAAAATAAGCACCCGTACCTGAGGATGTTTTCTTCTCATATAATCTGCCACAGCCATGCCGAAGCCTCCCGACTTCACATTCTCTTCTATCGTCACCAGAAGATCATGGTTTTCTGCCAGCCGGTCCAGCATCTTCTCATCCAGAGGCTTTACAAATCTGGCATTGAGCAGGGTAGGGTCTTCTCCTTCCTCTTTCAGCATCCGGTATACCTCTTCCCCGGTCTTTACCATGCTTCCCACAGGGAAAAGAGCGGTTCTTTCTCCTTCAAAGAGGATCTCGCTGCGTCCAAGGACAATGGGTGCACGGAATTCTTCCAGACCGTCATAAGCCTCTCCCTTTGGATACCGGATGGCTATGGGGCCCTGGTATTTTACCGCAAATTTCAGCATATCCGAAAGCTCCCATTTGTTTTTCGGCGCCATCACTGTCATATTGGGGATCATAGACAGATAAGTCAGATCAAAGCAGCCCTGGTGGGTTTCCCCGTCGCTGCCTACCAGCCCTGCCCGGTCCACGGCAAAGATCACATGAAGGTTCTGGATACATACATCTTCAATGATCTGGTCAATAGCTCTTTGAAGAAAAGAAGAATATACGGCCACCACAGGGATCATTCCTCCCAGGGCCAGCCCTGCCGCAAAGGTCACTGCGTGTTCTTCGGCGATCCCCACGTCAAAGAAACGTTCCGGGAACATATTCCGGAATCTTTTCAGTCCCGTTCCGTCAGGCATTGCCGCTGTAATAGCCACTACCTTTTCTTCCCTGTCTCCGAACTTCCGCATCACTGTGGAAAAAATATCCGTATAATTGGCCTTTCCATGATTATTTAGGGGGATCCCGTGTTCCAGGTCAAAAGCCGCTGTGCCGTGAAACCTGGCCGGATGCCGCATAGCAGGTTCATAGCCCCTGCCCTTTTCTGTCTTGACATGGACCAGCACCGGTCCCTGGATCCGTCTGGCTTCCTGAAAGACCTGGATCATCCTGCCGCAGTCGTGGCCGTTTACCGGTCCCAGATAGGTAATGCCCATATCTTCAAAAAACATTCCCGGGATGATCAGCCGTTTCATACTATCCTTGGCTTTATGGATCTTTTTCACTGTTGCGGGGCCAATACCGGGGATTTTATTCAGCCCTTTTTTCACCCCTGTTTTCAGATCATTATAGCTGTCTGCTGTCCGCAGATTTCCCAGATAGCTGGAAATTCCTCCCACATTTTTTGAAATGGACATTTCATTGTCATTAAGCACAATGATAAAATTGGATTTCAGCTGAGAAGCATTGTTCAGAGCCTCGTAAGCCATACCGCCTGTCAGGGCTCCGTCCCCGATAACAGACACTACCTGATAATTTTCTTTATTCAGTTCTCTGGCACATACATATCCCATTCCCGCAGAGATGGAAGTAGAGCTGTGACCTGTGTCAAAAGAGTCACAGGGACTTTCGCTCCTTTTAGGGAAACCGCTCATTCCTCCCAGCATGCGGAGATGATCAAAGCCCTCTTTTCTTCCGGTAAGGATCTTATGGGTATAGGACTGATGGCCTACATCCCAGATGATCTTATCTTCAGGAAGCTGGAACACATAGTGAAGGGCCATCGTCAGTTCCACCGCTCCCAGATTGGAGGCCAGATGTCCGCCGGTCCTGCTTAAATGTTCCAGAAGAAAGGTCCGGATCTCCCCTGCCAGTTGGGGAAGTTCGTCTACAGGGATATTCTTTATATCGTTTTCTTTCTTGATCTCATCTAACAGCATCCGCTATGCACCTCTATTTTCTGCGGGTACAAAGGGAAAGGAACAGTTCCCTCAAGAATTCCCTGTCCCCGGAAAGGCCAGAGAGGAGTTCCAGGGCTTCCCCGGTAAGTCTCTCTACCTCCTGTCCCGCTTTTTCCATTCCTTCCAGCGTAACATAAGTTGTCTTGTGATTTTTCTCATCGCTTCCCACCGGCTTTCCCAGTTCTTCCTGGCTGCCTGTCACGTCCAGGATATCATCCTGGATCTGGAAAGCCAGGCCGATATATCTGCCTATGGTCTCAATATCTTCCAGGTTTTCTGCTCCTGCCAGAGCGGCTCCTGCCATAAGAGAAGCTTCTATGAGAGCCGAAGTTTTATTTACATATATATAATCCAGCAGTTCTTTTTTCAGAGGTCTGCCATCGTTTTCCACATCTACGCTCTGTCCTCCCAGCATTCCATGTATCCCGGTCTTTTCTGCCAGGATCTGAAGCGCTCTGGCTGTCCGTTCCATTTCCCGGTGATCATTTGCCAGGGAAAACCCTTTCAGAGCCGTTTCATAGGCATAGTTCAGCAAAGCGTCACCTGCAAGTATGGCCGCGGATTCTCCGAACATCACATGAGTGGTCTTTTTCCCCCGGCGATACTCATCATTATCGATCGCCGGAAGATCGTCATGGATCAGCGAATGGGTATGGATCATCTCAATAGCCGCCATAAAAGGCTCCGCCAGTTCTCCCTGTCCGCCGCAGATATGATACATCTCTCCCAGAAAAATAGGCCTCAGCCTTTTTCCCCCGGCTTCCATGCTGTAGTTCATGGCTTTTATGAGATTCCGGGAAAATCCTTCTTCCGCCGGAAGATATTTTTGGATCACCTGCTCCGCCCGGCAGGTCCTCTTTTCTAATTCTTCGTTAAAATTCACTTAGTTCACCATCTTCATTTACTTTCAACATTTTTTTCTCAACCGTATCGATCTTTTTGCTGCACTGTTTTAAAAGTTCCATGCCTTTCTGATACATGGCAAAGGATTCTTCCAGAGAAATATCCCTGCTCTCCAGCTTTTCTACGATGCCGTCCAGCTCCTTTAAGGATTCTTCAATGGTGATCTCCTGCCCGTTATTTACCGTCCGGTCCATTTCCTGTATTCCTCTCTTCTCTTTTTTTGCTCTTTACTTCTGTCTCCAGTGTTCCGTCTGTAACACGGATCAGCAGTCTGTCCCCGATCTCAGCCTGAGAAATACTGGTAACTCCATGACCCTGTCCATCCTCCACATAGGAAAAGCCCTGATTGAGCTTATCCAGTGGGGACAGGCCTTTCATCCGTTCAATATAAATATTCAGCCTCTGTCTTGCCAGATAGATCTGATTTTTCATAGAGTTTTCCAGCTTTCCCTCACAGTCCATCAGATGGGTCCGCATTTCCTGGATCCTGTAACCGGGACTTCCGTGTCTGAGCCGGATCTGGTAATTTCTCAGATCCTGCCGCAAAAGCAGCAGCCGGTTTTCCATAGCCCGGTCCATCTTCTGCCGGTAATTTCCCAGGGTATCAAAAAAGGTCCGGATATCCGCCACAGCCAACTCCGCCGCTCCGGAAGGGGTGGGCGCACGCAGATCCGCCACATAATCTGCAATGGTGGTATCTGTCTCATGTCCCACCGCAGAGATCACCGGCGTTGTGCACTCAAAAATAGCCCGGGCTACCGCTTCTTCGTTGAAGGCCCAGAGATCCTCGATAGAGCCTCCTCCTCTGCCTACAATTATAACATCTACGCCCAGTCTGTCCAGGGTCTGGATCCCTTTAACAATACTCTGGACAGCTCCTTCCCCCTGGACTAAAGCCGGATAAAGGATCAGCTGTACATAGGGATTCCGTCTTCCCGCAATATTCCGGATATCCTGGATAGCCGCGCCGGTAGGCGCAGTGACTACCCCGATCTTTCCTGCATATTTTGGGATAGGCCGTTTATATTCCTGGGCAAACATGCCCATTTCTTCCAGTTCTTTTTTCAGGGCCAGAAATCGTTCATAGAGAAGCCCGGCCCCTTCCAGAGTGATCTCTCTGGCGTAAAGCTGGTATTTTCCGTCCCGCTCATAAACGCTGATACTTCCGCCTGCCACCACCCGGTCTCCGTTTTTCATAGGAAAAGCCAGGCCTTTTCTCTGACCGGCGAACATAACGCAGGCAATCGTTCCGGTCTCGTCTTTCAGGGAAAAATAAATATGCCCTGAAGTGTGATATTTACAGTTGGACACTTCCCCTTTCACATAGATCCGGTTCAGCATAAAGTCCTGGTTAAACATATTTTTAATGTAGGCGTTTACCTGACCTACGGAATAAATGCTGTTCATAAAGCCTCTCTTGCCACTTTTCCCAGGATCCCGTTAATAAACGAAGCAGAATCCTCTCCTCCGAAGGTCTTGCCGATCTCCACAGCTTCATTAATAGCCACTTTCACCGGAACATCTTCATCATATTTCATTTCATAAACAGCCAGACGAAGGATATTCAGATCCACCCTGCCCATTCTTTTTGTCTTCCAGCCGGTGGATTTTTCATTTAACAGCTGGTCGATCTCTTCCAGATGTTCCTGGATCTTATTATATTTATCTTCCATATAGGCCTGTTCTGTAGGTGCAAGCTCCTCCATATTGTCAAAGTACAGTTTCATCTGTTCCGGCATATCCGCCGCTTCATTAAACTCTCTTAAAAAAAGGAGCTTAAAGATATGTTCTCTCATCTCTCTTCTTCCCATGTTTTCCTCCTTAAAAAGAAAAGGTGCCTCTAAAAAAGACACCTTACCTCTCTTCTTTTTTAGATGTTTACTTGTCAAAGAACTATTTTGTCTTTTCAATCTCCACGCTGGCAATGCGCACATTTACATCAGAGACGGTGAGTCCCGTCATATTCTCGATAGCTGCCTTCACTCTCTCCTGGACAGTCTTACTGGTCTCCAGAATGTTGTATCCGTATTTAATATTTAAAGCCAGATCCACACATACCACATCCTCCAGCACATCTACCTTCACGCCTTTGGAAAGGTTCTTCATGCCCAGCTTGCCTACCAGTTCGTTGGTAATATTTCCAGCCATGGAATCCACGCCCTCTACTTCTGTAGCAGCCAGTCCGGCAATGATAGCCACCACTTCATCTGCGATCTGTACTTCCCCCAGAGAGCCGTTGTCATGGATCTTATATACGTTTCTGTCTTCCGCCATAATTTTACCTCCTAACAGGAAATATCCTGCTTTTTATTATACCAAAAGCCCTATGAAATTAAAAGCGGTTTTTTGCTTTTCCTGCAAAAAACCGCTTTACCTTCCTTTTTTCAGTTTTTAGAAAATTCTGCAAGTTTTAAACCTTCATTTCTGTCCAGGGTCATGCCGATACTCCAGCTATTGATAAACAGCAGCAGTGGATTCCCCTTTAAGTCCATAACTTTCTTCATATCGGAGGTACCGGTCAGTTTTTTCACATCTACCTCTTCTTTATTCTCGATCCACCGGATATGCTCGTAAGGCAGAGACTCCAGACGGATATCTACGTTGTACTCATTTTCCAGGCGGTACTTCAGCACATCAAACTGGAGGACACCCACTACCCCTACAATGATCTCTTCCATACCTCCCATGATTTCCTGAAAGATCTGGATCGCACCTTCCTGGGCAATCTGGTTAATACCTTTTACAAACTGTTTTCTCTTCATGCTGTCCAGAAGCCTTACTCTGGCAAAATGTTCCGGCGCAAAGGTAGGAATCCCCTCATACCGGATCTTTCTTCCCGGAGCGCAGACCGTGTCACCGATGGAAAAGATACCCGGATCAAATACACCGATAATATCCCCTGCGTAGGCTTCATCTACCACATGCCGGTCCTGGGCCATCATCTGCTGAGGCTGGGAAAGGCGCATTTTCTTATTTCCCTGAACATGATAAACCTCCGCCGAGGCCTCAAATTTTCCGGAGCAGATACGCATAAAAGCGATCCTGTCTCTGTGGTTTTTGTTCATATTAGCCTGGATCTTGAAGACAAAGGCAGAAAAATCCGGATCCATGGGATCGATCTCTCCTTCATCAGACATTCTTGGCAGGGGAGAAGAAGTCATTTTCAGGAAATGCTTCAAAAAGGTCTCCACGCCAAAATTGGTAAGGGCAGAACCGAAAAACACCGGAGACAGTTCTCCTTTGTCTACTTTTTCCTGGTCAAATTCCGCGCTTGCTCCATCTAAAAGCTCAATCTCTTCCAAAAGCTGTTCTTTCTGATCAGGATCGATCACCTGATCCAGCCGTTCTTCCTCAATGCCTACTTCTTCCTCAATACCCTCCCTGGTACCTTTCATAGTATCGGAAAAGGTCAGTACCTTTCTGGTTTCCCGGTCATAGACCCCCCGGAATTTCTTTCCGGATCCGATAGGCCAGTTAACAGGGCAGGTTGGGATCCCCAGTTCTTTTTCAATGTCATCTAACAAGTCAAAGGTATCGTTGGCATCCCGGTCCATCTTATTGATAAAAGTAAAGATAGGAATGTGCCGCATGGCGCACACTTTAAAAAGCTTCCTGGTCTGAGCCTCCACACCTTTGGAAGCATCGATGACCATTACCGCAGAGTCCGCCGCCATAAGCGTACGGTAGGTATCCTCTGAGAAATCCTGATGTCCCGGGGTATCCAATATGTTTATACAGTAACCGTCATAATTAAACTGCAGCACAGAGGAGGTAACAGAAATACCTCTCTCCTTTTCAATCTCCATCCAGTCGGAAACTGCATGACGGGCCGTCGCTTTTCCCTTTACGCTTCCCGCCAGGTTAATAGCTCCTCCGTAAAGGAGGAATTTCTCCGTCAGAGTAGTCTTACCGGCATCCGGATGAGAGATGATCGCAAATGTACGTCTTTTTGATATTTCTTTGGTACAGTCCGCCACGGTTGGCCCTCCTTCTCTATATTAAAGGTGATCTTTCTCCAAAATTGCACACTAACGCTATTGTAGTATACCCTTTTGGCGGTTGTCAAGGGGCTTTTATTCATTTTCCTGGGTTCCGTCCTCCAAAGGAGTGATCACAATATTCTCTACAGGAACACTGGTTTTCCGCTTTACAATGTCTTCGATCTGGGCTCTGCTTGCGTCTTCCATATAGGCCTGAGGCACGATCACATCTGCGCTGTCCCCGGTAAGATTCACTACCACATCAGAAAACCCCTGGGCCTCTAAAAGAAGTTCCGCAGCTTCCTCCTGCTCTGCCAGATCCGTC
Organism: Candidatus Blautia avicola; assembly: GCA_019120515.1. Taxonomy (GTDB): domain Bacteria; phylum Bacillota; class Clostridia; order Lachnospirales; family Lachnospiraceae; genus Blautia; species Blautia avicola. The sequence continues at coordinate 11,753 of DWUY01000008.1, read as the reverse complement.
ATGTTTACCATAGAGTTTACTGCTTCCTGCTTCTGCTCGTCGCCTATGTTTTGATTGTTAATGATCTCCAGGAGAGTCTCCTTGTTGGCAGAACGCACCTGTTCTCTGCTTACCTTTGCCTGAGCGGCAAAATTAGAGGCGCCGGTAAGGACTGCCTCCCCGGGAGTTTCTGTCTGAGAGGTATCTGCCTGAGAGGCGTCTGCAGTATCTGTTCCTTCCTTGGCCTCTACATTCTGGCTTTCTGTTTCACTGGTTTCGGTTTCCTGGTCTGCTTTTTTACTTTCTGTTTCCTGGCTCTCCCGGGAAGCCTGGCTGTTTTCTTCTAAAAGGGCGGACTCATCTGTCAGATCATAGTCCAGGCTGTCGATCTCTTCTACGATACCATCTGTGTCAGAAGCGGCGGCGGCGGTATCCTCCTCATTTTCCAGGCTCTCCAGGGCGCTGTCCATTCCCAGATGATCATCTGAATAATTAATGTATCCCGCCACAGCGATCATAATAGTCAGAGCCGTAATGATAACCTGATTTTTCTTGAAGATTTTTTTCATAGACATTCTCCTCTAATTCATTTTCATTACTTTAATTTTATGGGCTTCCACCTGAAATAATACCTGAACTGCTTCCTGAATATTCTGGATCACTACAGGATCGTCCCCTCCCTGGGCTACCACCAGAACTCCCGTGACTTTAGGATAGATTTCTGAAGATACATAAGGAGTCTGATTTCCTCTGGAATCCCGTTCATAGACCGTCTCTGCCTCGTCTTTTTCCACTACTTTTTCCTGGGTTCCCTCACAGGTGAGAAAAACCTCCGCTTTTCCCACTCCCTGGACCTGCTCCAGTACCTGGACCAGCCGGTTTTCCATCCTGGTCTGCCAGTCCTCTTGTGAAAGACTCTGACTTGTCTGGACAGATTCCTCCTCTGTCGGTTCCTCTTCCTCATTCTTTTTCACCGGCAGGGCTATGACCAGCAGCAGAAGTCCTATTAAAAGCAGAACCCCCAGATTTTCCTTTTTCATCCACTTCTCTAAAGGCTTCACGGTATCACCTCCCGCCCTTTTACCGCTTCTTCACCGCTGCTCTCCCAGGAATCTTCCCAGTCTTTAGCCTTCTCCTGCCATTCTTCCCGCCGGGTCTGGGTATCCTGGAATTCCTGTACAAATCCCTGAAGCTTATCTTCCAGACCGGTAAGGTGAAAAACAGGAGAAAGGATCACCAGGATCAACAGCAGCCCCATATAGAACTGCACATATTTCTTGTAGCTGTTTTCCGGCAGGAAATGCATCACTGCCGACGCCAGGATAAAATAGCAGGCCAGATTCTGTATCCAGGAATAAATGCTCTCTGCCATCTTCCCGCCTCCTTAATGAGAAATAAAAGATACTGCCAGAACAGCAATAGTGATCAGCAAAAGAAGCTCCACTGTAAGCAGAACTTTTAAAAGCAGCCTGCAGCCCTCTCCCATGGCCCAGAGACAGCCTGTCATCCGCTTATCTGACACCGGCTGAAGAAGGGCTGCCAGAAGTTTATAGGCAAGTACCGTTCCAGCCAGCTTAATAACGGGAGGAAGTCCCAGGATCACCAAAATCAGGATCCCAGTGACCCCCAGGCAGTTCCGGATCAGCACCGCAGTTCCAAGGGCTACCTCTGTGGCGCCGTCGATAACGTTCCCGATCCCGGGAATAGCCGCCGCTGTTTTCCCCAGAGCGTCCCGCTTTAAAGAATCCAGGGCCGGACTGATCATATTCTGGATCAGTTCCATACCGATGACCACTGCAGTGATGGTTTTCAAGGACCACTCCAGGACCGTTTTTAAAAGCTCTGCCAGTTTGGAGAGGAAATCCTCTTTGTGCAGATAATTGATCAGTTGGATGATCACATAAGCCTGGATCCCGGGGATCACTGCTTTTAAAAGGAGGGTCTGGATCAAAAAAATAACTCCCAGGACCATTTCGTAAAAAACCATGGCGGTGGCTGTGCCGGAGGCTGCCGTTACCGCCAGAAAATAAGAAGGCATCAAAGCCTGCATAAAAGCCGTCAGATCCTCCAGATTTCCAGACAGTCCGGCGCTCAGGCTTCCGAAAGAATGGAGCAAGAGAGCCAGCAGGAGCATATATACCAGGTAAAAGCTGGCCTCTCCCGCCTGACTGCCGGAAAACACGTTAGTAAAATTAGCGAACAAAGCCGCCAGGACCACAAGCAGCGCCACCTGAAAAAGCACCGCCCGGTCTGCCAGCAGATGATCGTATATGAAATTTTTTCCTGTTTCTATCAGGAAATCCATGGAAAAAGCCTCTTCTCCCGAAAGTATCCTCTCCAATGCTTCCCGGATACTGAAGGTATCTTCCCCCAGCAGTTCGTTTACCGCTTCCTGCATCTCTCCCAGTTCCAGTCCTTCCAGAAGAGCCTCCTGGCTTTCCTCCTGTTCCCGCAGCAGTTCCTCCTCCAGAGCTGCTTCATTCTGATCCCCTGTTCCCTCCTTGGCCTGGTTTTCTCCCTGATCTGACCTCTGCTTTGCTGTCTCTGCGGCTGCTTCCTCTTCCGGGATAATTCCAGCCTCCTCTCCTATGGATGCTCCATTCTTCCCGGCAGCCGGTACGGGCTGCGCCGAAAACAAAATCCCCCAAAAAAGTAAAAAAAATAAAAGGGCTGTTTTCTTTTGTCTGTTTTTTCTCCTCATGACAGAAAACCGTGTATGGTTTCCATAAGAGCCAGGAGTACCGGCACAGACAAAACCATAATATAGAGCTTTGTAAAGATCTCGATCTGGGCTCCAATGGAGCCATACCCTGCATCCTTGCAGATACCGGAAGAAAACTGGCCGATATAGGTGATCCCTATGATCTTTAATAGAGTGGACAGATATTCTATATCCAGAGGCAGATAATCCTGGATCTTCATAACTGAAGAAAACAGATAGGAAAGCTTGGACGTCATATAAAAAAAGATCAGGATGCCCGCCGCCAGGCTCAGGTAAACCGAGTACTCCGGCCTTGTCCCCTTCAAAAACAGTCCAAGGAGAACTCCCGTCATTCCCAGCATGACAATTCTTACTACTTCCATGCCTTCTCCCCCCTTTACAGCGCAAATAATTCCTGGATCGTCCGGAACAGATCATAAATATAAGGCAGGATCCAGAACAATACCAGGATCAGCCCTGCCAGGCTGGTGAGAAAAGCCAGTTCCTCCCTCTGGCTGTGTTTCAGGATCTGGCAGAGTACAGACACCAGGATCCCCACCGCTCCGATCTTAAACAGTAAACTAACCTCCACCTGATCTCCTCCCTGCTTTTTCCTTCTTTACGCCTTCTTTCATTTCGCTTCTGATGCACTGGCACGAACATCTTCAAATCAATGACTTGTCTGAATCATGCCATCTTCCGCACACAGGTCTTCTCAGACCAGCAGGATGGCCAGAAACATTCCCGCCATAAGGCCCAGGGCCTGATACAGCTTTTTCCTGGCCGGAGCTTCCTGCCGGGTCCGTCTGATCTCTCCTTTCAGTTCTTCCAAATATAGATTTATGGTATTTTCCTGCATGGTAATATCCATATACCCCAGATCCTCTCCCAGACGGACCAGTCCTTCCAGATCCTCTTTTGTCAGACTGGAATCCTTTAGATACTCCCTGGCTTTCAGAGCAAAGATCCTGGAAAAACGCTCTCCCTGGTACTCTTTGGCTGCTTTTGAAACTTCCCGGAGAAACTGTGACAAAGGAGGACGGATCTTGTCCGCCACCCGGACCATGGCCTCAGGCAGGGCTTCTCTGCGGTAGGTGATCTCTCCAAGTAGAAAGTACACCATTTTCTGTATCTCCTCCAGTTCCCTCAGTCTTGCGGAATAATTCAGGCTTTTCCCGTATCCAATAGCCGTACAGGAAAGGATCACCAGCACTGCTCCCGCTGCCTTCAGCATAAGATTCCCTGTTTTCGTTTCCAGTCAAAAAGACTGGTTCCTCTTTCGTCAAAAATCGCCTTTACCCTTCCTGCCCGGTCCTGGTGATGAAGGACGATATAGCGTTCAAAGATCCGCTCTCTGACCAGCCGCTGCATAAGAGGTTTCCGCTTGATATCTTCTACCGAACTGCCATGTACTGTGGCAAAAAGCTTACAGCCGCAGTGGATCACCGACTCTATGGCATGGATATCTTCGTAGTCTCCCAGTTCGTCCACTGCCACTACTTCCGGGGACATAGAACGGATCAGCATCATCATGCCTTCCGCCTTTGGACAGCAGTCCAGTACATCGGTGCGGATCCCCAGGTCATTTTGAGGGATCCCCTGATAGGAACCTCCGATCTCTGATCTTTCATCCACTACCCCAACGGATACCCCCGGCATATAGGAGCTGCCGGTGCTTACCTGGCGGATCAGGTCCCTGAGGAGTGTGGTCTTCCCGCATCTAGGGGGGGAGATGATCAATGTATGGCAGATCCTGCCGTTTTTGATAATATAGGGAAGTATTGGCGAAGCACAGCCTTTTATCTGGTGTGACAGCCTGAGATTGATATAAGATATGTATTTTACGCTTTTGATCCTGTCCCCTTCCAGGACAGTCTTTCCTGCAATGCCCACCCGGTGGCCTCCCTGAATGGTGATAAACCCCTGGCGGATTTCCTCTTCAAAGGCGTACATGGAATAACTGCTCACATATTCCATGGTTTCCTTTAAGTCCTCTGCTCTTACGAAACATCCCTGGGATTCCTCCCGGGAAAATTCTCCTTCCCTGGTCAGAAAATACTCTTTTCCCTGATAGATCACGATCAGGGGCGCATTGACACGGAGACGGATCTCATAGACCTGGTCCATGTCAAAATGAGCCGCCAGAAGAGCCTGCCGGATGTGGGCAGGAAATAGCTTTGCGATTTCTTCCTGTTTCATTGTCCTCACCTCTTTTTAAGATATATATATGAGGACAATCTTTTTTTATGACAACAGATGGCAGACATCTGTTTTAATGAAAAGGGGTTTTTGGAGATCCCCGCCGGATCTCCAAGATAAAAGGTTCTTCCCCGGCCACACAGCCGGCCAGATTTTTCTCCAGCCAGAAGAACTGATGGCAGCCAGGCGGTTTCAGGGTTTTCATATCCTGGTGAAGGCCCTCCCCGGACAGCTTGATACAGCTTTCTTTGTAAGTCCAGAGTTTGATAAACTCCCCGGTGCCATCCTCCGCCTCCAGGATCTGCCGCTGTTCTCTGGCGTTCATAGTTCTTTCCACCATTCTCCGGGATCTTATGGGACGTCTTTCCTGAATGTCCACCCCGCAGGGCATGGAAGCCAGGGCGCAGACTGCCCATCCCCCGGAATGGCTGATGTTAAAATGGATCTCCGGATACTCTGCCAGGTAAGGCTTGCCATAAGGGCCTTTTTCCAGTGAGGCAGCCAGGGCTTCCAGCAGTTGTTCCGGATCCTTATTTTGGGGAAACAACTGGTCATATCCCAGTTCCTGAAGTCCCCGAAGGAGAAGGAGCCGGCCGCATATGCTCTCCCGGTTCTTCTCCTCCTTCCAGTCTTTGGTCCACTCTTCGATTTTGCCTGCATAGAGATAAATGATCCCCCGCTTCACGGTCCTTCTCTCCTTTCTGCCAGACCAGATTCCAGGAGAAATCTGGAAGGCTCCAGCTTCTTTTCATGACGCTCTCCTACATAGAAAAGAGAAAGTTCTTTTCTGGCCCTGGTCATTCCCACATAGAGAAGCCGCCGTTCCTCTTCCAGGTCGCTCTCTCCTGCCGCTTTCCGGTAGGGGATGATCCCTTCGTTTACGTCCATGATAAAGACCCGGTCAAATTCCAGACCCTTGGCGCTGTGAAGAGTGGAGATCACCACTCCCTCTCTTTCTGTGTTCTGCTGTCTGGCCTGTTCTTTCAGTTTCTCCGTATACTGGGCAATATGGGAAAACCACTCACCAAAAGTCCTAAAACCTCTGGCGCTTTCCGCCAGTTCCTCCATTACCTCATAAAGCTCCTCGGTGCGCAGTTTCCGGTAAGCGGCATAGTCCTTCAGATATTCCTCATACCCCACCCCGTGGCGGATATAATTAATAGCTCCGTACGGGGTCATATCCTTTAAGGTCTTCAGATCTTCCTCCAGCTGGTCGATCCGGTCGCACATCCAATCCTTTCCTTCATAAAACCACCGCAGTTCCTCAAAGGAAACGGTTTCTGAGTCCAGAGCCTCCCTGGATATGTAGCGGTTTGGCCGGTTCATCACCTGGAGAAATTCCTTCCGGCTCCTGTCTCCCATGGCCAGTTTCATATAGGAGATCATATTTCTGGCGATCCAGTGTTCAAAAAGATTCGGCAGGCTGTCCCGCATCTGGAAGGGGATCTGATATTCCATAAGGATTTCTACCAGAAATCTGGCTCCGGAATTGGTCCGGTAAAGTACCGCCATCTCCTCATAGGGACACCCTTCCTTCCTGGCTTTCTGGATACAGTCTTTCACATAAAGTTCTTCTTCCCGGCCCTTTTCAAACATTTTAACCACCGGCGCCGGTCCCGGGGGATTCTCTGTATAAATCTTCTTCCGGAACCTTCTTTTGTTCCCTGCGATGACCTTTCCCGCTGCCTCCAGGATCTGCGGGGTGGAGCGGTAATTACAGGAAAGAAGCTCTGTCTGAACCTTTGGAAAATCCTTGGGGAAATTCATCATGATCTCCGGCCTGGCTCCCCGGAAAGCATAGATAGACTGGTCGTCATCCCCTACAATGAAAAGGTTATTCTGAGGCGCCGCCAGCATTTTCACAATGTCATACTGGATCTTATTAATATCCTGGAACTCATCTACCAGGATAAACTGGAATTTTTCCTGCCAGCCTCTGCGGATGTCTTCTCTTTGATCCAGCAGGTCATAGCAGTAGAGGAGCATATCGTCAAAGTCCAGCAGCCTGGCGTGGCGGCATTGGTTCACATAGGTAGTATAAATACTCCGGAAAACCTCATCAGGGCAGTTCGCAGAATAATAATGTTCCAGAGGGATCCTGGTATTTTTCACCTGGCTGATCTCCTGGGAAAGGCCCTGAAAAAATTCCTTTTCATCTTCGATCTCCAGCCGTTTTCCATAGGCGATTTCCTTGAGCATATCATACTTCCGCTCTTCGCTGAGGATATTCTTTCCTGTAAGATGATAAGCATGGCGGAGTATCCCGTAAAAAACTCCGTGAAAGGTGCCAAAAGTCACCCGGCGGTAATCCGCCTTCAGCCCGGCCTCTTCACAGAGTTTTTCAAATCTTGTCTTCATTTCCCTGGCGGCGGCCTTGGTAAAGGTCACCACCAGGATATTTCCCGGATTTACATGATAAGTTTCCAGGAGCTTTTCCACTCTCCTGGTCATTGTGGCGGTCTTGCCGGACCCGGGACCTGCCAGGAGCATCATAGGTCCTTTAAAATGCCGGACCGCCTTTTCCTGGGCACTGTTCATCTTCATAGTCTGCGGATCTTTGCCTCCTTACGCCTGACGAAGCTTTTCCACAGCAGCCTGAAGTCTCTTAAGACTCTCTTCTTTTCCCAGAACCTCCAGGATTTCCGTTGCTCCCGCAGGAGTCATCTGTTTGCCGGAAAGAGCCGTACGGATAGGCCACAGGATCTGGCCGTTCTTGTATCCATTCTCCTTGGCAAAACCACAGAGCAGTTCATAGAGGGCGTCGTTGCTGTAATCCTCCTGATTTTCCAGTACAGGAAGGATCTTCTCCAGCACTTCCAAAGAAAGTTCCGGATTGGTCTTCATTTTCTTATGGGTGTACATAGATACATCATATTCCGGCACCTCCTGGAAGAAGTCGATAAGATCCGGAATATCCGGAAATACTTCGATCCTGGTCTTTACCATAGCGGCGATCTTTTTCAGATCGATATCCCTGGTAATGGTCTTCTGGATATAAGGAAGCGCCATATCATAGAACTTGTCAAAGTCCATGGCTTTCATATATTCGCCGTTCATCCAGCGAAGCTTCTGGATGTCAAATACTGCAGGAGATTTGCTCATGTGATGATAGTCAAACACTTTCACCAGCTCTTCCAGAGAAAAGATCTCCCGGTTGTCCTGGGGGCACCATCCCAGGAGCGCCACATAGTTTACGATAGCCTCTGTCAGGAATCCCTGCTCTACCAGATCTTCATAAGAAGAATGGCCGGAACGTTTACTCAGTTTTTTATGCTCCTCATTGGTGATCAGAGGACAGTGCACGTAGGTAGGCACTTCCCAGCCGAAAGCCTCGTAAATACGGTTATATTTTGGTGAGGAAGACAGATATTCATTTCCTCTTACTACATGAGTGATCCCCATAAGATGGTCGTCTACTACATTGGCAAAGTTATAGGTAGGATAACCGTCTGACTTGATCAGGATCAGATCATCCAGCTCGTTGTTTGGCACGGTAATGTCTCCGTAAATATCGTCGTGGAAAGTAGTCGTTCCCTCTGTAGGCATATTAAAACGGATCACGTGGGGCTCGCCTGCAGCCAGCTTTGCCTCTACCTCCTCTTTGCTCAGATGAAGGCAGTGTTTGTCATACATGGCTACTTCCTTACCATCAATGTCAGTCTTTAAAGATTCCAGCCGCTCTTTGGTACAGAAGCAGTAGTAGGCGTCTCCCTGGTCAATAAGCTGCTTGGCATATTTCAGATAAATCCCCTGGGCGTTTCTCTCACTCTGGACATAGGGACCGTATCCTCCGTCTTTATCCGGGCCTTCGTCATGTTTCAGCCCTGTCTCCTCCAGCGTATGGTAGATGATCTCCAGAGCCCCTTCTACAAAACGTACCTGGTCTGTATCTTCGATACGAAGGATAAAATCTCCCCCTTCGTGTTTTGCGATGAGATAGGCATACAATGCAGTCCTTAAATTTCCCACATGCATTCTCCCTGTCGGACTGGGGGCAAATCTTGTTCTTACTTTACTCATTCTTCTCTCTCCTTATCTATGGAATACTGTAAAGCTATTCAAGCCTTATTATTAAAATGGAAAAGGGGTATGCGGTCTGCAACCATATACCCCACTGCACAAATTATACATAACCTATATTTCTTTTGCAAGGTCAAAAAGAGAGAAAAATCCCTTCATTTCCCATTTATCTCACCGGAGCAAACAGCACTTTCCCTGTTCCCCGGTAAACATTCACCAGTCCTTCCCCGGACACCGCAGAGCCTACCAGTGATCTTCCCGATCTCTCCACAGTAAAGTCCAGACTTCCGCTCCATGCCACTGCCATATTTCCATCGATCTTGATCACGTCATCCCGAAGAGTCACTTCCACCAGTTCCTCTTTTGGACAGGGAGATTCCAGACAGAGAACTCCGCTCCCGACGATCCCCAGATTAAACATTCCTTCATTGCCTGCTACAGCAGAGGATAAGGTAGAACGCATTACCGCCTTATGCCGGAGATTGGCGTCACAGGCCAGGAACATACCGTCATCCAGGACCAAAGAACCATTCCAGTCATCCACATCCAGAAGGATAATATGCTTATAAGTAGGCTCCAGTACCATAACCCCGTCCCCTGTATACTCCGGCTTAATGGCGGATTCCCCTGTCACCTTTCCCCTGACGGCTTTTCCAAGCAGATCGCCCACTCCTTTGATCCCTGTGGTGGCCTTAACATTTCCCACCATCCACTGCATAGCTCCGGACTGTACCGTCACATTCGCCTGGCTGAGATCACACATAACCTGGCGCTTCCGCACATTCATGGCATTGCAGAAATAAGCCGCCATGGCGTTAGTAGGCGCTACACTGAGATCCCGGGCGTATTCGATCACAGTAAAAGGTCCCATAGAATCCAGTACATTGATATCGTCGTTATTCGTAAAATTACTGATGTGGAACATTGCTGATTCCTCCTATTCAGATTTTAAAATTCTAATATATGTGCTTCCCGGAGCTGTCTGATCTGCTCCATAATATGGCCGATATTACCTTCTCCAGCATAATTTTCCATATTGAAAAAATCACGGTCTGTTTCTGACCAAAATAACTCATTTTCCTCTCCAAACACTTCTCTTTCTTTATTCAGTCTCCCTACATATACTTCCAGATAACAGTCTGATAAATAATAAGTAAAATCCATAAGATGTGTAAGCACAATATCCTCTTTCCTAATGCCCGTCTCTTCCCATAATTCCCGATATGCACCATCCAGGCCTGATTCTCCTTTTTCTATCTTGCCACCGGGAAAATTCATCATTCCCTGATAAGGCGGTTTACGTCTTTTACACATTAAAATTTTATTTTTATCCACATTAAAAGCAATCAATAAATTATATCCCTGCACATTAATCCTTCTTTCCCCTAATCAGACATTCTTTTTTAAAAAAACAGATCCCGTACTTTCGGATATTCCGATATCCTTCCTTCTCCAAGGCTCTTGCATACTGTTGATTCTCGATCTGGTCTAAAGCCTCCCTGCACTTGTTTTCCATTTCTTCATAGCTTCTGGCAATTTTCAGCTCCAGGATCATTGCTTCTCCATTCCGGATTCCAGGCGTCTTCATCACAATATCCGGTCTTCCCAGGCCCTGTTCCCGGTTGGAATAGACACGATATTTTTCTGAAACATTGAGAAGTCCTGTCAAAAATCCATGATAATAGCTTTCTGAATAATCGTAAAAACTGATAGTCTCCAAAAGCTGATGGGACAGAAAGGTTCCTGCTGATTCACAGTCTCCCTTTTCCAGATCTTGGATAAAGGGTTCCATGTCTGTCTGGCTGGCTTTCTGCTGAAACCATGTCAGAACACTGTTACGGTAAATATACCGTATCTCTTCATTTGGAATAGCAAGCCAGAAATAAATATTTCCTTAAGACTATCCCTGGCCATCTGAAAGTCCGGCTGCCTGGCCGACTTCATGGTCAGAGCAATCACTGGATATTTCTGTTGATGATCCCTGCAGATTTCCTGGCAGCAGGCAATCCGCAGATCCTGGAAAATATAGCTGTTATCTGTCTTTATCCCTTCTTCATCACGCTCCAGCTCAAAAAAACGCCGGATCATACTGAGATTCAGAGTTTTTCCGAAACGCCGGGGTCTGGTAAAAAGATTTACCTTTCCTCCTCTTTCTAAAAGCTCACGGATCATCAGAGATTTATCTACATAATACAGATTTCTATCTGCGATCTCCCGGATATCCTCATAACCTACCGGCAGTATTTTTTTCATGAAATCACCTACCTCACTTAAAGATAGTATAACGGTTCGAAAAAAGTATTACAATAAAATACTCTAAATAAAATGGTCATTTTTTCATAGGAAAGATAACGATAAAAATATATAGGTCGAAAACTAAAAAAAGCCCTGTACGCCTCAAGGATATCCTCGTCCGACGTACAGGACTATTTTTCTTTTTCTATTATTCACATACCGCCCGTGCAAATTCTTCCATGATATCTTTCACTTTCTCGATCTTATCACACCGATAGGCGTTTTCTCCACAGAACAGCAGAGCTTCGTCCAGATTTCCCTCTGCCGCATTGACTAAAGCCTGAGTGATACAGTAGGGGATCTTTGCCGGATCGCAGGTGGTGATACAGTGATAACAGTGCTTGATCCTGCATTTTTCCGTTTTTGTCTTATCGATAAATACATTATGGATGGCTCGTCCCGGCATGCCTACAGGGCTTTTCACAATGCAGATATCTTCCTTCTTTGCTTTTATATATGCTTCTTTATAAGCAGGAGCCGCATCGCACTCTTCTGTAGTGACAAACCGGGTAGCCACCTGGACGCCGTCTGCTCCCAGAGACAGCGCATGCTTCATATC
>DWUY01000099.1 GCA_019120515.1 Candidatus Blautia avicola | reverse complement strand
ATAATCCCGGTTATTCTGAGCCGTGCTTCCAGGATTTGCGGTATAATGGATCACAATACCATTGATCTGTTCCAGAGGGATCCCCGGCCTGGAATATTCATTAACGTCCAGAAGTTCCACATCAAAAGGCGGAGCTCCTACAAAGGATTCGTTTCTGGCCTCCAAAAGCCGTCTTTCCTCTATAGCCGCCCCGATCCGGTTTCCTCCAACAGCGATAAGACATACTGTAAGCAGTGCTGCGCCAAAAATTGTAATCTTCTGGATCCTTACTTTTTTTCTTCTTTTTTTTCTCTCTGCTTTCGCTTTTTCGCAGCGTTCTTTGTACTCCTGTTTTTTCATAGAGTATTTCCTCTTATGCTCCTGACTCATTTACGGTCAGAAAAAGCAGAGGAACTGCTGCTCCATACAGCAACCCCTCTGCTCTAAACTCATTTCCAAATCCTGTATATCTCTGTGTTCTGTTTTATTCGTCAATACTGTAATTCGGAGCTTCCTTGGTAATGTGGATGTCATGAGGATGTGATTCTCTTAAAGCTGCCGCAGAAATCTTCACAAATTTTCCGGTTCTCTTCAGAGTTTCGATATCCTTTGCGCCACAGTAACCCATACCGGAACGGATTCCGCCGATCAGCTGGAATACAGTATCTTCCACATGGCCTTTGTAAGCCACGCGGCCTTCCACGCCTTCCGGAACCAGCTTCTTGGCATTTTCCTGGAAATAGCGGTCCTTGCTTCCGTTTTCCATAGCTGCAATAGAACCCATACCTCTGTAAACTTTATATTTTCTCCCCTGATACAGTTCAAAATCTCCAGGGCTTTCATCACAGCCTGCGAAAATGCTGCCCATCATGCAAACATTGGCGCCAGCGGCAATAGCTTTTGTCATATCTCCGGAATACTTGATACCACCGTCTGCGATGATCGGAATGTCATATTCTTTGGCAACTTCATAGCAGTCCATGATAGCTGTGATCTGAGGTACGCCGATACCTGCAACTACACGAGTCGTACAGATAGATCCAGGTCCGATACCTACTTTTACAGCGTCTACCCCTGCTTCGATCAATGCTTTTGTAGCTTCTCCTGTAGCTACGTTTCCAGCGATCAGCTGAAGATCCGGATATTTCTCCTTAATCTCCCGGCATGTGCGGAGGATATTTGCGGAATGCCCATGAGCGGAATCGACTACAACCACATCTACATGAGCATTTACCAGAGCGTCGATCCTTGCCATTACATTTTTTGTGATACCTACTGCCGCACCGCAGAGCAGTCTTCCCTGTGCATCTTTCGCAGACAGCGGATATTTGATCTGTTTTTCAATATCTTTGATCGTAATGAGACCTTTCAGGTTAAAGTCATCATCTACGATCGGAAGTTTTTCTTTTCTGGATTTTGCCAGGATCTTTTTGGCCTCTTCAAGAGTCACTCCTTCTTTTGCAGTAACCAGCCCCTCAGAGGTCATGCACTCTTTGATCTTTCTGGAAAAATCTTCCTCAAATTTCAGGTCACGGTTTGTGATGATACCTACCAGTTTTTTCCCCTCTGTGATAGGAACTCCGGAAATGCGGAACTTCGCCATCAGATCGTTGGCATCTGCCAGTGTATGCTCCGGAGATAAGAAAAATGGGTCCGTAATAACGCCATTCTCTGAACGTTTTACCTTATCTACTTCATCTGCCTGTTCTTCAATAGACATATTTTTGTGAATAATTCCGATACCGCCCTGTCTTGCCATTGCAATGGCCATGCGGTGTTCGGTAACGGTATCCATACCGGCACTCATCATCGGTATGTTCAGCTTTACCTTTTTTGTAAGCCAAGTTGATAATTCTACCTGATTTGGGATCACTTCTGAATACGCCGGAACTAACAGGACATCATCAAAAGTAATGCCTTCACCAATAATCTTACCCATTTTTCAATCTCCCTTCAATTTGTTTATAGTACAGTAATATAACAAATTCCGACAAAACTGTCAATCCAGAAAAACTTTTCTCGGACAGCTTCTTGCAATATTGTCCAGCAGCTCTTTATCCGGCTCCAGCAGCACCCGGTATACACTGGTGTCATCGGGAATAATCATAGCGAAGATCTTATGCTGGGGATTTCCTGATGAATAATCCAGGACTTTCATACTTGTATTATGATTCTGATAGTCCATTCTGTGAGAATTTACCGGAGCCATGATCTCCATTTTAGCCAGATCAAAACTTTTCATCCTCTTTCTTTTGGATTTCGATGCGATCCGGTCTATATCCAATTCTCCATTTACAAATACATACTCATATTCCAGATCTAAAAGCGGCAGAACAAAATACGCCGCAATGCCAAGACCAATGGTCAGTACCCAAGCCAGAGGGGTAAGGATCAATCCTGCTATCGCTGTAAACACAAGTAAAAAGATCAGCAGAATTTTGATAGCCTGGTCTTTTACGGTCTGCTCCTTTTTTACTAGGAGCTCCGAATACATGTCCGTCATCTTACGTTCCTCCTGTTATTTCCTATGTTCTGATAAACAGTGTAACACAAATAATTTTCTGTTGCAAGAAACCTGAAAGGCTTTTTCCTCTATAGATATATTTCCCCGTATTCCCGCAAAAGCCCGTCAAAACCCCCGAAGGCGTCAAACTATACGCAATGCGGGAATCGGGGTATTAGACCCTTGCGGCAGTCGCCAAATGGATATGCCAGCATGTCCGCTTGACTCGTTGTCCGCAGGAATAAAAAAGCTCCCCGCCCGGGCAGCAAGTTTTTTATTTTCACTTGTCTGCCCGAGAAGGGAGTCAAACTGCGGTACTTTTCTTTGCCGCAGGATTACATCATTCCCGGGGCGCCTGCAGGTGCAGCCGGTGTCTCTTCTTTGATAGTAGAAACAACTGCTTCTGTTGTAAGGAGTGTTCCTGCTACGCTTGTAGCATTCTGCAGCGCACTTCTGGTAACTTTGGCAGGATCCAGGATTCCTTCTTTTACCATATCCACATACTGTTCTTTCAGAGCATCAAAGCCGACGCCGACTTCAGACTCTTTTACTTTATTGATGATCACAGATCCTTCCAGACCTGCGTTTGCCGCGATATGATACAGAGGAGCTTCCAGAGCCTTCAGTACAACTCTTGCGCCAGTCTTCTCGTCGCCTTCCAGTTTTTCAACTTCTTTTGCAACTTCTTTAGAAGCATGGATATATGCAGATCCGCCTCCTGCGATGATACCTTCTTCAACAGCTGCTCTTGTAGCGTTGAGGGCGTCTTCCATACGGAGTTTTGCTTCTTTCATTTCTGTCTCTGTAGCTGCGCCTACACGGATAACCGCTACGCCGCCTGCCAGTTTAGCAAGTCTTTCCTGTAATTTTTCTCTGTCGAAATCAGATGTTGTCTCAGCAATCTGATGTTTAATCTGAGCAACTCTTGCAGCGATCTCTTCTTTATCGCCCATACCGTCAACGATAACTGTGTTTTCTTTTTCAACTTTTACAGATTTTGCACGGCCAAGCTGATCCATGGTCACATCTTTTAATTCCAGACCAAGTTCATCAGAAATAACTGTACCGTTTGTCAGGATAGCGATATCTTTGAGCATTTCTTTTCTTCTGTCGCCATATCCAGGAGCCTTTACCGCACATACAGAGAAGGTTCCTCTTAATTTGTTTACGATCAGAGTTGTAAGAGCTTCGCCTTCGATATCTTCCGCGATGATCAGCAGTTTCGCGCCTGTCTTAACGATCTGCTCCAGCAGAGGCAGGATATCCTGAATGTTGGAGATCTTCTTATCTGTGATCAGGATATACGGATCTTCCAGAACTGCTTCCATCTTATCCATATCTGTTGCCATATATGCGGAAATATAACCGCGGTCAAACTGCATACCTTCTACCAGATCCAGTTCTGTCTTCAT
This sequence comes from Candidatus Blautia avicola, assembly GCA_019120515.1. Classification (GTDB taxonomy): domain Bacteria; phylum Bacillota; class Clostridia; order Lachnospirales; family Lachnospiraceae; genus Blautia; species Blautia avicola. The sequence continues at coordinate 1,240 of DWUY01000099.1, read as the reverse complement.
TGTCTTGGATTCTTCGATAGTGATAACACCGTCTTTGCTTACTTTTTCCATAGCGTCCGCTACCATTTCGCCTACTTCGTCATCTCCTGCGGAGATAGCTGCTACTCTTGCGATCTGGTCTTTGCCTTCGATATTCTTGCTCATATCTTTGATAGCGTTAACAGCTGCTTCGGTAGCTTTCTTCATACCTTTTCTCAGGATGATCGGATTTGCGCCTGCTGCCAGGTTCTTCATTCCTTCATGAACCATTGCCTGAGCCAGGACTGTAGCTGTGGTAGTACCATCACCGGCTACATCATTTGTCTTAGAAGCGACTTCTTTGATAAGCTGAGCGCCCATGTTTTCAAAACCGTCTTCCAGTTCGATCTCTTTTGCGATAGTAACACCATCATTGGTGATCAGAGGAGCGCCGAAAGATTTGTCCAGTACGACGTTTCTTCCTTTTGGTCCCAGTGTTACTCTTACGGTATCTGCTAATTTATTAACTCCAGCTTCCAGAGCAGATCTTGCTTCTGCTCCGTATTTAATTTCCTTTGCCATGATGACATTCCTCCTATTAATTTCAATGCTGTTTTCTATTTATTATTTTACAATTGCCAGGATATCGCTCTGTTTAACGATGATGTATTCTTCCTCGTTGATCTTTACATCTGTTCCTGCGTATTTGGAATAGATTACCTGATCGCCTACGGCAACTTCCATCTTTACTTCTTTGCCGTCAACGACTCCGCCTGGGCCAACAGCAACAACTTCTGCCTGCTGAGGTTTTTCCTGAGCCTGACCCGGAAGAACAATACCTGACTTGGTTGTCTCTTCTGCTTCTAACTGTTTTAATACAACTCTGTCTCCTAATGGTACTAATTTCATATCTATTTCCTCCTTACAAAATTTCCATTCTTTTGTTTTATTAGCACTCATTTCTGTCGAGTGCTAACCGTTAGTCATATATTAGTTAATTTAATAGGTTTTCGCAACTGGATTAATTGTTGCATTTTATTATTTATTTCAATTTTTCTTTTTTATACTCTTATTTTCTCATTTTTTCTCATTTTTATATTTTTTCAATAAATTCTATAAGATAAAATTTCTCGCAGTTTTCCCTTTCCATCTCTCAGCACTGGAAAAAGGAGCCATTCCTCAGCAGCTTTCTGACAGACAGTTTCTGAGGAATGACTCCTTTTCTCTATAGTGATCCGATTTTCAGCTATTTCTTCACTAATTTTCTCTTTTTGATCTCTTC
>DWUY01000001.1 GCA_019120515.1 Candidatus Blautia avicola | reverse complement strand
CTCTGGGTGGCCCCGAACCTTACCGGGTCTTCCACATATTCTTTCTGAGCATAGGGCTTTCCTTCAATGAAAGCCTCAAAGGCAGTCTCCTGTCCCTCTGTGTATTTCAGGATCTCTCTTACAGACTCTTTCGTCAGCTTACACTGTTTCAGACATTTTCTGTCGGAAAGCCTGTATACTGCAGCTCCATTGGAAGTGATCCCATATTGGATCCCGGATATTGCCAGAATATCCGCTGGCAGAGAATCCAGAGACCGTCCGCTGGCCGCCACCACCTGAATTCCGGCTTCCAGAGCTTTTTCAATGGCCTCTCTGGTTTTCCCCCTGAGACTTCCCTGGGGAGTTAATGTTGTTCCATCTAAATCTAAAGCAATACATGTAATCTTCACTTTTCTTTCCTCTTTTCCAGTCAGCATCCCAAAACGCTGATACGACCATAATTCTGCGTCATTCACTTGAAAACGATCCTTTCAGCACCCTGATCTTTTAAATTCCTCCTGGAAGGCTTCCGCCTCTTCCATGGTATTTTTCCACTGATACCGGCCCAAGTCTACCTTCCAGCCTTTCTCCGTCAGCCGGACCTCTACGCCCTCCTGCTCTAAAAGGAGCTTCTGCATATCAAAGGTCTCAAAAGCGGCCGCCCCCGACAGGATCCCCTGGGCGTTCACTACCTTATAGGCCGGGACATCCTCACCCATGAGATTCCTTCCAAGACCGTATCCCACCTGCCGGGAATTTCCCGGTTTTCCGCAAAGGAGAGCGATCTGTCCATAAGTGGCCACCTTTCCCTCTGGAATCTTTTTCAGTACCAGCGCGGCTCTTTTATAAAAATCCATCTTACCCTCCATGATTTTCTTCTGTTGTATCCGAAAGAAACTCCACCTCTCCCAGAGCTTTCAAAAACTGTTTCCGTCCATAGCCTGGAAATTCCACTTCCACTGTCAGATCATTCTGGGAAATGAAGATTCCCTCGCCATACTTTCTGTGCCGGACAGAGGGCAAAGCAGCAGACTTACCTGGTTCCAAGGTTTCCTTTTCTGTCTCCATGTCCCTTACTGCCGTATTTTCTTTCACATTCTCTGCTGCCTCTTCTTTTTCCGTTCTTTCTTCCTGTTCCTTTTTCCGGATCTCCGCTTCTCTTTCTCCTTCCCTCTTTGCCCTTATCTGCTCCCGGACTTCTCTACCCAGGCTGTGAAGCTTTTCTTCTCCCTTTTCCTTTCTGGAGTCTTCCTTCCAGTCCAGAAGCTTTGGAGGGATTCCCAGAAGATACCGGCTCCACTCTCCGGAAACTCCCGGCTCCCGTGGGTTTACATAATAGGAAAGTTCCAGTTCATCTTTTGCTCTGGTCATTCCCACAAAAAACAGCCGCCGCTCCTCTTCCTCCTGTTCCAGATCCTTACACCGCAAAGGGATCAATCCCTGGTTCATTCCGATAAGATACACCCGGCGAAATTCCAGGCCTTTTGAGGCATGGAGCGTCATAAGCCCCACACCTTTCCTGGAGTTTTCCTCTTCTCCCATCATCTCCTGAAGATCCATTCCATAGAGGACAGCGTCGTCTAAAAAAGCTTTGGTTCCTTCCCAGAGAGGCAGCCTTTTCTCTTCACAATAATTTTCCAGCCATTCCAGAAACTTTAAAACCTGGGCTTCTCTCTCCTCAAAACCGGCCAAAGCAGGTCCAAGGGCCTGTCCAAGGCCGAAATACGCAAAGATCGTCCGGCTTTTTGGAAGCTCTGTCTGCCCTCTGGACCAGTCCTGGAATCTTTTCATTTTTTCATATAGGAAGTTTGTCCCTTTCCCCTCTTCCAGAAGCTCCCGGATTTTCTTTCTGGTAAGTTTTTCTCCAAAGTCAGGATTTTGCAGCACTTCTTCCCCGGTCTGCTTATCCCTGGGATTTACAGAAAACCGAAGGACTTTTATCAGCCAGTTCAGCGCCGGAACTTCCTTTACCGTCTGTTTCATGGAAATCTCATAGGGGATTCCCCTTTTATCAAAAACTTTGCACAGGATTTCTCCCTGTCTCTGCAAGCGATAGAGGATTGCCGTATCTTCATATCTCTCGCCTGATTTATGTAAACTTTCAATCTGTTCCGCCAGATATTCTGCTTCTGTAAAAGGGTCGTACTGGCGTTTGACTTTTATTGCCTTTCCTCCTTCCCTGGTGCCCTGGATCCTGGTGCCGAACTGCCGGAAACGATTGGCTGCTTCCAGGATACTGGCATTAGACCGGTAATTTACCGGCAGAGAAAGTTCCCTGGCTCCAAACTGCCGCTTCAGGGCAAAAAAGGTACTGTCGCTGGAACCTCTCCAGCTGTAGATCACCTGATTTGGATCCCCTACGGCAAAAATCCTGGTATCCTCTCCCTTCAGCGCCGCCAGAAATTCTAATTGGAGGTTATCGCTGTCCTGGATCTCATCTGCAATGATCCAGGCGGGAAAATATTTTTCTTCTTTGATCAGCTCTGTACTTACCAGAAGAAGATCCGAAAAACTCATTTTATTCTCCCGCTGCTTTTCTTTTTGTAAAAGAGGATACAGCCGGAACAGATCATCCCTGTATCTGGAAGTTTCCTTTCCTTCCAGATACCCTTGGTACTCCTGTTCCAGACGTTTTTTCAGCCGGTTTTTATATTTGATATTCAGCTTTTCTTCTTTTATGATCCTCAGAGCCAGATCCGTTTCTTCCTCCGGCTCCATCACAGAGAAATCCCTGGTCCATCCGGCTTTTTCTATAGATAGTTTCTCTTTCAGAAGCCGCATAGCCACACTGTGAAAGGTGCCGAATCCCCGGATCTGCTCCGGGAACAGCTCCGGCTCCCTGGCACGCAGCCGGTCTGTGATCTCCCTGGCCGCCTTATTGGTAAAGGTCAGCACCAGCATATCCTCCAGAGGCACCTTTTTCTCCCAGTGGAGATACAGGATCTTGGCAATAAGCACTGTGGTTTTCCCACTTCCCACATTGGCGTTTACCACACAGGCGGGACTTTCATCCAGCACTGCCTCCTGCTGGTATGTATTCAGTTTTTCCCAGTCCTTATTCCCTGTTCTCTCCATATTTCCGCCTCAGTCTTCCTCTGATCTTCTCCTGGTCTTCTTTATTTTCTTCTGCCTGGACCAGGATCTTCATATCTCCGGGACACACTGCGTGCCACCGGATGGTATTCTCCAGCTCCCGGAGATTGTCTCCTTCCAGCAGCCATTCCCGGTAAAAACTGTTTTTCACTCTCAGCACCAGGGTATGGTCCTTCACCCCCACCTCCTGGATGGTTTTCAGAAAATCTCCTCCCTTTTCTCCATTTTCCTTTACGCTCTGACAGAATTCCTGCCATTGGAGGGGAAGCGTAAAGAAGGAATATTTCTTTTCCGTCACCGGTCTTTCTTCACTCTTTACTCTTTTCACAGGTTCCGGAGGCAGGCTTTCCTCCAGGAGATTTTCCAGACCCCACAGGACCATGGATTTGTCCAGGGTATAATCCCCCACACAGGCAGGACATCCGTCCTCACAGGTACAGCCCTTTGCCATATGTATGGCCTTTTCCAGGATCTCCGGCACTAGATCGTAGATCTTCTCCGAATACCCCAATCCCCCTTCATACCGGTCATAGATGAAAAGATATACCTGTTCTTCCTGAAAAGAGTCTGGGATTCTGGCGTTATTGGAGATTACCGTGTCGATATCTGAACTTTCCGTCATAGTCACCATCATAGCCGCATTTTTTATAGCAAAAGCCAGACCTTCAAAGTGGTCGTTCAGCGCCAGCTCCCCGTTTTTCCCCGGCACCAGCAGACTGCGGTACGCCTTTGTCACATTTTCCGGTATCCGGATCCAGGTACTCTCTGTATCATAGTCCTTCCGCAAAGGCCGGACCAGGCTTGCGTAGCCCAAGTTCTGATGATTGTGGAACTGCAGCTTCTTATACATAGAAATTACTTCTTCCACATTAATGTCTCCGAAGTGGATCCGGCATCTTCCCAGATCTTCTTCCCGAAAGGTCTGAAGGATCCTGGTCTCCCGGGTTCCGGAGGGCACTGTATAATAATTCCCTGAAAAAAGGACTCCATAGGCTGTCCTGGACTCCAGATCCAGTTTCAGCACCTCATAAAGCTCCCCTTCATGGATATATACCGCTCCCGGATAAAGCTCATGGAAAGCCTGGGTCTCGTCCATCTGAGTGATCTCCCGGTTTTCTCCCTGAAGGATCAGTTTATATCTGGATTTATCCATGTTTCTCAGACTGTAGTCTCCTGCCGGAAAGGCCTCTCCCGCCCAGGCAAACCGGCCGGCCAGGCTTTCCACTTCCCCTGCGTTTAAAAGAACCGGTATGATCTCACCCAGATCCGGAAATAATCCGGCGTCATCTAAAGACAGAGGCATCTCTGCCGCAGCCGCCCGGATATGGGCCAGTTCAATAAGAAGATTGTCCGGATCCACAATAGCGTTCTCGCTGCTTTTTGAAAAAAGCCACTCCGGATCCAGAGCAATGTACTGATCAAAAGGCTGATTTTCCAGAATCAGATAATTCACACACTTCTCTTTACTTCTCCCTGCTCTTCCCGTCTGCTGCCAGAAAGAGGCTCTTGTCCCAGGATAGCCTGCCAACACAGTGCAGTCCAGATTTCCAATATCGATCCCCAGCTCCAGGGCATTGGTGGAAACCAGACCTGCCAGTTCTCCGGTGATCATCTTCTCCTCAATGCTCTTCCTCTCCAAGGGGGTATAGCCGCCCCGGTATCCGGCGATCTTTCTGGAAATCCCATTTCCTTCCATTTTATCTCTGGCCTCCTTAAGGATCACTTCCACATTTCTCCTGGATCTTCCAAAGACAATAAAATGATGGCCTCCTGCTGCCAGAGCCGGGATCAGCTCTGCAGCCAGATAAGAAGCCGGCCTTCTGCCGTAGATCTTATCATTTTTCCCTTTGATCTTCGGAGGAAGGAGAAACCGGTATTCCTTTTGGGGAGCTCCCGATCCGTCCTGATCCACCAGCACAAATTTTTCCCCGCAGATCTTCTCCGCCAGCTCTTCCGGATTGGCAATCGTAGCGGAACTGCACAAAAACCGGGGCTTGGATCCATAATAACCGCAGATTCGCTTCATCCGGCGGAAAATATTGGCCAGATGAGCGCCGAAAGCTCCCCGGTAAGTATGGAGCTCGTCAATAACCACATATTTCAGGTTAGAAAAGATAAAGTCAAAGCCATAGCTGCTGTGATTTGGCAGAAAAGCAGAATTCAGCATTTCCGGATTGGTCAGGATAATGTTGGCGCTTTTCCGTATCCTGCTCCGCTCCGCCTGCATCGTATCCCCGTCATAGACTCCTGCGCTGATCCGTCCTTCTCCAAAATACTCCAGCACCGGCTTTAGCGCCCTGTACTGATCACTGGCCAGGGCTTTTGTGGGATAGACAAAAACCGCTCTGGTCAAAGGATTCCTCAGGATCTCCTGAAGCACCGGCAAAAGGAAGCTGAGGGTCTTCCCACTGGCAGTGGAAGTAGTGATCACTACATTTTTCCCCTCCTGGGCCTTTTCATACATTTCCGCCTGGTGGCTGTACAGACTGGAGATCCCTTCCAGTTTCAGAAATTTCCCGATATCCGGATGGAGAGATGAGGGAAACCCCTGATACACCGACTTTCGCTCAGGCACTATCTTCCGATATACGGTAAAATCTTCTGTATTCATATGCGCGCTCCTTCTTTCCTGGTAAACTTCCGATACATTTTTCAAATCTGTTCGTCTGAAATTTAGTATATCGGAAATCTCCTGGCCTGTCCATATTTGCGGTCTGCTGGTTTCTTCTGACATTTACTTTTCTTGTTGACATTTAGATGTCCCAGTGCTATATTAAAACCATAATATCGCAGTACGATATATCGCAGTAAAATATACCTACAAATTACCGAGGTGGGCCTATGAATTCTCACATTCAAAAAGTCTATGTACCTATGACCGAAACAGGCTTTTATATTTTATTATGCCTTCTTGAGGAATCCCACGGCTACGGCATTGTCCAGAAAGTGGATGCCCTGACCCATGGCCAGATCCGCTTAAGCCCCGGCACCCTCTACGGCAGCCTTTCCAAAATGGAAAAAGACGGTCTGATCCGGTTCATACGGGAAGAAGAAAAACGAAAGATCTACAAGATCACAGACTTAGGAAGACAGGTCCTGGACCTGGAAATGAAACGGATAGAACGGCTGTATCAAAATATGATGGAGGTGAGTGAAAATGAAAGACCATAAAGTCAAATTCCGGTATTTTACTATTGTAGAATGGGAAAAAGAACAGGACTTTCTCCGTCAGGAGGGTTTAAAAGGCTGGCGTTTTACAAAAGCCGCCTTATTGGGGATCTATCATTTTGAAAGATGCGAACCGGAAGATGTGGTCTATCAGTTAGACTATAATCCTGACGGGATTGCTCACAAAGAACAATATGTCCAGATGTTTAAGGACTGCGGCTGGGAGTATATCCAGGATTATTTCGGCTACAGTTATTTCCGGAAGCCAGCTTCAGAAATGACCGGAGATGAAGAAATCTTCTGTGATGACGAATCCAGACTGGAAATGGTAAAACGGATTTTCTTCACCCGTATGATCCCTCTTATAGCAATTTTCTTTTTATTGGTTATTCCCAATCTGTATACCCAAAGCTCGGATCCTTCCACAACAGGATATGTACTGAACTGGGCCTTCTGGATACTGTTTGTTCTGTACCTTTTTATTTTTCTGGTACTTGGCCGCCAGTTCTGGAAATACTGGAAA
>DWUY01000098.1 GCA_019120515.1 Candidatus Blautia avicola | reverse complement strand
TGATCACCTGGATGCATACTTTCTCACCAGCAAAATCCTGGATCCTGGGACTTCAGGAGTACAGAAAACCTCTGCTCCATCTCCATACTCAGTTTAACAGAGAGATTCCTTATGACACCATTGATATGGATTTCATGAATGAAAACCAGGCAGCTCACGGTGACAGGGAATATGGTCATATTGTTACCCGTATGGGAATCGAGAGAAAAGTTATCGTAGGATTCTGGGATGACAAAGAAGTTCAGGAGAGGATCGCTTCCTGGATGAGAACTGCGATTGGCGTCATCGAAAGCAGCCATATCCGTGTAATGAGAGTAGCAGACAATATGCGTAACGTAGCAGTTACTGAGGGAGATAAAGTAGAAGCTCAGATCAAATTTGGCTGGGAAGTGGACGCTTATCCGGTAAATGAGATCGCAGAAGCAGTAGAAGCAGTATCCAAAGCAGATACCGACGCCTTAGTAGAAGAATATTACAGCAAGTACGACATTCTCCTGGAAGGCAGAGATCCCGAAGAATTCAGAAGACATGTTGCCGTTCAGGCTCAGATCGAGCTGGGCTTTGAACGTTTCCTGGAGGAGAAAAACTACCAGGCTATCGTAACCCATTTCGGAGATCTGGGCAGCTTAAAACAGCTTCCTGGCCTGGCAATCCAGAGACTTATGGAAAAAGGTTATGGATTCGGAGGCGAGGGCGACTGGAAGACCGCCGCTATGGTACGCCTGATGAAGATCATGACCCAGGGCAAGAAAGACGCCAAGGGTACTTCTTTCATGGAAGATTATACTTACAATCTGGTTCCGGGAAAAGAAGGAATTCTGGAAGCTCATATGCTGGAGGTATGCCCAACTATCGCAGATGGTCCTATCAGCATTAAATGCCAGCCTCTTTCCATGGGCGACAGGGAAGATCCGGCCAGACTGGTATTTACTTCCAAGACAGGAAAGGCAGTAGCTACCTCTCTCATTGACCTGGGAGACAGATTCCGTCTGATCATCAACAATGTAGAGTGCAAGAAGGTAGAAAAACCAATGCCAAAACTTCCGGTAGCAACTGCTTTCTGGACACCGGAACCGAATCTCCAGACAGGAGCGGAAGCCTGGATCCTGGCAGGCGGCGCTCACCACACTGCTTTCAGCTATGACCTGACAGCAGAACAGATGGGCGACTGGGCTGCAGCAATGGGTATTGAAGCAGTATACATTGACAAAGACACAGATATCCGCAGCTTTAAGAATGAACTTCGCTGGAATGCGGCAGCTTTCCGTCTTCATATTTAATAAAAATGCCCGTACCTGCTGCATAAAAGTATTTGAGGGCAGAGGCAGACGACTGGTCATGAGGCCGTTCCATTGCAAAAAATGGAGCGGCCTTTTCGTGCGTTTTTCCTGAAAAATAAGATTTTTTCTTTTGGCTTCTGTTGCGAATTCTCCAAAAATACGGTATACTAGCCGCAGGGCAGCTAGTATTGCTGGCAGTAAAAGGATTCGTGAAATGCGTTTAAAGGAGAAAAGACATGATTTCAAGTCAGATTATACAGAAAACACTAGATGAATTGCGGACGATCACCAGGATCGACCTGTGTGTCATGGACATAGACGGAAAAATAAATTCTACAACTTTTCCTGTGGAAGATGAGGATTTCGGGGATGTACGGGCCTTTGCTGATTCCATGGCAGACAGTCAAGTGATGAGAGGTTATCACTTTTTCAAGATCTATGACAACCAGACCGTAGAGTATGTTCTCATTGCAAAAGGAAGTAACGAGGACGCTTATATGATCGGAAGAGTGGCGGTAGCAGAGATCCAGAACCTGATCGTCGCTTATAAAGAGCGCTTTGATAAATCTAATTTTATCCAGAATCTGATACTGGACAATCTGCTCCTGGTAGATGTTTATAACCGTGCAAAGAAGCTCCATATCGCCATTGAGGCTAAGAGGGTAGTGCTCCTTATTGAGACAAAGAATGAGAAAGACCAGGATTCCATGGAAATCCTTAAGAATCTTTTTGTATCCAGGACCAATGACTTTATCACAGCCATTGATGAGAAAAATATCATCATTGTCCGCAGCCTGGAGGAAAACGACGGATATGAGGAGATCAATAAGATAGCCAGTACGATCGTAGACATGCTTAATGCTGAGGCTATGTCTCAGGTCCGGGTATCCTATGGAAATATCATCCATGAGATCAAGGATGTGTCCAGATCTTATAAAGAGGCCAAGATGGCTATGGATGTGGGCAAGATTTTCTATGTAGACAAGACTATCGTAGGCTACAATAATCTGGGGATCGGCCGTCTGATCTATCAGCTTCCCATGCCACTGTGCGAGATGTTCATGAAGGAGGTATTTGGCGGAAAGCTGCCGGATATACTGGATGACGAAACATTAAATACGATCAACAAGTTTTTTGATAACAGCCTGAACATTTCAGAGACTTCCAGACAGCTGTTCCTTCACAGAAATACCCTGGTATACCGTCTGGAAAAGATCCAGAAAAGCACAGGACTGGATATCCGGGTATTTGATGACGCTCTTACTTTCAAGATTGCCCTTATGGTATCCAGTTATATGGAATTTATGAAAAACCAGGAATAAATATAAGTATATCCTGCCGCAGCCGGTGACAATGACTGTGGCAGGATATTTTTGTGTGCAGAAGGCGCAGATAAAGGAATGGATATAAAAATTGTATTATTGTATACAATTAATTTATTGTGGTAAATTGCTTGCTTTTTAAATCAATAGATTTTATAATAGTAGAAAACTGTGAAATTGGAGGAAAAGATCATGATAAAATTATATGATGGCGGCGCGTGGCTGATTGATGGCAAAGAAGTCCTGCCGGACAGTCCTCAGGCCGGAGAGATCATTCAGAATAAATATGGCAAAAAAGCTCCGGAAAAAAAGGAGGCCGTCAGGAATACTATCGCCTATTCCATTTTAAAGGATCATAATACTTCCGGAAATATGGAGGAGCTGAAGATTAAATTCGATAAGCTGACCTCTCATGACATTACTTTTGTAGGGATCATCCAGACAGCCAGAGCTTCAGGTCTGGAGAAATTCCCTATCCCTTACGTACTGACCAACTGCCATAACTCTCTGTGTGCAGTAGGAGGGACCATCAATGAGGATGACCATATGTTTGGACTGACCTGTGCAAAACGCTATGGCGGCGTTTACGTTCCCCCTCATCAGGCGGTTATCCATCAGTTTGCCAGAGAAATGCTGGCAGAGGGCGGAAAGATGATCCTGGGATCTGACAGCCATACCCGTTATGGCGCCCTTGGAACCATGGCTATGGGAGAAGGCGGACCAGAGCTTGTAAAACAGCTTCTGGGAAGAACTTACGATATCAAATGTCCCGAGGTAGTAGGCATTTACATGACAGGCAAACCGGTTCCCGGCGTAGGTCCCCAGGACGTGGCCCTTGCTATTATCGGAGCAGTTTTTGCCAATGGCTATGTTAAGAATAAAGTCATGGAATTTGTAGGACCTGGCGTGGATAACCTGAGCGCTGATTTCAGGATCGGCGTGGACGTTATGACTACAGAGACCACCTGCCTTTCTTCTATCTGGAAAACAGACAGCGCTATTCAGGATTTCTACACGATCCATGGCAGAAGTCAGGATTATAAGGAACTGAATCCTGGAGAAGTGACTTATTATGACGGTCTGGTACATGTGGAGCTGGATAAGATCCGCCCGATGATCGCCATGCCTTTCCATCCAAGTAATACCTATACGATCGAAGAACTGAACGCCAATCTTATGGATATCCTGGATGATGTGGAAAAGAAAGCCCAGGTCAGCCTGGATGGCAAGATCCCTTATACTTTGAAGGATAAAGTACGGGATGGAAAACTTTATGTAGAGCAGGGGATTATCGCCGGCTGTGCCGGAGGCGGATTCGAGAATATCTGCGACGCGGCAGATATCCTCCGGGGATCCAGCATAGGATATGACGCATTTACACTGAGTATTTATCCTGCCAGCACTCCGATCTATATGGAACTGGCTAAGAACGGCGTACTGGCCGATCTGATCGAAACCGGCGCTGTAGTAAAGACAGCATTCTGCGGCCCATGCTTCGGCGCAGGAGATACGCCCGCCAACAATGCGCTGAGTATCCGTCATTCAACCAGAAACTTCCCGAACAGAGAAGGTTCCAAGATCCAGAATGGACAGATTTCTTCTGTGGCTCTTATGGACGCCCGTTCCATTGCCGCTACGGCAGCAAACAAAGGACAGCTTACACCGGCTACAGAATTTGCAGGAGAATACAGACATCCTCAGTATTACTTTGACAAGACGATCTATGAGAATCGTGTATTTGACAGCAAAGGAAAAGCAGATCCCACAGTGGAGATCCAGTTTGGCCCCAATATCAAGGACTGGCCGGAAATGCCGGGACTTACAGATAACCTTGTGCTGAAGGTAGTGTCTGAGATCCATGATCCGGTAACTACCACGGACGAACTGATCCCTTCAGGAGAGACGTCTTCTTATCGTTCTAATCCGCTGAAGCTGGCAGAGTTTGCCCTTTCCAGAAAGGACCCGGCTTATGTGGAGCTTGCAAAAGAAGTCCAGGAGGCTGAAAAAGCCCGGGAAGCAGGGGAATGCCCGGCATGCGCTCTGAATGAGCTGAAACCTGTATGGGACAAGATCAAAGAAGCTTATCCGGATATGAACAGAGAGAATACCGGGGTGGGAAGCACCATCTTTGCGGTAAAGCCGGGAGATGGTTCCGCCAGAGAACAGGCCGCTTCCTGTCAGAAAGTATTGGGCGGCTGGGCAAATATTGCGAATGAATACGCTACAAAACGTTACCGTTCAAACCTGATCAACTGGGGTATGCTCCCATTCCTGATCCAGGAGGGAGAGCTTCCGTTTAAGAAGGGAGATTATCTGTTTATCCCTGATATCCGCAAGGCTGTGGAAGAAGGGAGAAAAGAGATCAAGGCCTATACAGTAGGAGATACACTGAAGGAGTTTACCTTAGGCCTTGGCGATATGACAGAGGATGAAAGAGAAATCATCTTGGAAGGCTGTCTGATCAATTATTACAGATCCGGAAAATAAAATGAAATGCAAAGCCGGGGCGGGAGCTTCCGGCAGCCGATGCATAGAATGCCGTCTTATAGGGCATGGCAGGAGATACTTTTCTGTCGGCCTTATGGGCGGCGTTTTTGATTAAGGTGGAAATTAAATCCTGGAAATCCATGTGTTGTTCAAAATATTATAATTGTATATATAATTTGAATAAATATATTTAATTTACAGCATAAATTAAATGAAAAGAAATAAAATAAAAAAATAAAACTTTTTTTAAAAAATAGGTTGACAAATCAAGAATCGTATTGTATTATAATATCAACAAAAAACAAAACACCAAATCAAATAAAACTTCATAACCATTTCAGAATTCGAAACGAGAAATCAATTTTGAAGATGGCCACAAGGAACAGAGATTAAAAAGTAATTGCTATTTACAGAACTTTAGGTGTATGGAGAATACAAAATAAGACCTGTAAATAATAATTAAAAGTTAATCTTCCAAGGAAACAAAGTTTAGATTTTTTGGTGAAAGGTTTTTGGAAATTATGATAAGGAGGTTTAGTCCAATGGGAACGGATGAATCAAATTATCAATATGAGAGTGGTAAGACATTACTCCCCTGAAGAAAGACCTGAAATAAAGAATAAGAAAAGATCCTTCAGAAGATAGATGAACAGGATAAAAAGTTTCAGGTGAATATATCAAAAATGTCCTCATATTGAATATTTACCACAAAAATAATAAAAAGGTTTTAAAATATATGTAAAGAAATATATTTTAAAAAAGTATAGTATTTATATATCATTTGAAAGTATATAGAAGTTGAAAAGATAATAAAATATGATGAGTTGTATTCGTAGAAATAAGCCTGTTGTATTCGAGAATCTTAAGGAAAAAGATTCGATATACTGATAAGAAATATATAAAGAAATACTTGAAAAACAAACAGCCCGAACAATTTGTTGGAAACTTTTTATTATCCTATATAGAGATTGATATAAAACTTTCAATAGATTCTGAATAGAATTTATCAAAGGGGATCACATTAGATACAATAAGAGAAATGGAAACAGAAAACCATTTGAAAAGATAGTTATCTTAGAGAAAATTTAATAAAGCATCAATCTCAAGTATTGATACTGAATAGAAAAAATATCTTTAAGAATAAATATCAAGAAAGAAAACAAGAAAACGAGGTTTAAAAATTGAATAAAGAAGAGCATTAGGACAACCGTTGTATCGGAGATGAATTGATGATATGACGGTTGTTCCTTTGTGAAAAAATATTCATGTAAGAGGAACTATGGGAACAGAAAGATTAAGGGCAGAAGACATAATATTATATGAAGACAAGGACATCCTTGTGTGCAGAAAACCAGGCGGACTTCCGGTCCAGACCAGAAGGATCGGAACGATGGATATGGAGAATATGCTGAAAAATTATCTGGCGGCAAAGGGAGAAAAACCTTATCTGGCAGTTGTTCATCGTCTGGATCAGCCGGTCCAGGGCATCCTGGTATTTGGGAAGGATCAGAAAAGCGGAGCCAGACTGAGTGAAGAAATGCAGAAAAATGAAATGGAGAAAATTTATCTGGCCTGCGTTCAGGGAGTTCCGGAAAAAGAGGAAGGGATACTGGAAGATCAGATGGAAAAAGTTCCTGGCAGCAATTTATCCAGGATCGTTGAAAACAAGACAAAAAACAGCAAAAAAGCTGTATTAAAATATAAAGTTTTGAAGACAGAGGCTGGCCGCAGTCTGCTGGAAATCCATTTAAAGACTGGCAGACATCATCAGATACGGGTGCAGCTGGCCTATGCCGGCTGGCCCATTTTGGGAGATACGAAATATAATGATAAAGGACCTGGAGAAGGCTCCTGGCAGGAAATGGGACTCTGCGCCAGCAGATTATCCTTCCTGCACCCTGCAACGGGGAAAAAGATGGAATTTCAGGTAAAACCAGATGGAAATTTTCCTATAGTATAAGTATCTTACCTTTCCCTATACTAAGAAAAAAGAGAAGTGGGGTGAGGGTCAGATGAAAATAAAAAGATGGATAGTGCAGACGGGAGTCATTGCAGGAGTCATATTAGGTATGAAATATATCTTTCCTGTAATGCTCCCTTTTTTGATGGGATGGCTCCTGGCTGAAGCAGTTCATCCTCTGGCCCGGTATATGGCAGACAGGAAGTGGAGCAGAAGGCTGCATATCAAGGAAAGCGGATTCGGGGCTTTTTTTATCCTGGCTTTTACGGTTCTGGGAGTTGGACTGCTGCTTTTAGGAACTGAGTACTTAACGGGAAAGATCGGGGAATGTATAAAATATTACCCTCAGATAAAGGCGGAGGCGACAGAACTGGCGGGACGGTGCTGTCAGGGGGTGGAAAGGATCATGGGAATACCGGCAGAAGAAAGCAGGGAGTATATTTTCCGGCAGGCTGAAAAATTTCAGAATTATCTGATGGAAGATGGATTCAGTATGAAACAGGCAGTAGATTCAATAAGAGGCTGCGTCGTAATCCTGGGAGGATTTATCATTGGGATCGTTTCCTCTATCTTATTTCTTCAGGAAAGAGAAAAAATGCAGAGGATCTTGAAACGGTCCGGTTTTTATCAGAAGGCGGAAAGCCTGGGAAAAGAACTGCTGGCAGGAGTGAAGGGGTATCTGAAGGCGCAGATAAAAATTACCGGACTGATCTGTGTGCTGTGCGTGGCAGGATTCTGGATATTGAAAATCCCATATTTTCTGGGACTGGGACTGGCAGTGGGAATCTTGGACGGACTGCCGGTATTGGGAACAGGGACGTTCCTTATACCGGCTGGGATACTGCTCCTTTTCCAGGGAGAGACTTTTCTGGCAGTAGGGTTTTTCCTTTTGTATGTGGTCACTGCAGGGCTCCGGCAGATCCTGGAACCCAGGCTGGTAGGAGATCATGTAGGAATCTCCCCTCTTCTGATCCTGCTTTCTATATATCTGGGACTGATGATCTACGGCGGATCCGGGTTTATTCTGGGACCTTTAACAGCCTTACTTCTATATGGGATCTTTCGGGAATGGGACCTGCTTTGGACGTAATAAATTACAAAGATTTTTCTAAGACTTTAAAAAAATTTTATAAACAATGGGAAATTTTCTGGACTAATAAAAAGTTTCGTGTATAATGAAGACGTAGTTGAACCTAATGATAAACATGTAAAGGCAGGGTAATAGCATGAAGAAGGCGATAGCAGTCTTTCTGTGTATCATGCTGACCACGGGAATGATCAGCGGCTGCGCAGGAAGGGGACAGGGAAAAGATAGTTCCGGGAAAAATACTGCGGCAGAAGAAGGCCAGGAGGATCAGAAGCCCCAGAAGGAAGATGGCGGCCAGGAAACAGAAGAAGAGGCCGGACAGGATGGGCAGGAAAGCGATGCTCAGCAGGAGACGGATGAAGACGATGCGGAAACTTCTCAGGAGGAGACTGCGGACAGAGATATGACGGAGGACCTGGCTATGTCCGTATTGAAGGATCAGGCAGGAACCGTGGATTATACTTCTCTTGAGGAATTGGAGCCGGAACCGGGGACCAGGATCGCAGTAGTATTAAAGAGTGCAAAGGATGATTTCTGGACCACAGTGCGGGAAGGAATAGAAGATGGGGTGGAAGCCCTTAATGAAAAAATGGATTATACGGGGGAAGATCAGATCACAGTATCTTTTGACGCCCCTTCAGATGATACGGATGTAGAAAAACAGATTGATCTGATCGATACAGTTCTTTCAGAGAATCCCTCTATTCTTTGCATAGCGGCTATTGACAGGCAATCCTGCGAGGCTCAGTTGGAGATGGCGGCAGAAAACGATATTCCGGTAGTCATGATCGACTCGGGAGTGGAGCGGGGACCTATATCCGCTTTGTGTGCCACTGATAATTATGAGGCCGGAGCCGAAGCAGCCAGAAGGCTGGCAGAAGCTGTAGGGGACCAGGGGCAGATCGCTGTTATGGCACATACCGAAAGCGCCCAGACAAGTCAGGACAGAGAAAAAGGATTTACCGATGAGATCGCCAAGAACCATCCGAATATAGAGATCGTGAATGTTTCTCATGAAAATGAGGAATTTACGATGGATAAAATGGCAGATGCTGTATTTACCCTGTATCCGGATGTGAAAGGATATTTCTGTACAAATGAAGCTGCATCGGAAGCTGTTCTTGCTGCGGCTGACGCCGCGGAAAAGGAGCTTGCGGTTGTAGGAGTTGATTCCGGAGAGACTCAGCAAAAGGCTGTAAAGGACGGTACGGAGACAGGGTTTATCGCTCAGAATCCTTATGGTATGGGATATGCGGCAGCCATCGCAGGAGTACGGGCGGATCTGGGGTTGTCGGTGGATACTTTTATTAATACCAGTTACCAGTGGATCGACAGCGATAATATAGATAATGAGGAGTACAGCAGCTATTTTTATGGCTGATGGTTAAATTATACAGAATGACCAGGAGAGAGTGGAAGATATTTGTCACTCTCTCTTTTTTATGTGTAAAAAAACGAAAAACAGATATAATAATAGCGAAAAAATATAAAAAATTTTGTTAATAAATTGACAAAATATACAATCCATAGTAATATCAACTTATATGAAGGTGGTGATATTTTGGTAAAAGACACGATCCAGGCAATCAAAGATACGGAGCAGAAGGCAGAAGAAATCACGGAAGATGCCAAAAAGAAGGCTGCTGAAATAAGAGAAAATGCCAAAAACGAAGCTGCGAAAATTGAAAAAGACATGATTGCGAAAGCCCGCAATAGGGCCCAGGAAGCTCTCCAGGAGGCCAGGGAAGAGGCCGACCAAAAACTGGAGGCGGCAAAGCAGGCGGCTGATAAA
Source organism: Candidatus Blautia avicola (assembly GCA_019120515.1). Taxonomy (GTDB): domain Bacteria; phylum Bacillota; class Clostridia; order Lachnospirales; family Lachnospiraceae; genus Blautia; species Blautia avicola. The sequence goes on along the minus strand of DWUY01000098.1, from coordinate 9,527 downwards.
GAAGCCGGTCTGCTGAAAGAAAAGGCCGGGGAGCTGGAAAAAGCGGCGGTAGAGGGGGTCATCCAGAAACTGCTGTGAAAGAAAAGATCCTAGATAAAGGAGGGATGCAAGTATGGCAGTTTTGCAGATGCAAAAGGTAAGTATCTGCGCACTGAAAAGAGACAGAAAAGCGATCCTTGAAAAGATCCAGTCCATGGGGATCATGGAAGTATCTCAGATCCAGGAAGATATCCAGGGACTGGAAAAGATGAATACGCAGACAGCCAGAAGCATGTTTGAGAAAAACGCGGCTTCGGCAGATACAGCGCTGGGGATCCTGGCAGAGTATGTTCCGGAGAAATCTTCTATGTTTGCCAGTCTGGAGGGCAAGAAGCTGGTGGATAAAAAAAGCTTTGATCAGGCGGTTGAGCGGAAAGACAAAGTTATGAGCGTAGCGGCTTCCGTGATCAGTCAGCAAAAGAAGATCGGAGAATACCGGGCCAATATCCAGAAGCTGGAAAACCAGATCGAAAGTCTGGAGCCATGGATGAATCTGGATGTGCCCATGGCCTTTCGAGGAACAAAAAAGACAGCCTTTCTGCCTGGAAGCTTTTCCCAGGAACTGACTCTGGAGGAAATCTACGGAATGATCCTGGAAGGCGCCCAGGAAGCTGCAGGAGCAGATGTGACTATCCTGTCTTCAGGAAAAGACGGTACTTATGTGGCTGTACTCTGTCTCAGAGAAGATGAAGAAAAGATAGAGGAGGCGCTGCGAAAAGGGGGATTTTCCAGACCTTCCCAGCTTACAGCGCAGATTCCTGCCAGGGCAAAAGAAAGCCTTCGGAATCAGATACAGGAACTGAAGGAAGAAATCAGAAAGTGTCAGGAGGAAATCAGCAGATATGCTTATGAGAGAACGAATCTGAGGCTGGTTTCAGATTATTTCAGGGCAAGAGCCCAGAAGTATGAAGTCCTGGGGACTCTGCCCCAGTCCAGATCTGCTTTTCTTATCAGCGGATATGTGCCAAAGAAGGCGGTAGCTGCTCTTGAAAAGGCTCTTGATAAGTTTGTGCTGAGTATTGAAGTGGAAGAGGTGCCGGAGGATGAAGAAGCTCCTGTCCTGCTGAAGAATAACAAGTTTACAGAATCTGTAGAAGGAATCGTGGCATCCTTCGGGCTGCCGGCTAAAGGAGAGATTGACCCTACGGCTATCATGTCCTTTTTCTATGTGTTTTTCTTTGGGATGATGCTGTCGGATGCGGCCTACGGAATCCTGGTATTTCTCGTATGTTTTATCCTGGTGAAGAAGTTCCCCAGAATGGACAGCTCCATGCGGAAGTCATTAAAGCTGTTTATGTATGGAGGACTTTCTACATTGATCTGGGGAATCCTTTTCGGAGGATATTTCGGAGACGCTATTGACGTGGTGGCGGAGACCTTTTTCCATGTCAATGTTCCGGAGGGAGGACTGGTAAAGGCTTTGTGGTTCGTACCTTTAAACGACCCGATGAAGCTTCTCTTGTTCTCTATGGCTTTTGGTCTGATCCATCTTTTTACCGGACTGGGTATCAAGGGATATCTTCTTGTGCGGGATAAGAAATATCTGGACTTTTTCTGTGACGTAGTATTGTGGTATGTATTTTTGATCGGTCTGCTCCTTATGCTGATACCAAGCAGTCTGTTTGCATCCATCTCGCAGATGGATCCAGGCGCTTTTCCGCCGGCTATGAGCGGCGCAGGTAAGGTGCTGGCAGTGATCGGCCTTATAGGTCTGGTGCTGATGTCGGGACGATCCAGCAAGAATGTCGTGCTGCGGCTGGCACTGGGACTGTATGATGTGTATAACGTAACGGGCTGGCTCAGCGACGTGCTTTCCTATTCCCGTCTGCTGGCTCTGGGGCTGGCCACAGGGGTTATTGCCTCAGTGGTAAACCAGATGGGAAGTATGCTGGGCGGCAGCATCCCGGGGGCGATCGTATTTATACTTGTCTTTATTGTGGGACATACTATGAATCTGGCCATAAATCTTCTGGGGGCGTATGTGCATACAAATCGTCTTCAGTACGTGGAATTTTTCGGGAAGTTCTATGAGGGCGGCGGAAAACCCTTTGAACCGTTTTTTGCAAATACAAAATATGTTGATGTTAAGGAGGAAACACACTTATGAGTCAGTTAGGAATTGTTTATGCATTATTGGGAGCTGCATTGGCAGTGTTTTTGGCAGGAGCCGGTTCTGCTATCGGCGTAGGTATTGCCGGCCAGGCCGCTTCAGGCGTAGTATCTGAGGATCCGTCTAAATTTGCCAAGGTGCTGGTTATCCAGCTTCTGCCAGGTACTCAGGGTATCTATGGACTGCTGGTAGGATTTGTTACTTTATCTAAGATCGGACTTTTGGGAGGCGGGCTTCTGGATCTGACACCTCAGCAGGGTTTGCTGGTGCTGGCAGCCTGCCTGCCGGTAGGGATCGTAGGTCTGATCTCCGGAAAGTCCCAGGGACAGACTGCTGCGGCTGCTATTGGTATTGTGGCCAAGAAACCAGAGCAGTTCGGTAAAGCTATGCTTTTCCCTGCCATGGTTGAGACTTACGCCATCCTGTCTCTTCTGATCTCTATTATAGCGGTAACCAATATCCGGTTTTAAGCAGCGCTGGCTGCAGCTTAAAAAAAGAAAAGTTCAGGAAAGGGAGATTGAGAAATGACTGGATTGGAAAAGATGCAGAGCCAGATTCTTGATGAAGCCCGAAGGAGTGCAGACGAGATCCTGGAACAGGCAGAAAAGGAAGCCGGGGAGATCAGGGAAGAGGCCGGTAAGTCGGCCCAGGCAGAAAGCAGCCGGATCCTGGAAAAATCCAGGGCAGAGGTAAAAAATATCCAGGAGCGGACCCTGTCCTCCTGTGCTCTTCAGAGAAGGCAGATCCTTCTGGAGGCCAAGCAGGAGATCATCGCCCGGATTCTTGAAAATGCGTATCACACTCTGATAGAGGCTGACGAGGATACTTATTTCCGGATCATTCGGAAAATGCTGGAAAAATACACAGCGGGCCAGGCAGGAGAGATATGTTTTTCAGAAAGAGATCTGGGAAGAATGCCGGAAGGCTTTGAAAAAGAAATTCAGGAAATTGCCGGAAAAAACGGAGGAACTTTGGTCCTTTCAAAAGAGCCCCGGAAGATCAGCGGAGGATTTGTGCTGGTATATGGGGGGATCGAAGAGAACTGCAGTTTCCGGGCAATGTTTAATTCCAGAAAAGATGAACTCTCAGATGAGGTTCATAAGATATTATTTTCATAAGCGGGAACCGCAGAAGGAGGAATCAGTTTGAGTAATGCCAAATATACTTATGCGGTTGCCCGGATACGGGCTTTGGAGACAAAGCTGTTTAATCAGGCGGTGATCGACCAGCTTATAGGCTGCGCCACCGAAGAGGAATGCATTCAGGTGCTGGAGGAAAAAGGCTGGGGAGACCAGGAAACCTCCGGTGATCCGGAGGCGATGCTGACCAGAGAGGAAGAGAAGACCTGGGAGACGATCCGGGAAATGGGGGTGGATATGTCAGTATTTGATGTATTGTCCTATCCCAATCTTTTCCATAATCTGAAAGCTGCCATTAAGGAAGCCTGCACCCCGGAGGGAAGCAGACCTGTGAACATCTATTATGAGGATACCACTATTCCCCCACAGGAAATGCTGGAGATCATTCAGAACAAAGAATTTTCACGGCTTCCGGAAAATATGGCAGATGCGGCAAGAGAAGCTTACGAGGCCCTTCTCCATACCAGGGACGGCCAGCTCTGTGATGTGATCATAGACAGGGCGGCCCTGGACGCTATCTATCAGGCAGGCCTAAAGGCAAAGGATAAGATCATTAAGGATTACGCGGAGTCTATCGTGGCTGTGGCAGATATCCGTATTGCGGTCCGGTCTCAGAAAACAGGAAAGACTGTAGATTTTATGAAGCGGGCAATGGCGGAATGTGAATCATTAAATGTAGACCAGCTTGCCAGAGCCGCGGCGGGAGGCATGGATGCAGTGACAGAATATCTGGCCGGGACCGCCTATGCCCAGGGAGGACAGGCTATCGCAGAATCGCCGTCAGCCTTTGAGAGATGGTGCGATAACCGGCTGATGCAGGATATGCAGCCTCAGAAATACGAGGTGTTTTCCGTAGGCCCTTTGGTGGCTTATGTGCTGGCCAGATTAAACGAGATCAAAACGGTACGAATCATCTTGTCGGGAAAGCAGAATGGTTTTTCTGATGATTCTATCCGGGAAAGGGTAAGGGATATGTATGTATAAGATCGCAGTGATGGGTGACTATGACAGTATTTACGGTTTTGCCGCACTGGGGCTTGATATCTATCCCGCAGCCAACCGTAAAGAAGCGGAGGAAAAATTAGAATCTCTGGCAGGGAAGGGATATGGGATCATCTATATTACCGAAGCCCTGGCAGCAGAGTGCAAACAGATCATTGAAAAATATCAGGAGCAGGTACTGCCGGCTATTATCCAGATCCCCGGGATTTCCGGAAATACGGGAATGGGAGTACAGGGAGTGAAAGACTCTGTGGAGCGGGCGGTAGGCTCGGATATTTTGTTCAGTAATAATTAGAAAGCAGGTGATTCGTTCCAATGAGCAAAGGTACGATTAAGAAAGTGGCTGGGCCGCTGGTTATTGCAGAGGGAATGCGTGACGCCAATATGTTTGACGTGGTCCGTGTAAGCAGCCAGCGTCTCATCGGTGAGATCATCGAGATGCACGGTGACGAAGCCTCTATCCAGGTATATGAGGAGACATCCGGACTGGGACCGGGGGAACCGGTAGAGTCTACAGAAGCTCCTCTGTCTGTAGAGCTGGGGCCGGGGCTGATCACCAGTATCTATGACGGGATCCAGCGTCCTCTGGATGATATCATGAAGATTTCAGGAACCAACTTAAAAAGAGGTGTGGAGGTTCCTTCTTTAAAGAGAGATTTAAAATGGAATTTTGTCCCCACAGTACAGGTGGGAGAGGAAGTTGAGAACGGAGATGTGATCGGAACCGTTCAGGAAACTCAGATCGTAAATCATAAGATCATGGTGCCACATGGCATTAAAGGAACTGTGAAAGAGATCAAAGCAGGGGAGTTTACTGTAGAAGAGGTAGTGGCAGTGATCGCCACAGACCAGGGCGACAAGGAGCTGACTTTAATGCAGAAATGGCCGGTGCGCCAGGGACGTCCTTATCTGAAAAAGCTGACGCCGGAAAAGCCTCTGATCACAGGACAGAGGGTTATTGATACCTTCTTCCCTATTGCAAAGGGAGGAGTTGCCGCCGTTCCGGGACCCTTCGGAAGCGGCAAGACCGTTATCCAGCACCAGCTGGCAAAATGGGCGGAGGCAGATATTGTAGTCTATATCGGCTGCGGGGAACGTGGCAATGAGATGACCGACGTTCTTAACGAGTTCCCGGAATTGAAGGATCCTAAGACCGGACAGTCTCTGATGCAGAGGACAGTGCTTATCGCCAATACTTCCGATATGCCTGTGGCTGCCCGTGAGGCTTCTATTTACACGGGTATCACCATTGCGGAATATTTCCGGGACATGGGTTATTCGGTGGCACTTATGGCTGACTCCACATCCCGCTGGGCAGAAGCTCTTCGTGAGATGTCCGGCCGTCTGGAAGAGATGCCTGGCGAGGAAGGGTATCCGGCATATCTGGGTTCCCGTCTGGCACAGTTTTACGAGAGAGCGGGCCATGTGATCTCTCTGGGCAAGGAGCACAGAGAAGGGGCTCTGTCTGTTATCGGCGCCGTGTCTCCTCCGGGAGGAGATATTTCCGAGCCGGTATCCCAGGCTACCCTTCGTATTGTAAAAGTGTTCTGGGGGCTGGATTCTTCTCTGGCCTACAAGAGACATTTTCCTGCCATTAACTGGCTGACCAGCTACTCTCTGTATCTGGACAATATGGAGAAGTGGTTTAATGAGAACGTTGCTCCTGACTGGATGGCAGACCGGCAGAAGATGATGAGCCTTCTCCAGGAAGAGGCAGAACTGGAAGAGATCGTAAAGATGGTTGGTATGGACGCTCTGTCTGCCGGGGACCGGCTGAAGATGGAAGCAGCCAGATCCATCCGCGAGGACTTCCTTCATCAGAACTCTTTCCATGAGGTGGATACTTACAGTTCTCTGAAGAAACAGTATCTGCTGATGAAACTGGTGCTGGCTTACTATGACCACGGAGTGGAAGCCCTTGCCCAGGGCGCTTCTATCCAGGATCTGGTAAAACTGGAAGTAAGAGAAAAGATCGGACGTTTTAAATATACCTTGGAGGAAAAGCTGGACGAGGAGTATAAAAATATCATGGACCAGCTTGCCAGGGAAATATCCAATGTATTGGGAAAGGAGGGCTTCTAAATGCCAAAAGAATACAGGACCATACAGGAAGTAGCCGGCCCTCTGATGCTGGTACGGGGAGTGGAAAATGTACATTATGATGAATTGGGAGAGATCGAGCTGGCAAGCGGAGAGACCAGACGGTGCAAGGTATTGGAGATCGACGGAAGCAACGCTCTGGTACAGCTTTTTGAAAGCTCTACAGGTATCAACCTTTCCAACAGTAAGGTACGTTTTCTGGGAAGGAGCATGGAGCTGGGAGTTTCAGAAGATATGCTGGGCCGTGTATTCGACGGCCTGGGCCGTCCTATCGACGATGGCCCGGAGATCCTTCCTGATGAGAGAAGGGATGTAAACGGACTTCCTATGAATCCGGCGGCCAGAAGTTATCCTGAAGAGTTTATCCAGACAGGAATTTCTGCCATTGACGGCCTGAATACTCTGGTAAGAGGCCAGAAGCTGCCGATCTTCTCAGCTTCCGGTCTGCCCCACGCCCAGCTGGCGGCACAGATCGCCAGACAGGCAAAGGTAAGAGGAACGGGAGAAAATTTCGCCGTAGTATTTGCGGCTTTGGGTATTACTTTCGAGGAGGCCAACTTCTTTACAGAAAGTTTTAAAGAAACAGGTGCTATCGACAGAACCGTGCTTTTCATTAACCTGGCAAACGACCCGGCAGTAGAGCGTATCGCCACCCCGAAGATGGCTCTGACGGCGGCGGAGTATCTGGCCTTTGAAAAGGATATGCATGTACTGGTTATCCTGACTGATATTACCAACTATGCAGACGCCCTTCGCGAGGTTTCCGCAGCCCGCAAGGAAGTGCCGGGCCGGCGGGGCTATCCCGGATATATGTACACAGACCTGGCTACCATGTATGAGAGAGCCGGAAGGCAGAAGGGCAAGAAGGGAAGTATTACCATGATCCCCATCCTGACCATGCCTGAGGACGATAAGACTCACCCCATCCCTGACCTGACAGGGTACATTACAGAGGGACAGATCATCTTAAGCCGTGAGCTTTACAGAAAAGGCGTTACACCTCCTATTGACGTGCTGCCTTCCCTGTCCCGTCTGAAGGATAAAGGTATCGGCGAAGGAAAGACCAGAGCGGATCATTCCAATACTATGAATCAGCTCTTCGCGGCTTACGCAAGAGGAAAAGAGGCCAAGGAGCTGATGGTGATCTTAGGTGAAGCGGCCCTTTCCGATATCGACCTGATCTATGCAAAGTTTGCAGATGCCTTTGAACAGGAGTATGTATCCCAGGGATATACTACAGACAGAGACATTGAGGAGACACTGAATATCGGCTGGAAGCTGTTATCCATTCTTCCAAGGAGCGAGCTGAAACGTATTGATGACAAATTCCTTGATCAGTATTATGGGAAATAAGGAAGCGCCGCATTGCTCATAGGCTGAGAATATTCATAGATTTTATTGCTCAGTCTGCGCTGCTTTGAGCCCGGGTCTCAAAGCTGTGCTCGACGAATTCGCATAAATTGTATGAATATTCCTGGTATGTGTGAAACGCGGCCCTTCTATATGGATATGCTTAAATGAAAATGTATGGAAGAAGGAGGTGACGGCTTTGGCAGCTACCCAGGTGAATCCTACCAGGATGGAGCTTACCAGGCTGAAGAAAAAGCTGGTGACAGCTACCAAGGGACACAAGCTTTTGAAGGATAAACGGGATGAGCTGATGCGTCAGTTCCTGGATCTGGTAAGGGAGAATATGGCTCTCAGACAGAAGGTGGAGGCAGGGATCCTCTCTGCCAATAAGAACTTTGTCATTGCCAAAGCGGGAATGTCGGAGCAGATCCTGAATACGGCTCTTATGTCGCCAAAGCAGGAGGTATATCTGGAAGCCGGAAAGAAGAATGTTATGAGCGTGGACATTCCGGTGTTTAAGACCAGCACCAGGACCGCAGACGCCAACGACATTTATTCCTACGGATTTGCTTTTACTTCCGGTGATCTGGACGATGCGGTGAAGTCTCTGGCAGATATCCTTCCGGATATGCTCCGTCTGGCGGAAGTAGAGAAATCCTGCCAGCTTATGGCGGCAGAGATCGAAAAGACCAGAAGAAGAGTAAATGCCCTGGAGCATGTGATCATTCCGGAAACCCAGGAAAATATCAAATATATTACTATGAAGCTGGATGAGAATGAGAGAAGTACCCAGATCCGTCTGATGAAGGTGAAGGATATGATGCTGGAAGAGGCTCATCATTATAAAGAGAGAGAATACTAAAATTGATAAAATTTTGTCCGGACCCGAGATTGCAGGACTGGGACAAAGTAAAGGAGCTGTTGCATTAAAGTCGAGAATATTCTTAGTTAATGCGGCAGCTCTTTTTATCTAAAAAACATGTAGTAGGGACTTTGTTGGAAAGATTTCTTCACAGATGGAAAGTATTGAAGGTGTGGGGAGGGTGTGTTAATATAACAGAAAAGGTTCTGTAAACAGGAACAGGGAGCATTATCTCACAGAATGAGAGGATAGAATATGCCGATTACAAGAGTTGAGTTCGATAATTTTACTGTTTTTGACAATATGACAATTCCATTTTGCACTGGCATTAATATTTTGCTGGGAGAGAATGGTCTGGGAAAAACACATATTATGAAAGTGCTGTATGCGGCTTGCCAGGCTTCAAAGCATGATGTCTCTTTTTCACAGAAAACCGTTATGGTATTCAGACCTGATCATTCGTCTATCGGACGTTTGGTAAATCGGAAGAAGAATGATAATAATACAGCAAGAGTTACTGTTGTTTCAGATATGACGAAGATCAGTATGACTTTTACCAACAGGACAAATAAATGGGACGCAAAAATTACAGGCGAGCAGAGCTGGGAAAAGCAAATGTCAGATCTGACAAGTGTGTTTATTCCGGCGAAAGAAATCTTATCCAATGCATGGAATCTGGAATCAGCAGTAAAAATGGGGAATGTTGAATTTGATGATACCTATTTGGATATAATTGCAGCAGCAAAAGTAGATATATCCAGAGGTGTGGATTCTGCGGAAAGAAAAAAGTATCTGAATCTGCTTCAAAAAATCAGCACAGGCAAGGTGACAGTTTCAGAAGAACGATTTTATTTAAAACCGGGAACCCAGGCAAAGCTGGAATTTAATCTTGTTGCAGAAGGATTGAGAAAAATTGCTCTGCTAT
>DWUY01000097.1 GCA_019120515.1 Candidatus Blautia avicola | reverse complement strand
TGAACCGGCTGTGGGCCGTGTTCCTTGATGCGTACTATCATCAAAAGCCCCATGAAGGGATCAGCGAATACTACGAAAGCCTTGGTGCGGCAGTCCCGGAATCAGGGATCACTCCCCTTCAGGAATGGAACCGTGACAGCCGTCCCCTGACCTATCTGGATGTCTCTGTTGTATCCGAAGCATTTCTGCACCATGAGATACGTAAAGTAGACAAGGGCGGCTGTATCAGTTTCAAGGGCAGAAAGTATGAAACGAAACCGGCCCTGATCGGATATAAGGTTGAGATCTCCTATGATCCTGCAGCTCCCGAAACCATTACGGTAAGTTATCCGGGATACGAGCCGTTTACCACACAGCCGGTCAGGATTGGCGAGTTCTGTGATAAGAACCCAACACTTCCTGCTGCGATGCAGGAACAGACTCCGACAACCTCGCGCTTCCTTGATGCGCTGGAAAAGAAACATTCGGAATCGACCCGCCAGATGGCCGATGCAATCTCCTTTGCTTCCTATCGGAAGGAGGTGGATGATCATGTATGAATCCTTCTTTGGAATGGAGCATACACCCTTTGTCCGTGATATCCCAGCTGAGAAACTCTATGAGTCTGATGCATTCCGGGAAACGCTCGGCAGGCTCTGCTATGTAGCAGACCGGCAGATGTTTGCGGTCGTAACAGCAGATCCCGGCTGTGGAAAATCCACGCTGATCCGCAGGTTTTATTCGGAACTTCCGAGGGAAGAATATATCATCCTGTATCTTTCCGATTCCAAGCTGACTCCGCGGTGGTTTTATAAGGGGATGCTGGACCAGCTGGGGCTGGAAGCACGGTTCTACCGCGGCGATTCCAAACGTCAGCTCCAACAGCAGATCGAGATCATCCATGGTGTCCAGCATAAAAAAGTGGTATGCGTTTTGGATGAGGCACACCTGCTGGAGAAAGAAACACTGGAAGAATTCCGTTTCCTTCTAAACTACAGGTTCGATTCTGTAAGTCCCATGGCTGTCGTGCTCGTAGGGCAGACAGAACTGTGGGACAACAAGCTGAAACTTCAACGGTACGCGGCGATCCGCCAGCGGATCGATATGTACTGTACACTCCCGCATCTGGACCGGGCAGAGACAGAACAGTATGTCAAAAGCCATATGGATTATGCGGAATGCAGCCAGGAGATCTTTACAACCAAAGCAATGGACGAGATCCATAAAGCTTCGGCCGGGATTCCGAGAATGGTCAACCGGGTGTGCGAAAAATCGCTTATGTATGCGTTCCAACAGCAAAAACGGCTGATCGATGATTACATGATCAAGTATGTAGTGGAACACGAAATGCTTGGAACCGTAACCGGATAGAGAAGGTGCCGTCCGGAATCCGGACGGCCCATACATCAACCATCACGGTGACAGTAAACTTAGCAGTTTAAAGACAACTCATGAGAGCAGTCTGGTGACAGCTCATGAAATCAGCAACACCAATAGGTCTCTTATCATTGGAGGGGAATAATATTGTAGTACAGGAAATTCTGAATACAACTTTTATTACTGAAATCTGATTTAATTTATCTATCTAATCTAGGAAAGTCAGGCAATAAAACTGCTTCAACAAAGTATAGATACAGCAATGTACTTTGTATTTCAATGGAATAACCCACCAGAGCAGTAAAAATGTAATTAAATACGGGAAGGTAATGGAAAAACAATAGAAATATATGACGGCGAAACTATTTATGCCGCCATAAAAGTGATTTATACCGTTTATTTATGTAAAAATATAATAAGATTGTTTAATATATTAAATATAGCCAAAAAATAACAAAAAGTTATTCCATTTAGTAAAGTATAAATTTGGGATGTTTGTGTGGATAATCTGATAAACTTTGTGATGATTTCGGGAAATTTTTAGCAAATTTTATTCATATTTGATAAAAGACTGAAAGGTGCTAGTTAGTAATTACAGGTAGTTTGTAATGATAGATTTTTCTTTATATTGTAACATTTGTAATGCTTATTACACAAATGAGAAAACTTTATTTTCGATGGTTGTAGAGAACCAGTATGATGGCAATGCTATTGTTGCATTGTTGAAAAAATGTGATAAAAATACAATTTTCAACCTAATTGAATATTTCGATGAAAATGCTCCGATTCAATCTTTGTTAAAAAATCGGTTAGAAGAAATGAATATAGATGAAGAACAGAGCGATATTAAGGAAGTTGTGAGAAGCAGCAAGAAATGTAACAAGTCTTTTTACCAGTATCTTGTCAACATTATAAGTTGTAAAGGATTTGATTCTGATTCTGCTTTTTACAACCACATAAGTATGTCAAGACAGACATTCGCCAAAATTCGTAAAACAAACTATATAAGTCGGAACCATGCTTTGCTTATGGCGGTAGGATTGGAATTGACATATTTAGAAGCTGTAGATTTTATGGAAAATGCGGGATACGCTTTTAGAAAAACAGATTCACGAGAAACAATTATTACATATGTGATGCGCAATAGAAAATACACCTTATACAGTATGGAGGAAATTCTATTTGCATTTGGGGAAAAGTCTTTAATTGAGAATAACTAGTGTCGCCCAAAAGTTGACACAGACGAAAATCATGTGTGCTACAATTTTATATTTCTAACTTTGCAAAAAAGTTACACTAAAAGCTGTTAACGCCTCTCATACATCGAGAAATGTCATAAGTTCCTGCATGCTTTTGCCGCTCTTGCGGAAGGCATACATGATCTGTTTTGTCTCAATAGACTGTTTCTGCTCCTGCAGTTCAAGGAGCCTTTGAGTAAGATCATCGACTTTCTCCTGAGCCTTTTGAAGTTCAGCAGAGACCTTTGTAATCTCGGTCTCAATCGATGATATCGAACGTGTCCTCGCCATAATCGTCGTCCTCCTCTATGGGTTCGTCTGCCGGCACCGGGCTTCCTGATAACTGATTGCCTATTTTTATGGCCATGCTTTTTACATCTATATCAGATAAGCCGAATGCGCTTAGTATCGTCTTTTGCTTTTTAGTAACCGCATGATCGAGACGGTAGTGTCCATTACTATGTTGTTTTACCATCTCAATCTTTTCAAGCTCTCTAAGAGCAGCAGGGACTGTCATGTAATTAGGCTTTGATTCAAGCCTCAGCATAGTCTCCTTGAGAAGGTTGTACATCCTGGTGCGAACGATAAGTGCGATGAATTCGACAAATATCTTCGCTGACAAGGATTGCGCGGTCTGTACCCTCATACTCTTAGAGCCGATAAAAGACTTATCCGCGCTGAAGAGCTTTTCCGATACGTCTCTGCCTTTGTAATGAATGAGGGCCTGCGAAGCTGTCATCTCTTCTGAAGTGACGATGCAAAAGTATCCGCACAGATCAAGCTCACGCTTTATAACGTCTTTGCGTTCGGTGTAGCTGGCAAGACGACCTGACTTGTCAAACTTCAGAACAAAGTACTCCTGGCACACTTTTGACGAGGTGATCACATCACCGATGTGCTTTTCCAAATATATCTTGATCCTGTCAAGAGTCTGTTCAAAGTGCTCTCTTTCAGCTGCGTGCTTAGACGGATTGAAGTAGATATGGAAGTATCTGTCCTTCGTATCGTCCTCATATAGTCTGGCTTTTACTGTTTTTCCATAGACGTGATAGGATCTGATGGAATGATCTCGGTCGGTCTCGAATGTACCGCGGTTTTCCAGTACGAGAGAGGATACCAGGGCCTTACGGCCTTTTACCATAATGACGAAGGCATAACCGCCTTCCTCCATGTACCGGATGTTATCCTTGCTGAAATATCCCCGATCGAGTATGAAACCCACCTTTTTGTAGCCATACTCAGTTACCTTATCAACCATGTGAACAAACTGGGAGACATCTGTTATTGAGCCGGGATATTCTTCATAAAAGAGAGGAACCCGATTCGATTTATCAAAGGCTATCGCAAGGTTGAAGATGGGAATTCCCTTGTTGTCTTTGGCTTTGCCGTACTCTATGAGATCGATATCGCCGGCGCTGCAGTTTTTATTCGAGGAGTCATATGATATATATATCCTTTGCGTATGATCTCTCCTTCTGTTCCAGTCATCCAGGAAACCTGTGGTCTGTTCCTTAGTGACAGAGGAGAAGAATCGACTCACCTTTGAATCGCTGTATATCCTCATGCCATCTGAAAACAAGGGATGGCAGAAGGCATAGTCAGGGTAGTGCTGTCCTGCATTATCCTCATCGACTATGAGATAGGATACAAGATCCATCAGCAGCCCGCAGTCAGCCCGAAACCATTTTTCAAGGAGCTTCGGCAGCTTATACTCGTTCAGCACATACTGGATCACCACATACGGGCCAATCCGAAGGCAACAGCTTCTGTACGCTTCGGGAAGCTCATCCGGAAGCACTGCTTCCGGAAAGTAAAGCTGGTACTTCTCATTGGGAAACATCCGGGTCCTATCAGACGGATCTATTTTTCCGATGATCGCCCTTTTGGGTACAGCATACTTTCTATCAGCCTTATATTCCGTACCATACTGGAATAACACATAAGATGCTCCGCCTTTATCTTTTGTGAAGATTTTTCCTTTTTCAGCGGGTATCTTGACAGCGAAATCATAATACATTTGGCATCTCCTTTTTAGTGTAACCGTTACACTAAAACAATACCACTAAATCGGAGATTTTGCAAGCGAAAAATCCCGAAAAATAAGGCTTTGAGCAGATTTTTAGTCACAAAGTGTAACTTTAGTGTAACTCGCATGCAAAGTTAGCATTTATGGTAAACTGTCTATAGAGATTTCAGAAAGACGAGGCTGTACGATGGATCCGATCTTTACAGAGGAACAACTGAACAGGATGAGCAGGGAGGATATGCTCTCGCTGGTAAAGATCATGCAGGATCAT
>DWUY01000096.1 GCA_019120515.1 Candidatus Blautia avicola | reverse complement strand
TTGATAGCCATGTCAGCCAGAACTTTTCTGTTCAGGTCAACGTTAGCCAGCTTTAAGCCGTGCATGAATTTGCTGTAGGATAAGCCGTTCATTCTTGCTGCAGCGTTGATACGAGCGATCCACAGCTGTCTGAACTGACGTTTTCTCTGCTTTCTTCCTGCGTAGGAGCTAGCCAGAGCTCTCATTACAGACTGTTTTGCTACTCTATACTGTTTGGAACGGGCTCCTCTGTAGCCCTTAGCCATTTTTAATACTCTGTTATGTTTCTTCTTAGCGTTTAATCCGCCTTTAATTCTTGCCATTCTTAATTTCCTCCTATATTAAAAGATACCTTTGTTCAATGAAACTTTCTCAACTGCACAGATTACATGTAAGGCAGGATCTTCTTCATGTTCTTTACATTTGTAGCATCTGTGATAGTTGCTTTTCTGAGATTTCTTTTTCTCTTCTGAGATTTCTTTGTTAAGATATGGCTCTTGTAAGCTTTATTTCTTTTTAATTTACCTGTTCCTGTTGTTTTGAAGCGCTTTGCAGCAGCTTTAGTTGTTTTCATTTTTGGCATGTTTATGTCCTCCTTAAACTCTTTTTCTTATTAACGTTTTTCTGTCAAAAACATAGTCATGCTTCTGCCTTCTACCTTAGGTGCTTTCTCGATCACCGCGATATCGGACAGAACCTGCGCAAACTCATCCAGGATGTGTTTGCTGCTCTGCATATGTGCCATTTCCCTTCCACGGAAACGCAGAGTCACCTTCACTTTATTTCCTTTCTGCAGGAATTTTCTGGCGTTGTTGACCTTGGTCTTTAAATCGTTTTCCTCAATATTGGGGGATAAACGCACTTCTTTGATCTCTATGGTTTTCTGTTTCTTCTTAGCTTCTTTCTCTTTTCTGGCTAATTCGTACTTATACTTGCCATAATCAATAATTTTACAAACCGGCGGCTTTGCTGTGGGAGCAATCTTTACCAGATCCAGTCCGGCTTCCACTGCATGTTTCTGAGCCTCTCTGGCGGACATGATCCCTAACTGCTGTCCATCCGCTCCGATAAGACGTACTTCCTTGTCTCTGATTTGTTCGTTGATCATTAAATCGCTAATTGTCGTGCACCTCCATAATATTGATAAAACACTCTCGGCCCCCTTGGCCATCTGAACCTTTAGAAAAGAACAATCAAGCCCTCGGGCTTTCATGGTCATGAATAAGAATCTACAGAGCAAAAGAAAAGCGGATAGCAAAACACTATCCACCCAAAATCTCCATAAGAAAACGCTGTGCGCTTCACTGCATTCTATAAACCGTTAGTCACTCATTTGTGCTAAGGTGAGAGTGGATACTCTGCTTTCTTTTTCTTCTTCAGACTTTTGTACTATAGCACAGCCCAAATACAAAGTCAAGCACTTTTTCTTTAAAAACTCCTTGTATTTCCCTATATTCAATGGCATAATGGATTTTACACAAAACTAAAAGAGGAGATTTGTATGGAACAAAAAAGAGGATCTTTTACAAACAAAATGGGATTCGTCCTGGCCGCTGCCGGATCGGCGGTGGGCCTTGGAAACATCTGGCGTTTCCCATACCTGGCAGCCAAGTACGGAGGGGGGATCTTCCTGCTGGTCTACCTGGTACTGGCCGTCACTTTCGGCTTTACTCTGATGATCACGGAGATCGCCATCGGGAGAAAAACCCGTTTAAGCGCTATCGGAGCTTTCCGTTCCCTGGATAAGCGCTTCGGCTTTGTAGGCAATCTGGCCTGCACCGTTCCTTTTATCATCACGCCTTATTACTGTGTGATCGGAGGATGGGTGATCAAGTATTTCGCCACTTTTCTCACCGGTGAGGGAGGGGCCGCTTCCGGGGACGAATACTTTGCCGCCTTTACCAGCCAGACCGTTTCCCCGGTAATATGGTTTGTCATCTATGTACTGCTCACCGCTGTAGTGGTTATCATGGGGGTTGACAAAGGCATTGAAAAAGCCAGCCGTTTTATGATGCCCCTTCTTATTGTGATGATCGTAGGGATCTGTGCTTTCTGTGTGACAAGACCCGGCGCTTTGGAGGGTGTGAAATATTATTTCCTTCCGGACTTTTCCAAGTTTTCCGCCACTACGGTCCTGGCGGCCATGGGGCAGCTTTTCTATTCTATGTCCCTTGCCATGGGAATTATGATCACTTACGGATCTTATATGAAAAAAGACAGCAACCTGGAAGGTTCTGTACGGCAGATCGAGGTCTTTGACACAGCCGTAGCTTTTCTGGCCGGTCTGATGATCGTGCCTTCTGTATTCGTTTTCTCAGGAGGAGATGAAGCCGCTCTGAGCAAAGGGCCTTCTCTGATGTTTATCACCCTGCCTAAGGTATTTAACGACATGGCTTTCGGCAGTGTGATCGGAGCGGTATTTTTCCTTCTGGTGCTTTTCGCGGCGCTGACCTCTTCCATCTCTCTGATGGAGACCGCCGTTTCCATCCTGCGGGATAAATTCGGCTGGGAAAGAAAAAAGGCTACCCTGCTGGTAACCCTTTATGTGCTGATCCTGGGCGCTATCGTCTCTTTAGGCTTCGGACCATTAAGCTTCATCCAGATCATCGGTCTGGGGCTGCTGGATTTCTTCGATTTCATCAGCAACAGTGTGCTCATGCCTATCGTGGCCATCCTGACCTGCGTCAGCATCGGACATTTTATCGGTCCTAAGGTCATTGAAGATGAAGTGGAGATCAATGGTCCCTTTAAGATCAAAAAATTCTATCGGATCATGCTGAAATGGATAGCTCCTATCTTCCTGGTTCTGATCCTGATCTTCGCGGTTTCCGAAACCATGGGCTGGATCGCCGTATAAAATATAAAATAGGATAAATATGAAAAGGACTTTTCCTGAGACCCTTTTAATAATCAGTCTCCAGGGAAAGTCCTTTTTCTTTATTTCTCGCAAATATTTCCACACTGATCTGCCGGAATGTTTCTTTTCTTTCCTGCGGCTGAAAGCTTTTTAATCCGCCTCTTTACTCCGGAAAGGTTTCAGGAAAAGGAACCAGCCGAAGATCACCAGATTCAGGATCAGAGAAACCAGAAGGTCGCTCCAGTAAATGGTCTGTCCCTGAAGCACATCTGCGGAATAATCCCCTGCAAACATCGGGATCAGATTATTGTTCATATAGTGGACAGCCACCGCTACCCAGATGTTCCTGGTCTTCATATAGACATACGCCAGGAAGATTCCCATAAAGACACAGGTAACGATCTGGGACAGCAGATAGATTACCCCCATATCCGGCGTGGTGTAATAAAAGAAGTCCAGAGGCAGGTGCCACAGTCCCCAGATCACCCCCAGGAGCAGAACCCCTTTTCTCAGTCCCCATCTTCTCTGGAGCAAAGGCTGGAGATAATACCGCCAGCCATATTCCTCACCGAAAAAGGCTGCTACTACCAGGAAGAAATTCACGATCAGTGTAATCAGATAGAGCCAGGTAGAAGGCTGGGTCCACAACCGGGCAAATTCTCCCATCTGTCCTCCCAGGGCATAAGAAATCCCCATGCGGAGGCTGTAAAGCACAAAGAACAAAAGCATACACAAAACCGATTTTTTCCAGTTTCTCCACCGAAGTCCGCAGGCTTCCCTTCTTTCTTTTCCTGATACCAGAAGGGTGATCCAGAATATGATACTTCCCAGGATCAGTACCACCTGGACCAGCGCCATCCATACCGACATTTCCATCTGTCCCGCCTGTATGCTCTGGGGCATAAATACAGAAGCCAGGGCACAGAGGATCATCAGCACTGTGATCACAAGGAAGGTCACATAAAAGAGCCTGGGCACATTCCTGTCTCCCTGCCTGGTAAGCAGATAAGCCAGCATAACTCCCGCCGCCGGATAAAGCATCTGGGCATTGGGAAAGGCGCTCAGGTCTGCGCCTGTGCTGTTTCCATACCACATCAGCAATCCCAGGACATAAGTGATCCCATAGGCTACTGCTGCGAAAATGATCAGTTGTTTCTTTTCTGTTTCTGAAAATTTCATCTCTCTTTCCTCTCTTTTTCAGATGATTCC
Organism: Candidatus Blautia avicola; assembly: GCA_019120515.1. Lineage (GTDB taxonomy): Bacteria > Bacillota > Clostridia > Lachnospirales > Lachnospiraceae > Blautia > Blautia avicola. Next base: position 6,516 of record DWUY01000096.1, on the reverse strand, counting down.
CGGTAAAATCTTATATTTTCACCACAAAGATTATACTGAAAAATTCCATTTTTGTATAGAAAAAGATGAGGATATTTCGCAAAAAATACCGGTCCTGGCAAATATTCTTACTCTTTTATCAGACTATCTCCCCTTTTTCCCGGAAATCCCCAGGATCTTCTCTCCTTTTCTTCTGGCTGCCAGATAAACAGCTCCTAAAAACAGCAGGATGACAACACTGATCCCCAGTACAATGGACAGGCTCTGGAATTCCAGCGCAGTAAATCTTCCGTCATTCATATAAGACATTCCTATGCTGACAAAAAGTCCTACCATACAGCCCAAAATTCCCGGATAAGTAAAGATTTTCCGAAGCTGGGCATTTAAGATCCTTTTCCGGTATTCTCTGTCTGCTCCCAGCCGCTCAAGACTTACAAAAACTTCCCGGTTATCGGTTGCTACAGATACCCCTCTTACGTAGGTCATAATGGCCACAGTAGAAAGAGTTATGATAAAGATATACAGGCAGAGCATCACGTATACACTGACAAACTGCAGCCGGTCCTGGCTGTTCAGGATCTGAAACTGGGGGGCGTATCTCCATTCTCCCAGAAGCTGTGTATTCTCCGGATCCAGATCCAGGACCTCTCCATAAGAATACGCTTCCCCGTCGGCCTTTACCTGACGCTCCTTCCAGGGATCATAAAGTGTGGGATGAGCGGAAAGAGAGGTAGCCCTGTTTACATATTCCTCATACAAAGCTTTGGCAAAGGGATAGGAAGCGTCCGGATCGGTTACATCAAACAGGATCACCTTCTCCTGCCATTCCTGTCCCAGTCCCTGGATCAGAGTCTGGTAATCCTGGCCGCTGACCACATATACAAAGGGGGCTGTCATGTTCGCCAGACTGTTATATTCCAGGGTTCCCCCATAGGTCAGAGGCAGTTCTGCTCCCGTATCCGGATTTGAAGCCTCTGACAGACCGTCTTTAAAGTCCCAGATATTATCCTGATAATCTTCCTGGGTTATGGTCTTATAGCTGCCCGGTTCTACCTGCGGATCTTCTCCTGTCAGTTTTTCATAAGTTTCCCCGGAGAAGAAAAGAGCTGTTTCCTCTTTTTCCCTGGTCACTGTCACATATTCATTATTCTCCGTATAATCTGTGGCTTTATAGGTAATGACCAGGTTTGCTCCTTCCCCTTCTTCATAATCCTGCAGCTCCACAGAATGCTCCCCGGCCAGACCCTGGATCTCTTCCCGGTCCATCTGGTCTTCCTGGACCGGAAAATGAAGTACAAAATCCCGGGTAGTGGGGCTGTCGGAAGGACCATAGCTGTTCATATACATCATGCCGAAATAAAAAGCAAAAATCCCCGCGAAAAGCAGAAGGACAACCACACACATATTTCGGGTAGTGGATCTGGCAGAGAACCGCATAAGACTTACGGAAACCAGATTTTTATAATACTTCTTCCGGTTCTTCCCTTTTCGGCTCTGCCCTACTATGCTAAGGAGCACCAGGTAGATCCCCGCTACAGACAGGATGTAGAACAGGTTCAGAAGGGAAGGCGATCCTATATGGAGAACATACACAAACACTCTGGGCAGTCCCATAGCCAGAATGATCCCTGCCAGGATAAGGAAGATCCCCGCTCCAAAGGTCCAGCCGGGGATCTTCTTTACCATTTCCGGCTGGTGCTGGGTACGGAGGATATCCATCACATTGGTCCTCTTTACAAATCTTCTTCCTGCCGCTCCTAATAGTATTGCCAGGATAAAGGCAAAGACCAGCCCAAGGAGAAATCCCCATGTGCCAAAACGATACGCCATCTCTTTGGTAGAAACCAGAAAGGACTCAAAAAATTTCCAGATCAGCCAGGAAACCGGCATGGCTCCCAGTATGCCCAGGAGGGCTGACACTGCCGTAAGGAGAGCCAATTCTTTAAAAAGCATGGCTCCCAGCGTTCTTTTCTGTTCTCCCAGAGCCAGAAAAATCCCGTATTCTCTGCTTTTATAGCGAAAGAAAAGCATGGAGGCGTAAAGGGTAAAGATAACACAGCCCACCGCCGTGGCTCCCAGCAGGAGAAGGGCCAGTTTCCGGGTATCTCCTCCTTCCGGAAGAAATTCCTGGACCGTGGGGCCAAAATACATAAGAGCAAAAGCGGTGATCAGCAGCTCTGACAAAAAGATACAGAAGGCCAGTATCCCGTACTGTCCCCTGTTCTGTCTCCGGAGTCTGGCGAAGATCTTATTCCTGGTCATCTGTGTCACCTCCCAGCTCCCGGAGCACATCTAACAGCTGGTCCATAAATTCTCTCCTGCCTCCGCTGCGGGTCAGTTCTGTATGGACAACTCCATCTCTGAGTACGATAACCCGGTCACAGAATGACGCCGCATAGCTGTCGTGGGTCACCATAAAGACCGTTGCCCCCAGCTGTTCTTTTGCCTGAAGAAAGGCGTTGATGACAGCCTTGCAGGATCTGCTGTCCAGATTTCCCGTTGGTTCATCTGCCAACAGGATAAAAGGAGAATTCATCATGGCTCTGGCCACTGCGGTACGCTGCTTCTCTCCTCCTGAGATCTCCGCAGGATATTTGTCCTGGATCTTTTCAATGCCGAAAGCTCTGCAGTATTTATGGGCTTTTTCTTCCATGGGCTTAACAGGTTTTCCTGCTATGACCTGAGGAAGACAGATATTCTCAAAAACTGTCAGCCCGTCCAGGAGCATAAAATCCTGAAAGACAAATCCAAGCTGCTGGTTCCTCACTTTTGCCAGCTCCTCCTGCCCCAGCCCGGAAAGGTCTTTTCCATTTAATAAGATCTTTCCCTGGTCATGAGGGATAAAACAGGAAATACAGTTTAGAAGAGTGGTCTTCCCTGAACCGCTGGGGCCCATGACTGCCACAAATTCTCCCTTCTTTACCTGAAAGGACAGATCCTTTAACACCAGGTAAGAATTGTTCCCTGTTTTGTAGGTTTTTCTCAGATTTTCCACTTTTAACATCGGTGTACCTCCCCAATTTTACTGTTTATCGCCGCGCTGTACAAAGCCTGGCTTTTCCTTCGTATAGTGCAGGCAGCTACTATTATAATTTTTTCCCTTTAAAAGGAATATTTATAGAAATGGTAAGTTTGACAGAATTTTGGGAAACTTTGGCAAAAAAGGCCCTCTTGCTGGCAAATTTTCAGAAAATCCGCTATAATAAGACCATCATTGCTAAAGGAGTAAAGAAAGTCATGCAAATCTGTATCTGCGATGACGAAAAAGAGCTGCGAAATTCCCTCTCAAAGATCATAAAGACGGAACTGCAGTTAGAGGGGATCCCCTGCAGGATCCGGGGCTTTGACTCAGGAAATGCCCTTCTGGAAGGATTAAAAAAAGAATCCGGGGATATCCTGTTTCTGGATATGAAGATGAACGGCTTAAACGGTATCGATACTGCCAGCCGGATCCGGAAGTTTTCTCCTGATATTGTGATCATCATCGTCACAGCTTATCCGGATTACGTTTTTCAGGGCTATGAGGTCCGGGCCTTCCGGTACATCCTGAAGCCCTACCGGGAAGATAAGATCCGGGAGGCCCTGAAGCTGGCCATAAAAGAAACCCGCCGGCTGGAAGATCAGTATTATTATATAAAACAAAAAGGCCAGGTCCAGCGGATCCCCCTTCAGGAGATCTTCTACTTTAAAAGTGACCGGAAAAAGGTAACTGCTGTTACCCGTACAAAGGAGGAAGCCTTCTACGCCAGGCTTTCTGATATTGAAGCAGAACTGCCCCGGGGCTTTATCCGCATACATAATCGTTATCTTGTAAATCTCAGACATGTGGACCGGATCGGAAACACTTTCTGCCTGTGCGGCGGGGAAAAACTTCCGGTCAGCAGAGCCTGCCGCCAGGATCTGGCTGTGGCCTTTGCCAGGAAGATCCTCAATACTTAACGAAAGGGGGAATCTCATGGATCGTATGGAAACTCTCCTTTATCTTCTGGGCAGCACCTGCAATTTCATACAGGGATATTTCTTTTTTAAAACCCTGGCCTGTATCCTGAGACCCAAAGGTTTCAAAATCCTCAGGGTCCCCGCCTGGTTTCTCTGCACTTTGGTATCCTGCGTAGTCATTTTGCCTCAGGATCCGGTAAATATCCTGCTGGTATTGCTTCTTTTCTTTCTGGCCACCTTCTTTTTTAGCGGATCCTGGTATATGAAGGTTTCCGCTGTCATGATCCTTTTCCCCATTGTCACAGCTGTAAATTTCCTGCTGAACAATATGGGAACAAAAATCTTCTTTACTTTCTGGGGCGGAATGGGGTTTGCCAATCTGCTGTTCTCTAACGTGGCGGAAATCATCCCCATGACTTTCTGGTACATCTTTTACCGCGTCATGAGACAGCGGCTTCAAAAAGCCCGCCAGCTTCTGGACCGCCGTTCCTGGCTTTTTCTGGATCTGATCTGTCTGGCTTCTTTAGTAGCTGTAGTCAGCCTGGTCTGCTTTACCCCCAGTCTGGCGCCTGCCGCTTATCCCTGTATGCTGGCCTGCATCGCAGCCAATTTTACCAGCATTTATCTGGCTTCTTATCTGGCAGATACCATCCAGGCAGAAATGGAAAGAAAAAATCTCCGTCTCCAGAAAGATTATTACGAAGAGCTTGAAAACAGTCAGAAACAGATCCGCAGTCTCCGCCACGATATGAACAATCATTTTGCCGTGGCAGAAAGCCTTTTAAAGTCAGGGAAAGCAGAAGAGGCGCTGGAATATTTAGAAAAACTTGCCGGATATGTCGAGACCGGAAACCGCCGCTTCTGTGAGAATAACATCATCAATGCTCTCCTGAATGCAAAATACAGTCAGGCTTCAGAACAGGGCATTGACTGTTTTTTCCACATCAGTATCGATGGTTTTACAAAACTGGACGATATCGCCCTGTGTTCTATCTTTGCCAACACTTTAGACAACGCCATAGAAGCCTGCTGCAAGATTCCTTCCGGACATCCGCGGAAGATCTCCGTCAGAGCCAGGTATACAAAAGAAGGCTACTTCAGCTTTGAAATTATAAATACAAAGGAAAATGAGATACGAAAGAGAAAAGGACGATTTCTTACAGACAAAGAAGATCCCCGCTCTCACGGCCTGGGGATCGCTTCAGTTGGGGAAATCGTAGAAAAAAACGGCGGAACCCTGGACATCTCTTATACAGAGAAGGAATTCCGCCTTACGATCTTTATTTCATAAAGAAAAAACAAAAAGGAGCCTATCCTTGCAGATCCGAAAATTTTAAAATCCGGATCCTGGGGTATCGCCTCCTTTTTTCTTCGAGAAATCCTCACAGGCCTTTAAAAAGCCCTTCAGCATCAGCTAAAGTTTTTTAAGATTTCTTTTTATTTTTTGTATTCAAAGTCCGGGATCTTATGCCATCTGTCTCTGAAGTAGTGTGCCGCTAATTTAGGCTTTCTGTCTCTTGTAAAGATTCCCTTCTTATTTCCCTGGACTCTCAGCAGACTCTGGCTGGTAGCGAAGTCCGCGAAGTTCCATACCTGTTCCCCTACTACAAAGTCATAGTCGTCAAAGACTCTGTTATTCATCTTGTAATATTCTACCTGGAATTCTTCTGTATACATGACCGGTGTGGTGTCATGCATACCCATAACGGTGTCTGCGCCATACTCTGTAAAGATCACCGGTTTGCCCAGAGTCTTCCAGTAGTCCAGTTCTTTCCTGAGGGCCTGTTCCGGCAGCTCCAGATCCGGTCCGCCGAAGTACCATCCATAGTAACGGTTCAGGCAGATCACATCGCTGAGTTTTGCGGAGCAGTCTTTTTCCGGCGGAGCCATCTGCACGCTGATCAGTGTGCAGGGACGTTTCTGAGGATCCAGCTCTCTTGCCAGTTCATAGAGAGGAGCGAAATATTCATAAGCTCCTTCGCTGTAGGAATCCGGCTCATTGGCAATACTCCACATAACCACGCAGGCATGGTTCTTGTCTCTGGAGATCAGGTCACGGATCACGTCTTTATGGTGTTCCTGGGTCTGGACCCCGTGTTCTTTATCAAAGGTGCCGATCTTCTGTCCGTTAAAGTTTGCGCCGCCGCCGAAATCCAGGTTTACGCCTACAGCAGTGGTCTCATCAATGACTACAAATCCTTCTTCATCACACAGGCGCATCATTTCCTCGCTGTATGGATAATGGCTGGTACGGAAGCTGTTGGCCCCCTGCCATTTCATCAGGGACATATCCTTGGTATTCATAGGCAGGTTCATACCTCTTCCGTTGGGGAAAGTATCCTCATGTCTTCCGTAACCCTTGAAGTAGAAAGGTCTTTCATTGATCAGGAATTTGGTTCCCTCTACACGGACAGTTCTTACACCGTAAGGCAGAGTGTAAACATCCTCTCCGAAGGTCACTTTCACATCATAAAGGTATGCTTTCAAAGGCTGCCACAGGTGAACATTCTGGATTTCCAGAACGCCCTGGGTTCCCTGAGACTGTGCTACCAGGTTTCCTTCTTTATCAAAAACTTCCACCTTGCAGTCCCCGGTTCC
>DWUY01000095.1 GCA_019120515.1 Candidatus Blautia avicola | reverse complement strand
ACAGAAAAAAGAAAAGGAGAAACCATATGTACAAGAGTTTCAGTATGGACCTGGCCGGAAGAAAGCTTACCGTTGATGTGGGCAGAGTAGCGGCACAGGCAAACGGCGCCGCTTTTATGCACTACGGCGATACGGTGGTGCTTTCCACCGCTACCGCTTCCGCAAAGCCCAGAGAGGGCATCGACTTCTTCCCCTTAAGCGTAGAGTATGAAGAAAAGATGTATGCTGTAGGAAAGATCCCCGGAGGATTTAATAAGAGAGAGGGCAAGGCCAGCGAGCATGCGATCCTGACTTCCCGTGTTATCGACCGTCCTATGCGTCCTCTGTTTCCAAAGGATTACAGAAATGACGTAACTCTGAATAATATGGTTATGTCTGTAGATCCGGAATGCAACCCTGAGGTTGTGGCTATGCTGGGATCTGCTATCGCAACCTGCATTTCCGATATCCCCTTTGACGGTCCCTGTGCGGCAACTCAGATGGGATTGATAGGCGGAGAATTCGTGGTAAATCCTTCTCTGGCTCAGAAGGAGATTTCTGATCTTCAGCTTACTGTAGCCTCTACCAGAGAAAAGGTCATCATGATCGAGGCCGGCGCCAACGAAGTGCCGGAAGCCCAGATGATCGAGGCAATCTTTAAGGCTCACGAAGTGAACCAGGAGATCATTGCTTTTATTGATAAGATCGTGGCAGAATGCGGAAAAGAGAAACATTCTTACGAGAGCTGCGCAGTTCCGGAAGAATTATTTGCCGCTATCAAAGAGATCGTTACTCCGGAAGAGATGGAGGAAGCGGTTTTCACAGATGAGAAACAGGTAAGAGAGGAAAACATCCGTCAGATCACAGAGAAGCTGGAAGAAGCTTTTGCAGATAATGAAGAGTGGCTGGCTGTTCTGGGAGACGCCATTTACCAGTATCAGAAGAAGACTGTCCGGAAGATGATCTTAAAGGATCACAAACGTCCTGACGGAAGAGCCATCAAACAGATCCGTCCGCTGGCGGCAGAGGTGGATATCGTACCAAGAGTACATGGTTCTGCTATGTTTACAAGAGGTCAGACGCAGATCTGTACCATCACCACACTGGCTCCTCTTTCCGAGGCACAGAGACTGGACGGACTGGATGAGTTTGAAGTAAGCAAACGCTATATGCACCATTATAATTTCCCATCCTACTCTGTAGGCGAGACAAAACCATCCAGAGGCCCGGGACGCCGTGAGATCGGTCACGGAGCCCTGGCAGAGAGAGCCCTGGTTCCGGTACTGCCAAGCGTAGAGGAATTCCCTTACGCGATCCGTACGGTTTCTGAGACTTTTGAGTCTAATGGTTCTACTTCCCAGGCGAGTATCTGTGCTTCCACCATGTCTCTGATGGCAGCAGGTGTTCCTATTAAGAAACCGGTTGCCGGTATTTCCTGCGGACTTGTAACAGGAGATACAGATGACGACTATATTGTGCTGACAGATATCCAGGGATTGGAAGACTTCTTCGGCGATATGGATTTTAAGGTTGCAGGAACTCATGAAGGCATTACTGCGATCCAGATGGATATCAAGATCCATGGACTGACAAGACAGATCATCGAGGAAGCGATCGCTCGTACAAGAGAAGCCAGAGAATATATCCTGGATGAAGTTATGGCAAAATGTATCGACAAGCCAAGAGCAACTGTCAGCAAATATGCGCCTAAGATCGTTCAGATCCAGATCGATCCGGAGAAGATCGGTGATGTTGTGGGTCAGAGAGGAAAGACCATCAACGCTATCATTGACGAGACCGGAGTAAAGATCGATATCGATGACAACGGCGGCGTGTCTATCTGCGGTACAGATCAGGCCATGATGGATAAAGCTATAAAATATATTAAGATTATTACTACAGATTTTGAGGAAGGTCAGATCCTGACCGGAAAAGTGGTAAGTATTAAGGACTTTGGCGCTTTCCTGGAGTTCGCTCCCGGAAAGGAAGGTATGGTCCATATATCCAAGATCGCAAAAGAAAGGATTGATAAAGTCGAAGATGTTCTTTCCTTAGGCGATGTTGTGAAAGTAGTCTGCCTGGGCAAGGACAGACAGGGACGTATCAGCTTCAGCATCAAAGATGTGCCAAAAGAGGACTAAAGATCAGGAGGGGCTGCTGCAGGAGAAAAAATGCGGCAGCCCTTCTGTCAGTTACAGGAGGAAGTTATGAGAAGAATCGCAAAATTCCAGAAGGTAAGCTGGGAACAGTTTCTGGAGGGCTGGAAGGATGCCTTCCCGAATATGGAAGAAGAAAAGATCCGTAAGATCTATGACGGGATACGTCTTCCAAGAAGAGCAACTGCAGGAAGCGCAGGCTATGATTTTTTCAGCCCTGTAGATTTTGAACTGAAGCCGGGAGAAACTCTGAAGATGCCTACAGGAATCCGGGCATGGATGGAGCCGGACTGGGTATTAAAGATATATCCCCGCAGCGGACTGGGCTTTAAATACCGTTTACAGCTGAATAATACGGTAGGGATCATCGACAGTGATTACTATAATTCTGATAATGAAGGACATATCTTTATCAAGATCACCAATGATTCCAGGGAGGGAAAAACGGTTCAGGTACAGGAAAACACCGGCTTTGCCCAGGGGATTTTTCTGGAATACGGGATTACAGTAGATGATGACGCCACGGCTGTACGCAACGGAGGCATGGGCAGCACTACAGGAAAATAGAAACAAGTTCTTGCATATTATTTTGGCCTGTGTTAAAATGTTTTGAGACTCAAAGTAAATATGCAGAAGAGATTGAAAATTTATTATAGAAATCCAGGAGGAGCATATCATGATTGTTGAACCTAAGGTCAGAGAGTTTATTTGTACTACGGCACATCCCCAGGGATGCCGGGAAAATGTGAGAGAACAGATCGCATATGTGAAAAAACAGAATATTACAGGCGGACCAAAGAAAGTCCTGGTAATCGGGGCTTCCACAGGATATGGACTGGCAAGCAGGATCACAGCCGCTTTCGGATGTCATGCAGCTACACTTGGAATCATGTTTGAAAAACCTTCGAATGGAAAAAGAACAGCCACACCAGGCTGGTATAATACAGCTGCTTTTGAAGAAGAGGCTGCAAAAGAAGGATTATATGCAAAATCCATTAACGGAGACGCATTTTCAAAAGAAGTAAAAGAAAAGGCCATTTCAATGATCAGACAGGATCTGGGAAAAGTGGACATGGTGATCTACAGCCTGGCGGCTCCCAGAAGAACTGACGCGCAGGGAAAGACCTGGGTATCTTCTTTAAAGACCACAGATAAGCCTTTCACAGAAAAGAGCCTGGATCTGCGGACAAATACGATTGTCACCAAGACCGTTGAGCCTGCAGAAGAAGGAGAACTGGAAGGCACAGTAAAAGTTATGGGCGGAGAAGACTGGATGGATTGGATCGATGCTCTGAAAGAGGCAGATGTCCTGGAAAAAGATGCAGTTACTATCGCCTACTCTTATATCGGTCCGGAACTTACATATCCTATTTATTATGATGGCACTATCGGCCAGGCAAAACGTCATCTGACAAAGACCGCCGGGGAGATCAATGAGAAATATCAGGATGTAAAAGCTTATATCTCTGTAAATAAAGCTCTGGTGACACAGGCCAGCGCAGCTATTCCTATCGTGCCTCTGTATTTTGCTATTTTATATAAGGTAATGAAGGAACAGGGAACTCATGAAGGATGTATCCAGCAGATCGCCAGACTTTTTAAGGACAAGCTGCTGGTAGAGCATGTGCCTGCGGATGAGAAATATCAGATCCGTATGGACGACTGGGAACTGGATCACAAGGTGCAGGATCAGGTTATGGAGTGCTGGAAAAAGGTGACCACAGAAAATGTGGAAGAGGTTTCTGATATCGATGGATACTGGGAAGATTTCTATCATATGTTCGGTTTCCATTTTGATAATATCGACTATACAAAAGATACCGAGGTTCAGGTAGATATCCCCAGCCTGAAAGCTGAAGCCTGATAAGTCTGAAACCTGGAACAATATAAAGAAACAAAAGAAAAGGGGCTGCCGCAGTGTTTCATGCGACAGCTCCTTTTGGATAGGAGCGAGATCAGTTTTCCTCCAGGTCTTTTTCACTTTTCAGATTGGCGATGAAATCATGGAAAGCTTCTGCGGCAGCCATATATTCATCTTCCCTCTCAATATTGCTCACAACAGGGGTGTCTCCCTCTTCTGAAAAACGGAATAAGTAAGTTTCTCCTTCAGGACTCTTTCCGTTTTTGTTCAGGGGAACCAAAGCGATGTACTCGCCAAAGCCTTCTACAGGAAAGGTTGTGAGAACGGCGCATTCCAATACGGTATCGTCTTCCAGTGTCAGTTTAATGGTTGGGTTTGGAACTCTGGGGATGGTGCCGGAATTTCCACCGGCGCTGGAACAGTCGGCAGTGCAGGAAGCACAGTCGCTGGGTTTACATGCTCCGATATCCGCTGTATAGGTTTCTTCACTCATGTTTGGACCTCTTTCTTCTGATTTTTGTTGATAAGATGTCACAGACCCCGGCTTATCTGCCGACGGAAATCTATGATCTTCTAACATTTTAGCAGATACCTCCGGAGAATGCAATGGAACCAGGAGTTAAAAGAATTTGCATTTTTATATAGGGACACGTATAATGAGAATGGTCATAGGACTGACAGAAAATGACTCCGCCGCAAAAGGCGGGAAGATTTACGATAAGGAGGTTCCGCAAAATGAAGAAGGACGCCACCCACACGATCCGCAGGGCAGAACATTTTAAGACCATACTGACAGGAGAGGGATTTCTGGTAGGACTGATCGCCGGTCTGGTAGTGCTGCTATATAGAGTCCTTCTGGAGTATGCGGGCAGGGCCATGAATGTGATCCTTGGCTATTCCAGAGAAAATCCGGCGGCAGCAGGGGCCTGGTTTGTCCTGCTGATCCTCATGGCGTGTATCGTAGGAAAGCTGGTAAAGTGGGAGCCTATGATATCAGGAAGCGGTATTCCCCAGGTAGAAGGGGAGATGACGGGAAAACTGGAACAAGTCTGGTGGCGGGTACTGCCGGCAAAATTTCTGGGAGGTTTTCTATCTCTTTTGGCAGGATTGTCTCTGGGAAGAGAGGGTCCTTCCATACAGATCGGAGCCATGACAGGAAAGGCATTATCCAAAGCTCTTGACCGTGGAAAGACAGAAGAAAAATATCTGCTCACCTGCGGGGCCAGCGCCGGTCTGGCGGCAGCTTTCCATGCGCCTCTGGCAGGAGTGATGTTTTCCCTGGAAGAGATACATAAAAATTTTTCTGTTTCTGTTCTGGTTTCAGTGATGACTGCTTCCATTACGGCAGATTATGTTTCCAGCCAGTTTTTAGGATTTCATTCGGTGTTCCAGTTTGACATCGGCGCGGAGATACAGCCCAGATATTACTGGCATATCCTGATCCTGGGGGTGATCCTGGGACTGCTGGGAGCTTTTTACAATAAGATGACTTTGTGGGTGCAGAACCTTTATTATAAGGCAAAAGGTCTAAATGAGACCAGCCGTCTTCTGATCCCCTTCCTTCTGGCCGGGGTACTGGGACTTTTTGTTCCCCAGGTCCTGGGAAGCGGACATGATCTGATTGAGACGGCGGCGGGAGGAGAAATGCTTTTGGGAACACTTTTGGGATTTCTGGTCCTGAAATTTGTGTTTTCCCTGATCTCCTTTGGCTCCGGAGCGCCGGGCGGGATCTTTTTCCCGCTTCTGGTACTGGGAGCCCTTATCGGAGGCTGCTATGGAACCTTTGCTGCCCAGTATCTGGGACTGGATCCCTCCTATATCAGCAACTTTGTGCTCCTTGCCATGGCGGGATATTTTACCGCTATTGTAAGAGCGCCTATTACAGGGATCATATTAATATTTGAAATGACAGGACAGGTCAGCCAGATGCTGTCTATGTCCTTGATCTCCATTACCGCCTATCTGGTGGCTTCCTGGGTGAAGTCAGAACCTATTTATGAAAGCCTCCTTAACAGTCTTCTGAGAAGACGGGGCCAGAAGGTGACGGAAAAAACGGGGGAAAAAATTTTGCAGGAATTTGTGGTCTGCTATAACAGTCCGCTGCAGGGGAAGATGATCCAGCAGATACAATGGCCCAGGAATTGTCTGATCGTAGCAGTAAGGAGGAATGAGGCAGAGCTGATTCCCAGAGGGAGGACCATACTCATGGCAGGAGACACCATTGTCACCATGACCGATGAGATGGATGCGCCGGCTGTATATGATTATATGGAAAAGGCATGTACAGAAAAAGAGAACAAGACTGATAAGATTATCCATTGATAAATAGAAATGAGGTGCCGGTTTGAATACTGCAGGAAGAGAGAAAAAAGAAAAAGTACAGGCAATTCCGGGATGTTCCTGTTATCCGGGAGTTTGCAGACTTCCGGATGGCTATGAATTTGCCCTGGAGGTTCCCCGCGGATCAAAAGCTTCCCTGATCTTATACGGTAAGGAAGAGGAAAAACTGGAGATCCCCCTTCCGGAAGAAAGCAGAGAAGGAGAGCTCCTCTCTGTAAAAGTAAAGGGGATCCGTGAAGAAATAAAGTATAATTATCAGATAGACGGCGAGGTGCTCCAGGATCCCAGAGCCAGATATCTGCGCAATGTACAGGGCTTTGGAGAAGATGTATCTGAAAACCTGTGCTGCGGCTGGAAAACAGACCGCTATGTATGGAAGGAAAACAAAACAGAACCCAGAGCCTTGTCAGATTCTGTGTTATATAAACTTCAGGTAAGAAGCTTTACCATGCATAAAAGCTCCGGAGTACGAAAAAAAGGGACGTTTCAGGCTTTGGAACAGAAAATCCCATACCTCCAGGAACTGGGGGTGACGGCGGTGCTTCTTATGCCTGCCTACGAATACCGGGAGCGTCTGCGGATCAAGCGGCGTGACCGGCGGTATTCCTATGCGGAAGAGAAGAGAAAAAAGGATGAAAAGCCCAGGATAAATTGCTGGGGCTATACAGGGGATTCCTGCTATTATGCGCCGAAGTCCGCTTTCTGCGCTACAAAAAATCCTGTCCAGGAATTTAAGCATATGGTGGACAGCTTCCACCAGGCCGGGCTGGAATGTCTTATGGAGTTTTACTTTGAAGAGGATATGCCCCCCTCAGAAATGCTGGAGATCATAAAATACTGGAAAAGGGAATACCATATCGACGGTTTCCATCTTATGGGCAAAGGAATCTGTCCGGAGCTTTTTATGAAAGATCCTTATCTGTCCGGAACAAAGCTGTTTTTCCATGATGTAGACGGAGAAAGGATACTGGGAGGAAGAAAACTTTCTTATAAAAATGCAGGGGAATATAACGAGGGATTTCTCTACTGCATGCGCCATATGTTAAAGGGCGATGAAAATATGATGGGTGAGTTTTTATTCCGCACCAGAAGAAATCCCCCCTATAACGGAGTGATCAATTATCTGGCGGATCAGGATGGATTTACCATGGCAGATATGGTAGCCTATGAGGAGCGGCATAATGAGGAAAACGGAGAAAATAATCAGGATGGCCTGGAATATAACTGTACCTGGAACTGCGGGGTGGAAGGTCCTACCAGGAAGCAGAATGTCCGGCAGCTTCGTTTCCGGCAGCTGAAAAATGCTTTTGCAATGCTGCTGTTTTCCCAGGGGACCCCGATGATCTTCCAGGGAGATGAATGGGGAAATTCTCAGAAGGGGAATAATAACGCATGGTGTCAGGACAACGAGATCGGCTGGGTAGACTGGAGAGGCATGAAAAAAAATGGCAAGCTTCTGGATTTTGTGAAAAAAGCTATTGATTTTCGAAAGAAGAATCCCCTTCTCCATATGGAAACAGAACCTAAGGGGAGTGATTACAAGGCCTTGGGATATCCGGATATTTCCTATCATGGAGAACAGGCCTGGTACCTGGACAGAGGAAGCAGTCAGAGATATCTGGGTGTGATGTACTGTGGAGACTACGCGGGACAGGACCGGGATTTTATCTTCCTGGCCTGCAATTTCCACTGGATGCCTCATGAAATAGCCCTGCCGGGAG
>DWUY01000094.1 GCA_019120515.1 Candidatus Blautia avicola | reverse complement strand
AGCATTTCTTTCCCATAGCCTCTTTCAGAGCCAGTTCCCAGGACTCGCATTGTTCCATAGGTTTTTTAGATACTGCTTTCATCAGCATAGAGCAGAGCAATTTATCTTTTATAGTCATGATCTCCTCGTTCCATGCACCCCGGCCATAGAAAAGGGGGATTCCCTCTAATGAGCCTGAAAGGTGCCTTTTCTTCAAATCTTCCAGGATCTTCTGGTCGTAGGGTGAAGCTCCCACTGCAAAAACCGCCGCCTGTTTTCCTTTGAGAAGGGCGGAATTTTTCTTCAAAAATGAAAGACCGGCAATGGAAGAGGCGTAGATTCCTCCGCACAGAATGATCGTATCTGCAGAAGCGACCATCTGAGATCTGGCTTGGTCAATAGAAACAGGGGCAGTGTTCAGGGCTTTTCCCAGAAGCTGGGCGTATTCCCTGGCTGCTCCATACTTTGACTTATAAATGATCAGAATATTTTCCATAGTTTTTTCTCCTTTTGATGGTCCGGAAAGCTATAGAATACCGGATACTCTTACCCTCAGTGTACAAGGAACCAAATGCCTCTGCTATGTAATTTTGTACACTGAGGGTACTGTTCTGCATAGACAGTTTACCGGGAAGCCCCCTGAAAAGTCAATATAATTTCCAATATATCTCCCTGAAGTCTGGCTTCAATTTTCCCTCCCATTGCCTGAGTCAGTTCTCTGGCTATGGAAAGTCCCAGTCCGGCGTGAGAACCTTTGGAAGTGTTCCTGGAAGGGTCTCCTCTGTAAAACCTGGCGAACATCTGATCCGGGTCAATGGATTCCGGATCTTTCACTTTGTTGGAAAGGGTCAGAGTAGTTCCTTTTTGAAGAATGAAAAGGGTTCCCAGACCATAAGAAAGAGAGTTAGAGACCAGATTTCCCAAAACCCGTTTTAACTGGCTGCTGTCTCCCTGGATCTGAATGGATTCTTCCTGAAAATCCAGAGAAGGCTCCCGGTCTTGTTCCTGAAATTTCCCGTAAAATCCTGTAAGCACTTCACAGACGAGAGGAAACAGGGAGACCGGCTCCATATAAAGGGGAAGTTCTTTGCTGGTCAGCCTGGTATAGAGGAAAAGCTGGTCTAAAAGCTGCTCCAGGTCTTTCAATCTGCCCCGGACGATCCGGCAGTATTCTTTCTTTTTTTCCGGGTCTTCCGTTTTTTCCACCATCTGCATATAGCCGGAAGCTCCGGTGAGGGGAGTCCGTATGTCATGGGAAACGCTGGCAATGGTATATTTCAGTTCCTCCTCTGCTTCCAGGGCCTGAAGGACCAGTTTCTGCTGGGAATCGATATAAGTATTTATCAGGCGGCAAAGGGACAGAAAATTTCTGTCCCTGACAGAGCAGGTAAGTCTCTGATTACTTCCCGGCTCCAGATTTTTTAATTGTTGGGATAGTCCTCTCACCTGCCTTCTGTAAAGCAGAAGAGCAGCGAGAGAGAGGCAAAATAATAAGGCAAATAAAATGAGCAATACTGTTTTTATCATAGGCATATTCCTCTTAACAGATATCTTTTTTACTCAGCACTTTTTTAGAAAGCCAGATATAGAACATGGTCCACAAAAGGCTGGCAAACATAGACAGGAACAGGTTTGTACCCAGTCCTTCCCGGCCTACGGCCAGAGAAAGGAAGGAACCTGTACTGGTGCTTCCGCTGATATAAGGAGCCATCATCACCAGGTAAGGCGGGAAAAACTGAGCGATATGGATCCCCAAAAGCCTGGTGACAGCTTCGATCGTTCCTGCCACAGTTCCCAGACCGCAAAGGATAGAAAGGATACTGACCACCGCGGCGTTACGGATAAGCATACAGAAAAGCATATTCTGAGCCGCAAGGGGGATCAGGGCTACCCAGCCGATCACAAGCATCAGCGCCATTTTCAGAGGATCTCCCAGAGGATTGGAAAATCCGAAGATCTTAAAGAGGATTATGCTGGCAGCGGTAAGAACCAGTATAAACATAGCGTTAATGGCGCAGTGGGTAACGATTTTGCTTACGATATAATATCCCCTGTCCGGATAGTAGGAAAAAATATTTTTTCCAAAACCGGAAGAAAAGTCATCACAGGTGCTGAGGGCGCAGAAGATGGCACTAAAGCAGACCATAAGGCCTCCGGAAAAAAGAAGGTTGCTGACAAAGTCAGCGATGGTGCAATGGAGGAAAGAGGCTGCGTCAGCCTGATCTTCCGCAGTGAACTCAAATCCGTTTTCCGTAGCAAAGGCCAAAAGATTCGGATCGGTCACCAGTTTCATTGTGATCAGAGCGATCAGGATAAATCCTAAAAAAGCAGCTAACGTAATATAAACACTTTTATCTTTGAACAGTCTGCGGAATTCCATACGCGTGAGATTAAGCATGGCGTCTTCCTCCTTTCTTTGAAGAACCGGTTTTGCTTTCTTTACCCATCAGATCCAGAAAATATCCTTCCAGATCCTGCTGATGGCTGTAGATGGCATATACCGGAATACCTGCGGAAGTCATCACTGTGGTGATATCTCCCGGATCTGCCTTCTGATAAATGCGGATCTCTCCTTCCGGCCGGACTTCATAATTTTGGATCCCCAGTTTTTCTTCCAGAAGTACGGCGGCCATTTTACTGTCAGAGGTTTTCAGATAGAGATAATCCTTACACTCTGCAGCCAGTTCTTCTTTGGAAATCTCTTTCACCAGACAGCCGTCTTTGATGATCCCATACCGGGTAGCCATTTTGGAAAGTTCCCCTAAAATATGGGAGCTGACCAGGATCGTTACCCCTTTCTTCTGGTTCAGATCTAGCAGCAGAGAGCGGAGCTGGTTCATTCCTTCCGGATCAAGACCATTAATCGGTTCGTCCAGGATCAGGAGGTCCGGGCCTCCCAGAAGAGCCATGGCGATTCCAAGCCTTTGCTTCATGCCCATGGAATAACGCTTCACCAGTTTTTTGTTGTCCGGATTTAATCTTGTAAAGGTGAGAAGTTCCCGGATCTCTTTATCAGGATCTACGATTCCCATAAGGCTGGCTTTTAAGTACATGTTTTCGTAGGCGCTCCGGCCTCCTTCCAGTCCCGGGGATTCAATGAGAACACCGATGCGTTTTCTTACGCTTTCCTGGCTCAGGGACTGGCCGAATACCCGGATACTCCCCTGGGTAGGAAAGGCCAGCCCGCAGAGCATTTTTAAGGTAGTGGACTTGCCAGAGCCGTTTCTTCCGATAAAACCGTAAATATCTCCCTGCTTCACATGCATATCCATGGAAGAGACAGCGGCTTTATCTCCATACATCTTTGTGAGATTTTGTGTGACGATTATATCTTTCATCTTTTATCCTCCTGGTCAGCTTTTTTGAAAAGCCTCTTGTTCTTTTCTGAATTCAGTATCTCACAGAGAGTTTCAAAAAGCGCAAAGAAAAGTTTAAGAAAAGTTAAAGATTAAAAACAGGGCAGCCTATTCTTTTAATTTAAATCCGATTCCCCACACGGTCTGTATGTAGCTGTCTGTACCTGTTTCTTTCAGTTTGGAACGGATATTGCTGATGTGTACATTAATGGTCTTGTCCTCCAAAAAATAATCCTGGTGCCAGACAGATTCAAAAATTTCCTGTTTGGTAAACACCTTTTTGGGATATTTCATCAGAAGGGTGATGATTCCCAGCTCATGGGCGGTAAGATCCAGCCGTTGGCCTTTTACCAAAAAAGCTCTGGCCTGTTCATCCAGCTCCCAGTCTTTATACTGAAGAGAAGGAGAAGCAGGAGAGGACCCGGCCGCTTTGTGCCGGAGTTGTACCTGGATCCTGGCAAGAAGTTCTTCCAGTTCAAAAGGCTTGGTAAGATAATCGTCCGCACCTGTGGAAAGAAGACGAACCTTGTCTTCCAGGGCGGTCTTTGCAGATAATACAATAACCGGCACCTGGGAAGAACTGCGGATATGGCTGATCAGCGCTTCCCCTGTAAGCCCCGGTATCATAAGATCCAGAAGGATCAGATCAAATTTTTCCATATTAAAAAGGAGCCGGCCCTCGGTTCCGGAAAAAGCCTGTCGGCAGTCGAAGTCTTTTTCTGAAAGATATTCACAGATCAGATTGTTGATAGTAGGGTCGTCTTCTACAATTAAAATACGTGTCATAACACAATGTTCTCCAATTCTGCCGCAAAGCGGCGGGATAATGCCATTATAGCATATGGAGAAAGGGAGAGGAAAGGTCCCTGTCCCAGCAGCGATTGAAAGGCATACGCCATGATATGAAAAATCATCTCCAGTCTCTTTGCTGGATGGCCGCAAGGATCACTCCAAAATCCAGGGAAACGGAAGAAATCCAGGAATATCTGGGACATCTGACACGAGATATCGGGGAAGCGTCACAGATCCTTTCTACAGGAAATATGGGATTGGACGCTATTTTATCTCTGAAACTCGGCCAGGCAAGGGAGGAAAAGATCACTGTACAAAGCAAAATCTCTGTTCCAAAAGAGATCGGTCTGGCAACAGAACATGGTATCATCATATTGGGAAATCTTCTGGACAACGCTATGAAAGCATGCCGGGAAAATCCAAAAGAAAAAAGATGGATCCATCTGGATATCCATTATATTCCCCGTACACATTTTATACGGATAACGAATCCTCTGCCTTTCTTACAGGAAGGGAAAAAGGAGCAGGAAAAAGGGCAGGGATTCGGTCTGAAGAATGTCCGTACCGCAGTGAAAAACTATCATGGCGTACTGGAAATCCAGGAGGAAAAGAAATGCTTTACCGTTAAGATCCTTTTATATGATCTGTAATTTTCTTGACATACATTGTATAATATTTTCAGATCATAGATCGAAAAGAGCTGTGGGAAACCGTCCGGGAGGCAAACTCCCCGGCTTAAGGATCTGAAATAAATAAGGAGGAAGATGAGATGAAAGTATTACTGATCAATGGAAGTCCAAATGCAAAAGGATGTACCTATACTGCTTTAATGGAAGTAGCTTCTGCTCTTGAAGGAGAGGGCATTGAAACAGAACTGATCCATGTAGGAAATAAAGATATCCGGGGGTGCATAGCCTGCGGTAAATGCAGCACAACAGGAAAATGTGTCTTTGATGATCTGGTAAATGAGACGGCGCCTAAATTTGAGAAAAGTGATGGGATCGTTATCGGATCTCCCGTGTATTATGCCTCTGCAAACGGCACGCTGATCTCATTTCTGGACCGCCTTTTCTACAGCACCGGTTTCGATAAAAACATGAAGGTAGGCGCTTCTGTGGTATCTGCCAGAAGAGGAGGATGCACAGCTACCTTTGACGAGCTGAACAAATATTTTACCATTTCCAATATGCCCATTGCCTCCAGTCAGTACTGGAAC
>DWUY01000007.1 GCA_019120515.1 Candidatus Blautia avicola | reverse complement strand
CAAACTCAAAGAAGTAGAAAAGCTGTCCCAGATAAAACTCATCCTGTTTCGGGATCTTCACCATAAGGTTTGGTGTATTTCCATCTGTGTGTGCCAGGATCGTTCCATTCATGGCACTCTTATTTACAAAGTCCATGCCTTTTCCTGCCAGATAGTTCAAACCATCCAGATCGCTGGCTTCTTCTTTGATCACAATATCATCCTTCGGCTCTTCAATAGCCAGAACCGTTTCAAACATGATCCTGGAGCCGTCCTGGATGAACTGTCCCAGAGAATGAAGGTCCGTAGTAAAGTCTACAGATGCGGGATAGATACCTTTCTGGTCTTTTCCTTCGCTTTCTCCGTAGAGCTGTTTCCACCATTCAGCCACATAATGAAGAGTAGGTTCATAATCTGCCAGGATTTCCACAGCTTTTCCTTTCTTGTGAAGGATATTACGTACTGCGGCGTAAAGCATGGCGTCATTTTCTTCATATGGAGTGTTCAAAGCCAGCTCTCTTCCTGAAGCAGCGCCTTCCATAAGCTTGTCTATAGAAACACCGCTGACAGCGATAGGCAGAAGTCCTACGGCAGTCAGAACTGAGAAACGGCCGCCTACGTCATCCGGCACTACGAATGTCTCATATCCTTCTTCGTCTGCCAGAGTCTTCAAAGCTCCCTTTGCTTTGTCTGTAGTGGCATAAATTCTCTTGGCCGCCTCTTCTTTGCCATATTTTGCTTCCATTTTTTCTTTGAAATAGCGGAAAGCAATGGCCGGTTCTGTAGTAGTTCCTGATTTGGAGATAACGTTAATGGAGAAGTCTCTGTCGCCGACTACCTCTGCCAGGCCTTTCACATATGCACCGCTGATATTATTTCCTACATAGTAGATTTCCGGAGTCTTTCTGTTATCCTTGCTCAGGTTGTTGTAGAAAGGATGATTCAGGAAATCAATCGCTGCTCTGGCTCCGAGGTAAGAACCGCCGATCCCGATAACAAGAAGCACTTCTGAATCTTCCTGGATTTTCTTCGCAGCCTTTTTGATCCTGTCAAACTCTTCCTTATCATAATCTACAGGAAGATCGATCCAGCCCAGGAAATCATTTCCCAGTCCTGTTTTGGATACAAGGACTTCTTTAGCTGTCTCTGTCATCTTTTTCATTGCTGCTACTTCTTCTGCGCGAACAACTTCTGCTGCCTTAGAGTAGTCAAATGTCACTTTATTTCCCATTTTCCTCTTCTCCTTTGCGAAATTTTTTTCATCTCTTAGTTTAGCAAATCCCTACCTGTTTATCAAGTTAGAAATTCTTTAATTACATCTTTTACAATGGCCTCCTCTTCTTTATTCAACAGATGACTGTATCTGCTGTCTGCGGCGGCAGCTTCCAGGATCCCCTGCTCCATCTGCCGCATGGCCTTATCCCGGCTGTCTTTAGGAGGCTGGATCTCTTTCTCTTTTTCTTTCTTTTTCTGAGTCCGGGACTCCCGGGTATTAGAGCTTCTGGCATTTTCCAGAGGAATGATCTTTGCCGGTTCTCTCCACCGGTTTTCCACATAGTCCAGAAGACTGGTCTCTATCACCTCTTCCTGGTAACTCATGCCCAGTATTATCCGCAGAGCCAGAAGAAAGACCTCTGTACAGATCCCGGCAACCATGGAAAAGTTAAACACCGTGGTATGTCTGCCCAGAAAAGATACTCCGGCCAATCCGGTCTGAGGAGGCCATGCATATAAGATCTGCAGTCCCGCAAACAAAAAAGAAAGGACGAAAGTTCCCCAGGATATGCTCTTCATCTTACGGATGCTCCAAGGTCCTATCTTTCGTCCTCTCATTCTTTTGACCACGTAAACCGATGGGTTGTGGATAATGGTATTTTCTTTCAGAAGTTTTTGATGTTCCAGCATAAAAGCTAACATCCACTTGTCTTTTTCCTCTCCGGGCTGTTTCAGATCTCTTAAAATTCTTTTGTTGCTGTTATAAACTGCCAGCATACTTATAAGACAGAAAAGTCCCATAAGGCAGGCACCCCAGTAAAAAAACAGGCGCTCCATAATTCCTCCTTAATTTCGGCGGCAGACCGGATAATAAACTGCATATTTCAATCTGTCCGCTCTTTTTTAGGCCTGTCCCTCTGGCCGGCTGTAGAGGGAAACCTTTGGTTTCATTATATAGCGCCTGATTCCTTTTGAAAACAAAAATCGCTCGACAAATTCCCGCTTAATCCAGCATTCCCATCATATGCTCCACCAGACGCACGCTGTGGAGGATCGCCTGTTTTTCAAAGGTTGGATAGTCCATCTGGGCGCTGTCGTCGGCTTTGTCGGAAATCGCCCGGATCACCAGATACGGGATATGATTCAGATAAGCAGCCTGTCCTATAGCCGCGCCTTCCATCTCTGTACAGCTCCCCTGGGAGATGGAAAGGATATACTCTTTTTTCTCCTTATCTGCCACAAACTGATCTCCGCTTACCACTCTTCCTTCCCAGACGCCGATCTCCGGATTTACCTGACGGCACGCCTCGCCGGCAAGTTTGCGCAGTCCCTCGTCTGCTGGAAAGGCCAGGGTATCCATCCTGGGGATCTGTCCCGCCGGATAGCCGAACTCTCTGGCGTCCATATCATGCTGCATAGTATCTGTGGACAGCACAATATCTCCAATATTGATCTCTGCTCTCAGAGAACCTGCGATCCCTGTATTGATCACAGCGTCTACATGAAAGTCATCTGCCAGGATCTGGGTGCAGATCCCTGCGTTGACTTTTCCGATGCCTGAACGCACCACTACCGCTTCATGGCCTTTTAACATCCCGTGGAAAAATTCCATTCCCGCTTTTTCCTTAACGGTCACCTCTGTCATTTTTTCCTTTAACATGGATACTTCTTCTTCCATGGCTCCGATAATACCTATAGCTTTCACTGTATATCCCTCTTTCTTTCCTGATACTGCATTTTCTGTTCCGGTCTGCCGCCGGGTATCAGCAGGATTCCGGCCTGTCCGGGAACTGTAATCTATTTTACACGTTTTGCCCTGTTTTTTCCACTGGCGTTTTACTTTTCTTTCCGGTCATGCTATACTAACCGCAGGCGGCTAGTGTCCTGTATCATCGACGGTCGCCAAATGAGCATAAATGCTCGCCTGGCTCTCCGCTTTGTGGTATAATTGCCAGGGTAAAAAGGATTTTAAGGAGGTATAAAGATATGGTTTATAAAACAAAAGGTGTCTGTTCCCGGTCTATTGACATCGAACTGGACGGCGATAGAATAAAATCCGTGAAATTTAACGGTGGCTGCAACGGCAACACAAAGGGTATTGCCAGTCTGGTACAGGGAATGAAGATCGACGACGTGATCGCAAGATTAAAAGGAACAGACTGCGGCGGCAGAGGAACTTCCTGTCCGGATCAGCTTGCCAGAGCTTTAGAGCAGGCCAAAGCTGCTCAGTAAAAATATAGAGGCTTTTCCATGTAACAAATGTATGAAGACAGATGTAACATGGAAGAGCCTCTGTTTTTCTCAATCCTCATCCCCTCCGGCATATACTTCGCCAACGGATAAATCCAGGAATCTTTTTCCCGGACCCTTTATTCTTTTATAAAATCAAACAGACTCATCTGTTCCCCTTCTGTTTCCTGCTGCTTTTTCCCTGCTTTTTCTCTTAAAACCAGTTCCTCCGGTATATCTTCCAGAAAGGAGGACGGCTCCTTTACATAGGTGAGGATCAACTGATCTTTTGCTCTTGTCATGCCGACGAAGAAAAGTCTTCGCTCTTCTTCCAGATCTGTGGGATAATCCTCTTTTTCCAGGGGAAGGACTCCCTGCTGCACCCCGCAGAGAAATACAAGGGGGAATTCCAGCCCCTTAGAACCATGAAGGGTCATCAGAGAAACGGCTCCGGCGCTGTAGCTTTTCTGGGGCCGGCGGACCAGGTCACCTTCTTCTCCCCAAGACAGATCCTGAAGGAATTCCTCCATAGTTGAATAGGAAAGGGTCATCTGACAAAGCCTGGTCATATCCTGGCTTTTCTTCAGATTCATGTCTTCCTGCCAGGACTTCAGGATCTTTTCCGGTCTGCCTTTCTTCAACAGGGGCAGATACTTTTTCTTTGCCGCCTGGTATACGCTGTCTGCCATTTCTGTATCGTCCAATCCCCAAAGAAGCTTCAGGGAAAGGCTTCTGGCCTGGGTATTTTCTTCCGTCAGACTCTTAAAGAAACTTACGGTTCCCCTTACTGCAGGATCCAGGAGAAAATCTTCTCTTCCCACAGTCACATAAGGGATCCCTTCCTTAGCCAGGCATTTCTCCAGGATCCGGAACTGCCGGTGGGTCCTGCATAGAACCGCAATATCAGAAAAACTTCTCTGGCACCGCTGGGTTTCCGCCTCATACCCTTTCTGAACTTCCAGCATATCCAGACCTCCTGTCTGCCGGTTGATCTCTTTTGCCACAAAGATTCCCTCAGAAAGATCCGAAGCAGCCTCTACAATCCGAAGCTTTTCTCCCTGCCCTCTGTGAGCTTTCAGATGTCTTTCCTCTCCGGGGTTCCGGGAGATCACCGCTGTGGCAGCCTCCACTACTGTAGAAACCGACCGGTAGTTTTCCTCCAGACAGATCATCCTGGTGTCCGGCCGATCTTCTTTCAGCCTTTCAAAACACCTGGAGTCAGAGCCCCGGAATCCGTAAATAGCCTGATCCGGATCTCCGATCACGAAAATCTCTCTTCCTCCTTTTGCCCATTCCAGCATGAGCCTGTACTGTACAGGGTTTACATCCTGAAATTCATCTACCAGAAGATAGGTAAATCTTTTCTTGCATTCTTCTTCCATCTGGGATGCCTGAGCCAGATCTAAAGCTTTCAGGAGAAGGTCGTCAAAGTCTGCCAGGTTTCGGTCCTGTAACAATTTCTGATAATGGATAAAAGCCTCTTCCCAGACCTGATCGGGAAAGACTCTTTCTCCCGGAGCCGATTTATACAGGGAAATCTCCGAGAGAAAATCTCTTACAGAAATCTTCAGGTTCCAGATATCAATGGTCTCCTGGGCCAGTTCCTTTACCTGGATCTCATCAGCCAGAGAAAAAACCTCTCCCTGTGCTCTCAGTATATCCAGGCAGATGGAATGAAAGGTTCCGATCTGGATCTGTTTCAGGGCTCTTTTATTTCCCAGCTCTTTCTCCAGACGTTCTCTCATCTCCTGGGCAGCTTTGTTCGTAAAAGTTACCGCTGTGATCTGAGAAGGCTTTACCTTTCTCCGTTCTATAAGAGAAAGGATCTTTTCAATAAGAGTCTTGGTCTTTCCTGTACCCGGTCCTGCAATAACGGCAGTCACAGGATGGATACTCTCCACTGCTTCCTGCTGCTTCTGGTTAAGTTCAGGAAGAGGTTCCAGAGGTTTTTCCTTCTCCCCGGCCAAAGGATCCTTTGAAAACTCTGCCCCGGCTTTTTCCTGTTCCGGTCTGATGGGAAGCTGCGCTTCCCTGCCTTTTGGGTCTGTCTGAGTCCCGGACAGGGCTTCAAGCCCAAAACCGTCAAAAAGGCTGATCTGCCCCTGGGTATCCTCCAGTTCGCTTCCTCTGAAAAGCTTAATGGTCCCATATTCTCCATCAAATCCCGGATGACGTTCTACCCGGCCTTCTCTCAGCCTTCGGATCCCTTCTCCTATGAAATAGCCTGCCTGTTTCTGAATGTCTTCCACCGGTACATTCCGCAGGATCTCAAACTCTGGTCCCAGGTTCTTCAGCATTTCGCCGTAGATTTTTTCTGTCTTGGCGCTGGCCGCAGAATGACCGGTAGCCTGAGCGATCAGCTCCGGCAGAGGCATAAGAGATTCAAAGGCCTTTGCGTTTTCTCTCACAAATCCCTGAGGACGGTCTGCCAGCTCTTCCACCCGGTGTTCCACGCCGATGGTCAGCCTCCGTCCGCAGACCGGGCAGCGTCCCTGATATTCTTTTGTCTGAGCCGGAGAAAGACATAGGTGGCATTTCCTGTGGCCGTCATAGTGATATTTTCCTTCTTCAGGGAAAAACTCAATCGTTCCTTCCAGTCCCTCTCCTGTCTGAATGGCTCTCCAAAGCCCTTCATAGGAAAGTTCCGTATCCATCAGATTGGCCTCCCGCCCCAGTTTTCCGGGAGAATGGGCATCTGAATTGGAGATCAGCTGGAATCTGTCCAGAGCAGAAACCCGCCAGTTCATAGGCGGATCAGAGGAAAGACCGGTCTCCACTGCGTGGATATGAGGGGTAAGATCCTCAAAGCATTCCTCCACGGTGTCAAATCCTGAGAAGGCCCCGAACATAGCAAAATGAGGGGTCCAGATATGGGCCGGCACAAAGATTCCTTCTGGAACGGTTTCCAGGAGAATTTCCAGAAGATCCCGGCAGTCCAGCCCCAGGATCGGTCTTCCGTCTGAATGGATATTTCCGATCTCTTCCAGCCGGGCAGAAAGCCGGTCTGCCGCTTCCAGTCCGGGCAGTATCAGCAGGTTGTGTACTTTTCTGGTCTTATCATTCTTCTTATAAATAGAGCTGATCTCTCCCGTTACCACAAACCTGGGTTCTATGGAATCCGGCGTCATGGCATCCCGGATCTGATATTCCTTCTTCAATTTGTACAGACCGTTTCCCTCAGGTTCCAGTTTTTCCTTAAGTTCTTCCCGCCACTGAGGATGGGTAAAATCTCCGGTTCCCACCAGGTGAATGCCTTTTTTCCTGGCCCACAGCTCCAGATGTTCCGGATCTCCTTCTTTGCTGGTGGCTCTGGAAAACCGGGAATGGATATGTAAATCTGATATGTACATAAACATAACCTTCTTCTTTCGTAGTTTGGATACTATTATACCCCTCTTCCTCAAAAAGGGGCAAGGAGGAAAGAAGGAGGGCATAAGGTTCCCATTGCTTTTTTACTTCCACAGAACTATACTATGGATAGCTGATATTTAAAACATCACAGATCATTCTGCTGTCCGGAAGCCTGCACTGCCGGAACAGCGGCAGATAGGGGGACATACATATATGAGCAGTAATTCTTCAGCAGTTTCTATGACAACGGGTCCTATTTGGAAAAGGATCATTTTTTTTGCCATACCGCTTTTCTTCGGCAATCTTTTTCAGCAGCTTTATAACACTGCAGACTCTCTCATTGTAGGAAGATTTCTGGGCAGCACCGCTTTGGCGGCAGTAAGTTCTTCAGGAAACCTGATCTTTCTCATGGTGGGATTTTTTAACGGTCTGGCCATTGGGGCAGGCGTTGTGGTAGCTAAATATTATGGCGCCAGAAAGTTCCATATCGTTCAGCGTACCATTCATACTATTATGGCCCTTGGCCTTATCTCCGGGATCCTGCTGACTGCAGTGGGCGTTCTGGCCGCTCCTCAGATCCTGGTGCTGATGGGGACTCCTTCGGAGGTACTTCCTAATTCCATTACTTACTTCCGGATCTATTTCTCCGGTTCTCTGGCCTTTGTTATGTATAACTTCATGGTAGGGATCCTCCAGTCCGTAGGGGACAGCCGCCACCCGCTGATCTATCTGGTGATCTCCTCCCTTGTAAACATTGTCCTGGACCTTCTTTTTGTAGGAGTCTTCCACCTGGGGGTAGGTTCCGCTGCCCTGGCTACTATTATTTCCCAGTTTCTCAGCGCCTTTCTCTGCCTGTGGCAGCTGATGAAAAGTCCTGAGGAATACCGGGTGCACCTTTCCAGGATCAAGATCGATGTCCTGGTCCTGCGGCAGATCATTGCCAACGGCCTTCCCGCGGGACTGCAGAATTCCATTATCTCTCTGGCTAACGTGGTGGTACAGTCCAACATTAACAAATTCGGAGAAATGGCAGTGGCCGGCTGCGGCTCTTATTCTAAGGTAGAAGGCTTCGGCTTCCTGCCCATCACCTGTTTTGCCCTGGCTCTCACTACCTTTATCAGCCAGAATCTGGGGGCGAAAAAATATGACCGTGCCAAGAAAGGAGCGGTATTCGGCGTCTTCTGCTCCATTACCATTGCAGAGCTGATCGGCCTGGCGATCTATGGCCTTGCGCCTGTGCTGATCGCCGCGTTCAGCAGTACGCCGGAGGTGATCTCCTATGGAACAGCCCAGGCTCATGTAGCCACGTTATTTTATTTTCTCCTGGCCTTCTCCCACTGTATGGCGGGGATCCTCCGGGGAGCCGGAAAGTCCACGGTGCCCATGCTGGTCATGCTGGTATGCTGGTGTATTATCCGGGTAACTTACATAACGGTCACTGTAAAGCTGATTCCTGACATAAGGGTGATCTTCTGGGCTTATCCTCTGACCTGGACGTTAAGCTCTATTGTATTTCTGATCTATTTCCTGAAGTCCGACTGGATCCACGCCTTTGAGAAAAGCAAAAGCCGCAGATAAACTTTTTCTATAGAAGGAGCATAGCAGTCAAATGTATCCATATTCCCGGTTTTGATCTGCTATGCTCCCTTCATTTTTCTGTATGTGTTTGCACTCATATGGTAGTGCTGCCGGAATTTCCTGCAAAAGTATCCTGCACTTGCAAATCCGGTTTCTTCTGCGATGGCCGAAATGGATTTCCGGGTGGTATAAAGCAGTTCTGCAGCGACGGCCAGGCGGTAGCGTATCAGATAAGCCACCGGAGAAATCTGGATCCCGGACTGAAAAATATGCAACGCTCCGCTTTTGCTGACCGAAGCCGAGTCAGCAATCCTCTCAAGAGTTATTTCCTCCCTGTAATGATCATGGATAAACTGCATCATCGTCTGGAGCTTCGCCTGTTTATGATCCATACCGCGCTCCTTTAAGGAATCAGATCCCAGGTCAAAATGGAGGGTAAATAGCTCCCAGATCTCAAAAAGACTCTGCAAAGTACGCAGCTCATTTTTTTCTTCTGTCTCCTGAACCGCAAAAATCTGTTCTGCTATCTCCAGTATCTTCTTCTGCCAGGAAATCTGAGGATCCAGAACCTGACAGGGAATCCCGGAATTTATCACCGGCCGGATATATTTGGCGTAGATCAGCGTATTTTCTGCCGCCAGTAAAGTTGGCGAAAACACAATATTGGGAGAAAATGTGTCTTCTGAGACTTCATACCGGTGAAGGACTCCGCTGTTAATAAAGATCCCCTGACCCTCCTGAAGATCTATCCGCTCCGTTCCCACAAGGCAAATGACAGATCCTCTGGCCGCATATAAAAGCTCCAGCTCATGGTGCCAGTGCCAGTCGATCCTGTGAAAATCAAACTGCCAGATATTCTCCGGATAATATGCAAAAGGATAGCCGCTGTTCCCATGGCGTATCGTTTCCCGAAGGGTGTCATCTGTAATAATCCTGCAATTCATAATGCGCTCCCTTTCCCCTTTCACTGAATTTGTGATATTGTACTATATAAAGGCAATTTTGTGCAATGACTTAAAGATATTTTTGTAATATAATCCCATTTCAGGAGGTGAAATAATGAAAAACCAATATAACAAAACCATTACCGCCTGTTTTACAGGCTATATTGTGCAGGCTGTCGTCAACAACTTTGCGCCCCTGCTGTTTTTATTTTTCCAGAAAAGCTACCAGATCCCGCTTTCTCAGATCACCCTGCTGATCACCTTCAACTTCGGGGTACAGCTTCTGGTGGATCTTATTTCGGTAAGCTTCGTAGACAAGATCGGGTATCGTGTTTCCATGGTCCTGGCCCATATTTTCTCAGCCGGAGGCCTGATCCTGCTGACGATCCTGCCGGAGCTTCTGCCTCTTCCATTTGCAGGGATCCTGATCTCTGTAATGATCTACGCCATCGGCGGAGGGCTTTTAGAGGTTCTGGTCAGTCCGGTGGTGGAGGCCTGCCCCTCGGATAATAAAGAGAAGGCCATGAGTATGCTCCACTCCTTTTACTGCTGGGGTTATGCGGGAGTGGTGCTTCTTTCCACCCTGTTTTTCCATCTGGCAGGTATTGAAAACTGGAAGCTTCTGGCCCTTGTCTGGTCCCTGCTTCCCATCTGCAACGCCATCGCCTTTACAAAGGTTCCCATCGCACCGCTGATCGAAGAAGGAGAATCGGGGCTTAAATTAAAAGAACTGCTGGGTATGAAAATCTTCTGGGTCCTGCTGCTTATGATGGTATGTGCAGGCGCCAGCGAACAGGCGGTAAGCCAGTGGGCTTCCACCTTTGCCGAGCAGGGTCTTGGGATCTCCAAAACAGCCGGAGATCTGGCCGGTCCTCTGGCCTTTGCAATCCTGATGGGTCTGTCCAGGCTTTTCTACGGAAAATATGGAGACCGCATAAACCTGGAGCGTTTTATGATCTGCAGCTGCGGTCTGTGTATACTCTCTTACCTGGGGATCTCTCTGCTGCCTGTGCCTCAGCTTAGTCTGATCGCCTGTGCAGTATGCGGACTTTCTGTGGGGATCATGTGGCCGGGAACTTTCAGCAAGGCTTCCGCCGCTTTGCCTAAGGGAGGCACGGCTATGTTTGCGCTTCTGGCTTTAGGAGGAGACGTAGGCTGTACCGGCGGTCCCACTCTGGTGGGCATGGTATCCGGAATGTTCCAGGACAACTTAAAGATCGGTATTTTTGCAGGTATTCTTTTCCCTGTCCTGCTTCTGGCCGGAATCTTTTTTGCAGGAAAGCCAAAGAAAACTCTTTATAAAGAAAAAGGAATTGTTTATTAATACAGGCAAAAATTATCGTCTGCAAATATAGTATAAAGAAAGTGAGGAAAAGCTATGGATTTTTTGAAATGCAGTCCAAAATGGACACGGCAGCCGAAACAGGCGGAAATCAGCGAAAGCAAGGTAGTGATCACCACAGAAAAGGGAACCGATCTGTGGGCACGGACCTATTACGGATTCCAAAATGATAACGCCCCTGTGTTACAGATTGAAACAGAGGACAAGTTTTTTTCTTTTATTGTAAAGACAGAGTTTGAAAGTTCCTGCCGCTTTGACCAGTGCGGCGTCGCCATGTATCTGGACAGCGACAACTGGTTTAAAGCTTCTATTGAATATGAGGATGAAAAAATCCAGCGGCTGGGAAGCGTCGTAACTAATCACGGATATTCGGATTGGGCGACTACAGATATCTCTTCTGACATCAAAAGTATGTGGTACCGCTTTTCACGCAGAAACAGCGACTACTGTATTGAATGCAGTGAAGACGGCAAAACCTTCCGGCAGATGCGGATCTTTCATATGTGGGAAGGCGCCGAAAAGATCACCTATGGTATCTACGCCTGCAGTCCCACAGAAGGCTCCTACAGAGCAGCGTTCACTAACATGCAGATTACCCAATGCCAGTGGGAGTCTGACGCCGACTGGCGTGTAGAATAAACTTTTTAAAGTGTGAGGTATCTGGTATGGATTTTAAATGGATCAATGAAAGTACAATTTCAAAGACAGGAAACCGCTGGGAAATCCTGGCGCCAAAGGAAAGTGATTTCTTTTGCAACAATGGAGCCGTAGGAGAAGAAGGGATCACTCCTGAGTCCTTAAGTAACGCTCCTTTTTATTATACAGAACTTGAGGGGGATTTTGTCCTGCGTGTAAAAGTTTCTCTGGATTTTAAGTCTACCTATGATTCTTCCTCTGTCATGGTCATGCTGGACGATAAAAACTGGGCAAAGGCCTGTTTTGAGTTTACGGATTTCGGCACTCACGCAGTTGTCAGCGTTGTCACTAAAGACGGTTCTTCGGACGATGCGAACGGCTGCAATATCGAAGAGGATTCTATCTGGCTGCAGATATGCAGGGCCGGCCAGTCCTTTGCTTTCCACTATTCTGCAGACGGAGAAAAATTTTATATGATGCGGTTTTTCAATCTTCCTGCCAGAAATACAGTAAAAGTCGGACTTCTGGCCCAATCTCCCACAGGGGAAGGCGGCGTCCGGATTTATGAAAACCTGACCATTGAAAAGAAAACTGTGAAAAATATCCGTATGGGTGAATGACACAGGCATGAAAAAGCTGCCGGATCAACCCCCTTTGGGCTGACCCGGCAGCTTTTTTACTCTTTATTCCTGGCTCTGTGTACCAGCATCTGTTCCGGCAGTATCCTGCTCCGTTTCGGTCCCGGTACTGTCTGAAGCGTCCGCTGTACCGTCTCCTGTATCTTCTGCAGTCTCTTCTCCGGTACCGGCGGCGGTATCTTCTCCAGATTCTTCTGTCTCAGGCTGTTTGATGGTATACTGTTCAGTATCCGTAAGAGTAACCTTTTCCCACTCTTTCTCGTTTACCGTAATGTCCGTATCTTCTTTCCATTCTTTGAGAAGATCGTTGTAGGCTTCCTGCTGTCTTTCCTCTACGATATTCTCCTTTTCCTGGTCTGTAGCTTCCCGGTCCAGAACACTGTCCATACGCACTACAAAGTAAGCGTTTTCCCCTTCTACCACTTCTCCGTAAACCTGTCCGTCCTGAAGGGTTTTTGCGGCTTCTTTCAGCTTATCATCTAAGAGCGTATCATCATCACCAAAGGTATTATCCACTGCACTGAGGTCTTCATTAACGCCCTTTGCAATGGCATCCATGTCTGCGCTGGCAGGATCCGGTGAAGCCTGA
Source organism: Candidatus Blautia avicola (assembly GCA_019120515.1). Classification (GTDB taxonomy): domain Bacteria; phylum Bacillota; class Clostridia; order Lachnospirales; family Lachnospiraceae; genus Blautia; species Blautia avicola. The sequence goes on along the minus strand of DWUY01000007.1, from coordinate 15,942 downwards.
AGCTGGTCCAGGATGGCCTGAGCCTGCTCTTTCTTCTCCTGTTTTTCCTCGTCGGTAAGGGGCGTTGTAGTTCCGTCATCATTCTGGGCATCGCTGATGTCGATCCGGCAGTAAGTGATCTTGCTCTGGGCAGCCTCAGAATCCTCTACATTGGTATCTACATCTGCCACCATAGGATCATACATTTTTGTCTGATAGGTATAAAGCTCCAGAAGAGACTCCACGTCAGACTGGGAAACAGATAAAGACTGGATAGTCTCCTCTGTATTTGCGTCCATGAAAGCCTTGGCCGCTTCCTCGATCTTACTGTGCTCCTCTTCTGAAATAGTGACATCATAATCTGCCGCATGCTGCTTCTGAACCAGCATATTTTCAAGCTCATCCAGCACATTCTTTTTGGTAGTATCCCCGTAAGTCTCTCCGTTTCCTGCATCCTGGGACCAGATCCCGGTGGTGCCGGATCCCATCATGGAATAATAGGAAAGCATAGTTGCCTGGTTCATCCTCAACATCAGGTTTCCAGTTCCTACGGTTACCGTATCCTCTCCTGAGGTAAGGAGGGGCTGGGTCCCGTCCACCGTCTTGCTGCACCCTGTCAGAAACGATGCCCCCAGCAGACCTGCCAAAAGCGCACCGGTTAATTTCTTAGTTACTTTATTCATAATTTCCTCCTGTAGTTCCTAAAAATGTCCTTTACCCATTATAGACGTATTTATCTTCTGAGGCAAGATAGTTTTTGCCCGAAAAAGTGAACATCCTGTGAAAGTTCCGAAAGAAGCTGTATACACAGGCGGCCTTTATTCCCGCGGGCAACAAACCAAGCGGACATGCTGCATGTCCATTTGGCGGTGCCGGTTTGATGCCCCGCAGCTTACATCGGGATCTTTGACTCCTCCCTCAGCGCCTGAAAGTCTGTCAGTATATCATTCAGGACTTCCAGCACATCCAGGGTCTCCTTAGGCCTACGCCCTTTAAGAGATACCTGGAAGTAAGGAGGCTCTTCCAAGTGCATTTTCAGGTTGTTCTTATATTTTTCCAATATCTTCGGAAATCCTGAAGGATCCAGTTTTGCCCGCTTAAACATAGTGATCTTCACATCATTTCCCGTCTGCTTGATCTCTGTGATATAAACCCTATGAGCCAGTGCCTTCAAAGCCGCAATAGCCAGCAGATTCTCCACTGCTTTAGGCGGCTCGCCGAACCGGTCCAGAAGTTCTTCCAGCATATCCTCATATTCTTCCTGAGACTCGATACCTGCGATCCTTTTATAAATATCCAGCTTCTGGTATTCGTTGGGAATATATTTCGGGGGAATAAAGGCGTTCAGCTCCAGATCCACAGAGGTCTCGAATTCCTCCTGCTGCTTGATACCCTTTGCTTCTTTTACCGCCTCGTCCAGCATTTTGCAGTACAGGTCATAGCCCACTGCCTGCATATGGCCGTGCTGTTCTGCTCCCAGAAGATTTCCGGCTCCCCGGATCTCCAAATCCCGCATGGCGATCTTAAAACCGCTGCCCAGATCGGTAAATTCCCGGATAGCATGGAGCCGTTTCTCCGCCACTTCTTTGAGCATTTTATTTCTTCGGTACATAAGGAAGGCGTAGGCCGTCCGGTTGGAACGTCCCACCCGTCCCCGAAGCTGATAGAGCTGGGAAAGGCCCATCTGGTCCGCGTCGTGGACGATCATCGTATTGGCGTTGGAAATATCCAGGCCTGTTTCAATAATGGTCGTGGAAACCAGAACGTCGATCTCTCCGTTGATAAATCCGTACATGATCTTCTCCAGCTGATGCTCTCTCATCTGCCCATGGGCAAAGGCCACGTTGGCTTCCGGCACCAGCTTTGCGATCCGGTTGGTGATCTCATCAATGTCATTTACCCGGTTATATACATAATATACCTGGCCGCCTCTGGCCAGCTCTCTGGTTATAGCTTCCCGGACCAGCTCTTCATTATATTCCATAACAAAAGTCTGGATGGGCATTCTGTCCATAGGCGCCTCTTCCAGCACGCTCATATCCCGGATACCGATGAGGCTCATGTGAAGAGTCCTGGGGATAGGCGTTGCTGTCAGTGTGAGCACATCCACGTTTTCCTTCAGCTTTTTAATCTTTTCTTTATGGGTAACCCCGAACCGCTGCTCTTCATCCACGATCAGCAGGCCCAGATCTTTAAACTGAACATCCTTCGAGAGAAGCCGATGAGTGCCGATAACAATATCCACCTGGCCTTTTTTCAGGTCTTCAATGGTCTTTTTCTGCTCCGCCGCAGTCCGGAATCTGCACATCAGATCAATACGCACAGGAAAATCCTTCATCCTCTGGACAAAGGTATTATAATGCTGCTGAGCCAGGATCGTGGTAGGCACCAGGTACACCACCTGCTTGCTCTCCTGCACCGCCTTAAAAGCCGCCCGGATGGCGATCTCTGTTTTTCCGTATCCTACGTCTCCGCAGATCAGCCGGTCCATGATCTTGGTGCTTTCCATGTCTTCTTTTGTGGCTTCTATGGCAGCCAGCTGATCCTCCGTCTCCTCAAAGGGGAACATTTCCTCAAATTCCCGCTGCCATACCGTGTCAGGGCCGTACTGATAACCGGACTGGGCCTGCCTTGCGGCGTATAGGGCCACCAGATCCTTTGCGATGTTTTTCACCGCCCCTTTTACCTTTGTCTTGGTCCTGTTCCAGTCCTGGGTTCCCAGCTTATTCAGCTTTGGCGCCTTTGCGTCGGCTCCCGCATATTTCTGGAGAAGATCCAGCTGGTTGGGAAGGATATAGAGGGTGCTGTTATCTCCATATTCGATCTTAATGTAATCCTTGGCCACCCGGTCAACTTCGATCTTTTCAATGCCTTTATAAATTCCCAGTCCGTGATTTTCATGGACTACATAATCTCCGATACTCAGCTCGCTGAAGTTCTGGATCTTCTTGCCGCTGTATTCTGTCTTCTTCCGTTTTTTCTTCTTTTCCTGACCAAAAATATCCGTCTCTGTGATCAGGACAAACTTAATGAGAGGATACTCAAAGCCTCGCCTTGCATGGCCGAAGGCAGTCATGATCTCTCCCGGAGCGATGACCCGGTCCATATCTTCTGTGTAAAAGCTGTTCAAGCCTTCCTGGCTTAAATCTTTTGCCAGTCTGGCCGCTCTGGTCCGGGAAGGGGAAAGAAGCAGGACCTGATAGCCGTTTTTCTTAAAATATTCCAGATCCTTGACCAGCAGTTCAAAACTGTTGTTATAAGGGCTTACAGATTTTACGGTAGTGTAAAACTGATCCCGGATATCCCAGTCCCCTTTCTGCTGCTCTATAGTACACAGGGACACGCAGTTTTTCTTATTGATCTTCTGGATCGTCTGACGGCAGGGCATGAGGATATCCGTCTGTCCCGCCAGAAGATATCCCTTCTCCAGCCGGTGTTCCATACTTTCCCGGAACTCTGTCTCAATGGCCTTCCCCTGTTCTGCCAGACGGTTGGTCTCGTCCAGAAATACCAGGGTATCTTCTGTGGAAAAATAATCCAGAAAAGTCACCGCATCCTTATAGAAATACCGGATAAAATGCTCTGCTGCAGAAAAGTCCTGGTATTCTTTCAGGCTGTCTACCGCTTCTTCTACCATATGGGTCAGCCTGGCGCCTTCTTCTGTGAGAAAATTATCCCGGAACTTCTTTACCATGGCCTTCTTCTCTTTTTCGATGGCTTTCAGTCCTTTTTCCAGCACTTCCTGATCAAGGACCATCTCCGATGCCGGATATATGGTAACCTCTTCCAGGTTTTCTATAGAACGCTGGCTTTCCGGGTCAAAGCTGCGGATGGAATCAATTTCATCTCCCCACAGTTCGATCCTGACAGGATTATCCAGGGTCAGGGGGAAAATATCGATAATGCCGCCCCGGACAGAAAACTGCCCCGGAGCCTCGGCCTGGGCGTTGCCTTCATAGCCCATTCCCAGAAGCTGTCTGCGCAGTTTCTCCAGATTTACTGCGCTGTCATTTCTGAAAACCAAGGTATGGTTTCTGATAACTTCCAGAGGAAGAAGGTAATCCATGCATCCGCCTATACTGGTGATCACGGTTACGCCTTTTTTCTCCAGGAGCGCGGCTACTGCTTTCATCCTCTCCCTGGTCAGAAGATTCCCATGAACATCTGCCTGAAAAAAGATCAGGTCCCTGGCCGGATATAAAAGAGCCTCCCGGTCGTACATCCGATAATCTTCGTAGAGTTCCTTGGCCTTCAGATCATTTTCCGCAATGATCAGGCAGTTCAGATCTTCTCTCCCTGCGTCTTTTTCCATACCACGAAAAAGCCCATACATCATATGGGCTTTCTGGGATTCCACACAGCCGGACATCTGAAGAACTCCCCGGTTTTTTGGGAGCCTTGAACGGATCTCCTGGTACTCTGTTAAATTTTCCAATGGCTGCATAAATACCTGCATAACTTACTCCTGCCGCTTCTCCGGCTCTTCCTGAGTTTTCGCTTTTTTCTTTTTGGCGGCTCCGTTATAGTGATTCATAGCCGCCTCGATTCCTTCAGACAGGATCATCTCCACCGCGTCTGCCGCCTGAAGGATGGCCTGATCCACCAGTTCTCTTTCCTGAGAAGAAAACCGCCCCAGGACATAATCTGCCAGATCCCAGCCTTTAGGCTTTGCCCCTACGCCGATCTTTACCCGGTAAAAATTCTGGGTCCCAAGCTGGGCGATAATACTTTTGATCCCGTTATGGCCTCCGGCGCTGCCTTTTTTCCGGATCCTGATCTGTCCCGGCTCCAGATCGATATCGTCATAAAGAACGATCATTTCTGACTCCGGATCCAGCTTATAATAATTTACAAATTCCCGAAGAGAATCTCCGCTGAGGTTCATGTAAGTAAGGGGCTTTGCCAGAATGACTTTTTCACCGCCTATGATCCCCTTGCCATACATGGCCTTGTGGGCAATGCCTCCCTGAGGGATCCTGTGGCGTTCGATCAGTTCATCTATGGCGTCAAAGCCCATATTATGTCTTGTTTTTTCATACTGTCTCCCTGGATTCCCCAGGCCTGCTATTAAAAACATATGATTCTCCTTAATTAAAATATACCAGCTCCTGGGCCAGAGGTTCTGTAGGCTCTAAGGAAATGGCGGTAAGCACCGGCCCTTCCTTATGGTAGGATTCTACATATTCATAATCTACCTTAGCCACCAGCTTCACCCATTTTCCGGTCTTCAGATTCTTTGCCTCGGGGGTCTTACAGATATATCCGATGAAACTGGTGTCCTCCGCACAGCAGGTCATGGCCATTCTTCCGGGAACGAATACGTTCTTGGGAAGTTCTCTGGATTTCAGCACCATGGCTGTAAAGGCCACCTTTTTGCCCTCATAGGTCTCCGGATGATCCATGGCGTCGATAAACCAGATCCCATAGTCTTCATCCATGATATCGATCACATCTGCATCCACATCAAAGGGCATTTTCTCAGCAAAGATATCTTCGATCTCGCCTTCATCATCTTCAAAAATAATCTCTGCAGACTGGTTCACTACCTTCACGCTTCTCCTGAAGGAAGCCAGAGGCATGTCTCTGGTACAGCGGTTAAATAAGACCATATCCGCCCCTCTCACCATCTCTACGAAAAGAGATTTCATATTATTCATATATACCTGGAAGGTGCTGGCGTCTACGGTAACGATCTGCTGCACAAGCCCCCAGTCTTTTGGAAGCTGCATTTCTTCAAATTTACTTACCTGCCACATGCCGTTATATTCAATGATCACCCGCTCCGGCCGGTAAAAAGCGTCATAAGCTACCAGACGCTCCGGCGTCAGATCTTCAAATTTATCAATAACCTCCACACTGGTCCTGCTTTTTTTCAGCTTTTTAGGATCAAATTCTACTTCTCCCTCTTCGCAGAGGATCAGCAGTGTGGGGCCATCTATCTGAAAATAGTCCTGATCTATGGTAAAATCCAGGAAAGTACTCTTTCCGCTTTCCAGGAATCCTGCCATAAAATATATGGGAACTCTGATTTCTTCTTCCATCTTTTTGTCCTATCCCTTCTATACTATATATCTTATACACCAAAAAGTTCTGCAAGCTTGTCTTCATTCAGCTTGGAACCGATCACACAGAGCCTTCCTGTATAGTCCGGAGCGCCCTGACGGATATCAGCTTCTCCCGGAACCATATCGAAATAGATCCACTGTCCGTCACTGCCTTCTACCATTCCCTTGGCTCTCAGCACCATTCCATAAGACTGGTCCTCTGACAGAGTATCCAGGATCTTCTGGATCTCTTCTTTAGAATAAACCTTTACCGTCTCCCTGCCCCAGCTTGTAAATACCTCATCTGCATGATGATGGCCGTGGTGATCATGATGATGGTGGTCATGGCCGCATTCCTCATGGTCGTGATGATGATGGTCGTGGTCACATTCCTCATGATCGTGATGATGGTGGTCGTGGTCACATTCCTCATGGTCATGATGGTGATGATCGTGGTCACATTCCTCATGATCATGGTGATGATGGTCATGGTCACATTCTTCATGGTCATGATGGTGATGATGGCCGCCGCATACCGGACAGGTCTCTTCTTCCATCAGTTCTTTTTCCAGAGAAGTATTGTTTTCCATGGTATCCAGGATCTTCTTGCCTGACAGCTGGGAAATAGGCGTAGTGATAACTGCCGCTGTCTTATTCAGGGAACGGATCAGTTCCACTGCCGCCTCTACTTTTTCCTGTGTGGCTTTTTCTGTATCTGTACGGCTTAAGATCACTGTTCCCGCATACTCGATCTGGTTGCTGAAAAATTCTCCGAAGTTTTTCATATACATTTTGCATTTGGTCACATCTACCAGTGTAGTAAAACTGTTCAGTTTTATGTCAACTGAATCTTCTACTTTCTGTACCGCTTTGATCACATCAGAAAGTTTTCCTACTCCTGAAGGCTCGATAATGATCCTGTCAGGGCTGTATTTTCCGATGACTTCCTTTAAAGCTTCTCCAAAGTCTCCTACCAGAGAGCAGCAGATACAGCCAGAATTCATCTCCCGGATCTCAACGCCTGCTTCCTTCAGAAATCCGCCGTCAATGCCGATTTCTCCAAATTCATTTTCAATCAGTACAACCTGCTCTCCTTTATAAGCTTCTTTTAAAAGCTTCTGGATCAGTGTGGTCTTTCCGGCTCCCAGAAATCCAGAAAAAATATCAATTTTTGTCATTGTGAAATCTCCTTTCTGCTATGATATGTGCAGTTTATACATGGGAAAAGGGGACGAAAGTACTGCTCCCGCCCCTTACTGCTGTATACTTCAATGTTCTTCGGTGGTTTCTAAAACCATCCCGCTGTGGCTAGTATATCACATCTTTTTCAAAAAACAAGTCCCCAACAACTTAGATTCCCTGAAAAAAGTCCTCAAACAGCTGGATTTTACATATCCGCTTTACGCTTCCGATCATCTTTACTTCCCAGTCTTCGTCAATCTGAGTCCAGAGTTTTCCTCCCGGCATGTGGACCATAACGTCAGAGTCAATGAGCCCCCGCTTATATGCCGCTCCCGCTGCAGCACAGGCGCCGGTAGCAGAGGCCAGGGTATAGCCTACTCCTCGTTCGAAGATTTCAATTTCAATATTATTTTTATCTAATATCTTCACGATTTCGGTATTGATTCCCTCAGGAAAACATTCTGCCCGTTCAGAATATTTTCCTATCCGGCATACGGTCTCTCTGTCCGTATCTTCCAGCACAATGACACAGTGAGGATTTCCTGCGGAAACACAGGTACAGTCATATTCTTCCCCTCCGAAATTAAAAAATTCATGGACTGCCTCTCTGTCGGGGCCTGAAAGTCCCAGGGCTTTGCTGGAAAAGCGGAGTTTTCCCATGGTCATCTGGATCCGGTTCCCCTCTCTGTTCAGATATCTGATCTGGGAAATCCCGCTCTTGGTGTATAATTCAAAAGATTCTTTCTGTATATCTCCAATAGCTTTCAGATAATGGGCAAAGATCCTCAGGGCATTTCCTCCCTGCTCCGCCTCAGTGCCGTCCGGATTAAAAACCCGCACATACATATTCCCGTCTTTTTCATAGGGACCTGCCACAATACCGTCAGACCCGATACCAAAGTTCCGGCTGCAAACCCGAACAATTTTCTCCTGGTCCAGCTCCTCCTGATTTTTCCGGATATCATATACCAGATAATCGTTTCCCAGACTGTGATATTTATAAAATTCCATAGATGATTCCTTTCTTTAATATCTGATATAGTTATTTTATACACTGAGCCTGGGACTGTCAAATACAGGATTGAAGGTTTCCAAAGGAGAGAATTTCCTCTGTGCAGAAAAGATTTTTTATGTTAAAATGTATCTACAGCTTGTCTTTTGGGCTATCCGGAAGTAGTTTCCGGAATTTTCACACAGGAAGAGAGGTATACTCATGTATAGTTTTCAGAACGACTACAGCGAAGGCGCCCATCCGAATATTCTCAGGGCCCTGGAAACCATTAACTATCACCAAAATAACTCTTACGGACTGGATGAACATTCCAATGCTGCCCGGGAACTGATTCAAGAGGCATTGGAAGATTACAGCGCAGATATCCACTTTATCTCAGGCGGGACTCTGACGAATCTCACTTTTATTTCTCATGTATTAAAGCCTTATGAGGCAGTGATCAGCGCTCAGACAGGGCACATCAACACCCATGAAACAGGCGCTATCGAAGCTACCGGCCACAAAGTCTTCTCTATTTCCACAGAAGACGGCAAATTGACCCCCGACCTGATCCGTCCGGTTCTGGACCTTCATGAAAATGAGCACTGGGTAGAGCCCAGACTGGTGTATATATCAAATCCTACAGAAATCGGCACTGTATATACAAAAGAGGAGCTGGAAGTTCTCTATGGATTCTGTCAGCGCCATCATCTGTATCTATATATGGACGGGGCCCGTCTGGCTGCCGCACTGGCAGCAGAAGAGGTCTCTCATCTGACCTTCCCGGACCTGCCTAAGTTATGTGATGCCTTTTACATCGGCGGTACCAAGTCAGGAGCCATGTTTGGAGAGGCCCTGGTCCTTATCCGGGAGGAATTTAAAGATCATTTCCGCTTTAACATGAAACAGCGGGGAGCTATTATGGCAAAAGGATGGATGATCGGTGTTCAGTTTGAAGAATTGTTCAAAGATAATCTTTACATAGAATTGGGGAAGGAAAGTATCCGACGCATGGAGCCTATCAAGGAAGTCTTTGCGGAAACCGGAATCCCCTTGCTGTGCGATGCTCCTACCAATCAGATTTTCCCCATTTTCCCCAATGAACTGGCTGAGGAAATCAACAGTAAGTATCTGACCACTTTCCAGTGCAAGCCGGATCCGGACCATACCTGCCTTCGATTCTGCACTTCCTGGGTTACCAATGAAGAAGCGGTATCTGATTTTGTAGAAAACTTTAGGGATATGGTTATTAAGTATCGGTAAATTTTACGCCGGAATATGTGAGCTCTCTGCTCTTCATATCCCGGCGTATTTTTAAAGGTTCTCCCGCAAAAACCTGTCCGCATTTTTCCAAAAAATTTTTTCTATCAGCCTATGAGAAATTCCTGCCTTTTCCATAGCTTCTGCAAGTTTTTCCATTCCTCCGGCATTTTCCATCTCCGGGGCCTCTTCTATTCCGTCAAAGTCAGAGCCAAGGCCCAGGCACTCCTCCCCGCCAACATTCACAATGTACCGGATCTGCCGGATCAGCTCTTCCATGGAAGCCCCTGGCTGACCAGGCTTCCAGCCGTTACGCACAAAGCTGACACAGTAATTCAGTCCCAGAATCCCTCCCCGCTCTGCCAAAACACGGATCATAGCATCTGTGAGATTTCTGGCAGCTTCTGGAGCAGCTCCTCTGGCATTGGAATGGGTGGCTAAAAATGGCTTTTTATAATATTTCACCACATCCCAGAATCCTCCGTCGGACAAATGGGAAACATCCGGGATCATTCCCAGACTTTCCATCTGTTCCAGGGCCCGGATCCCTTTTTCTTTCAGTCCCCGCTCCTCTCCCCAGCTCCAGGGATGGTCTTTAAAAGGGTTCCCCTGGCGATTGGGATATGCCAGATCATTTTCATGATTCCAGGTTAAAGTAGCGATCCTAGCCCCCTGGTCATAGAGCCACTGTAAATGCCGGGAAGATTTTTCAAAAATGGCGCCTTCCTCCAGAGAAAGGAGAGCTGATATCCTGCCCTCTCCCCTATTCTTTTGGATATCTGCATAGGAATAAACCTGAGTGATCTTATCCCGGTTTTTTTCCAGTTCTTTTTTAAACAGCTCTGCCATTTCTTTTGCCGCTGCAAAACAGTCCTCTGTATTATCTTTATCCAGAAAAATAGCAAAGGTCTGAAGCTGGTAATCTCCCTTTTTCATTTTCTCCAGGTCTACCTGAAGGCCGCTGGCAGAAAGGAAAAGATCCTTTCCCTCTTTCCTGCCTTCCCAGATAGCGCTGATGGTATCGCAGTGAAGGTCATAGACATTCATAGTTTCCCTCCGATTTTAAAAAGCAATGCCGAGAATTTCAAACAAGATTCCCCAGAATACGCTGATGCCATAAAGCAGACCGATGATTCCCAGGTTTTCTTTTGCTCCCCGGTTGGTACGGCACAGCACCAGGATCCCTACTCCGGCTCCTGCCAGAAGACCTGCCATCATCTGCCCGGTTCCCAGGATCCCTCCCAGATACATCTGGGTAATGATCACAGAACCTGCACAATTGGGGATCATTCCTACCAGTCCTGCCAGCAGAACGCCCAGTACAGGCTGGCTGCTGATGATTGCTCCAATCTGGTCCTCACCCAGGACTTCCACCAGAAATCCGATAACCAGGGTTACCAGAAAGATAAAGAGGGTGATCTGAAGGGAATGGATTATGGCCGATTTCAGAATACTGCCTTCTTCACAGTGGCAGTGTTCATGTTCACAGAGATCATGTATATCTTTCTCATGATGTTCCCTGTGAATATGTTTGTGCTCATGATATTCTTTCCGTTTCCTGCTTCCTGCTCTCCAGAGGATATCCAGGACAAAGCCTGACACAGCTCCAATAAGTATCTTCACTCCCAGTATCTTTAAAATCACAGGAATTTCCACAGCCTCTGAAATAAAAATCGGCAGCATCTCATCAGATGTGGAAAGAAAAACCGCCATAAGAGTTCCCACTGAGATTACTCCTCCCGCGTAAAAACTGGAAGCGGCAGCAGAAAAGCCACACTGCGGAAATACTCCGGCGATTCCTCCGATAAGAGGGCCCAGCTTTCCTGCTCTGCGTATCATCTGCTGAGTGGTCTCCTGGGTTTTGTGCTCCAGATACTCCATCACCAGGTACGTAAGAAACAGAAAGGGCACCAGACGCAGTGTATCGCTTACAGCATGCATAAGGGTATGCCAAATCAGTTCTGTCATATTAATCTCCTTTTTGATCTTATATACTATATACTTCGTGTACAAGGTAGAGTATCAATTTAGCACAAAAATTTAAAAAACACAAGAGTGGAACTGCTGCGTTAAACATATGTCAGGAATATTTATACATTTTATGCGAATTTGTCGAGCATGGCTTTGAGACCATAGGCTCAAAGAAGCTTAAATGCCTTTAAAGGAGAAAGCGAACTCCATTTTTCCTTCTGCATTTAATAGAAATTCCGGATGTGTGGGGCTTCCCCAGCTGTCATCTCCGGCAATACCCATCTGTCCCAGAGCTGCCCGTACTACTGTATAATGTACCTCCGGCAGTTCATAAGGATGTCTGGCATTTTCCATCTCATGAGGCGTATAAGGCAGAGCGGAAAACATCATGGGACCGCTCTTCTCATCCATTTCAAAAAGCATTCCTCTGCCTTTCCGGTCTGTTACTTTCGCATACCGGACGCCGGCCTTGGCTCCGCACTCCTGAGGCACTACATAAGCGGCCATATTGTCTTTTACCAGGTTTCTGTAAATTCCCAGCTTTGCCCCTTTCTGCCTGTCTGCATAGGTCTCAGCCGGTCCCAGCCCATACCATTCCAGATGGTCATAGTCTGCATTCAGCTTGAACATTACGCCAAATTCCGGCATATCTCCCAGTTCTTTCACCGGATCATAGGAAAGGACGGCTGTCACTTTTCCTTCTCCGTCTACCTCATAGGAAAGCTGGCACTGAGATACAGGCCTTGTAGGAAGAAGGTATGTAAAAGTAACCTTTGCAGTATTCTCCTTAACCTCCAGTTCAGGTTTTATGATCTTCGCATAGGTGTTTTCCCGGTAGTCTTTATGGGTGGCATAGAGGCTGGCAATCTTCCACTGTCCATATCTTGCAGGCATAAAGTTGCCGTTGTCATTGTCCGTAGGAGCTCTCCAGAAATTCGGCTTTGGAATTGCCTCGATCATTTCCTTTCCTCCATATTTATAGGAGGCCAGTCCTCCATTAAGACCGGAAAAGATCACCTCAAAGTTCTCTCCTTTAACACCGATATTATGAGTGCTTCTGATGACTTCAATCTTTTTGGCAGATTTCTTTTTCTCTGTCTGGACACTGTAGACATACTGACCAAAAGCTACTTCATGACCTGCGGCTGCCCATACTTTGTCTTCCTTCAAAAGGAAAGCCACAGTGACCGCATACTCCCCTGGTCTGGTCTCCTGAGGAACAGGGAGGGCATAGGTCTTTTCAGATAAGGGTTCAACATCCGTCTCAAGTCCTGCTCTGCGGATAATCTTTCCATCTCTTTCTACAGTTACAACGCAGTTAAAGGTATTGGTGTTTACAAAAAGATTCTTGTTGATAACCTTAACCTCTTCAGCTCCCACCTGAGCGGTAATATTCTGATAATTGAATTTTACTTCCTGCATCTTAGGCGAAGGATTTCTCTCGCCCCCATGAGCAATACCGTTGGCGCTGAACTCATAGTCTGTGGGACGTTCGCCAAAGTCTCCTCCGTAGGCCTGAAATTCTTTTCCGTATCTGTCTTTTTTATACAGAGTCTGATCAATATAATCCCAGATAAATCCCCCCTGATATAAAGGCTCAGTATCTGTAAGATCTGTATACTTGTACATAGCTCCGCAGGAATTTCCCATAGCGTGGGTATATTCACAGCAGATAAAAGGCTTGCTCCTGTCTTTCTCTAAGAACTTCTTAATGTTCTCCACAGAAGTATACATCTGGCTCTCGATATCACTGGTATCATTGTATCTCCGGTCATGGAATACCCCTTCGTAATGAACCAGGCGGGTAGGGTCCTCTCTCCTGAAAAACTGGGACATCTCAAAGATATCCTTTCCTCCGAAAGACTCATTGCCGCAGGACCAGATCAAAACAGCCGGGTGATTCTTATCTCTCTGATACATGGAGTTGGCGCGGTCCAGCATCATATCCAGCCATTCCGGTCTGTCACAGGGAACTACTCCTGAAATATCACCTGTCTCTTCCACAGTATCCCAGGAACCATGGGATTCCAGGTTCGTCTCATCGATAAGATACAGTCCGTACTCATCGCAGAGACGATACAGTGGAGACGCATCTGGATAATGACAGGTGCGGATGGCATTGATATTATTTTGCTTCATGGTCTTCAGGTCTTTGATAAGTTCTTCTTCAGATACATGACGCCCGGTAACAGAGCTGAATTCATGGCGGTTCACACCCTTGAATACAATACGTTTTCCATTCAGAGTCATGACATGGTCTTTTATTTCAAATCTGCGGAATCCCACCCGTTCCGGGATATATTCCTGAAGGTTTCCATCCTGGTCATATACCTGGATAGTCAGATCATAAAGCTGAGGCTCTTCTGCGCTCCACAGCGCTGGATTTTCGATCTCCATAGTAAGTCCGCCCTTGTCCAGATCATACTCTCCTTCAAAGGTCCTGCCGTCTTTGGACAGGCAGACCAGGGCTTTTCCCTGTCCCCAGGCTTCTGTGCGGATTTCCAGAGTGCCTCTGGTCAATGTCTCGTCAGGTATGGCCCGGATTCTCAGGTCTCTGATATGTACATCGGGAACCGTGTACAGATATACATCTCTGTAAATTCCGGAAAATCTGTAAAAATCCTGGTCCTCGCACCAGCTGCTGGAAGTCCATTTAAACACCTGGGCTGCCAGCTTGTTTTCTCCTTCCTTTACATATTCTGTCAGTTCAAATTCTGACGGAGTAAAGGTGTCCTCACTGTATCCCACAAAATGTCCGTTCAGCCAGAGAGCCAGACCGCTTTCCGCACCCTGAAAGGAGATAAAAAGCCTTCTGTCCTTCATATGTTCCGGAACTTCAAAATATTTCACATAGCTGGCCACCGGATTAAAGTTTTCCGGGATCTCACCTGGCTGAATCTCTTCATGTCCTTCCCAGGGATACTGGGTGTTAGCGTACTGAGGCACATCGTAGCCTTCCATCTGAATGTGAGCCGGCACCCGGATATCCTCCCAGTTCCTGCAGTTATATTCTTCCGTTTCAAATCCCTGTATGGCAGAATTATAATTTCTGGCATAGTGAAACTTCCACAAGCCGTTCAGGCTTTCAGTAAATACACATACTTTTTCTTCTGCATCCTCTGCTGATGCATAATACGGATGGTCGGAATGAGCTTCCATTCTTCCTTCCTGAAAATAACGCGGATCTTTTACTTTCTGATAATCAAATGCACCCATGGTCCATTTCCTCCTATTGGATTGTTCTCTGCTTACAGTATAATACAAAGAGGCCCGGCAGTGTATCACTTGTTTAACTAAAGAATATAAGATTTCGAAACAAATATAGAAATGTCTCAACAGAATTTCCCCAAAAAGGATTTCTGTACGTGAAAGGCATTTTCTTCAATACCATATAAGCATTAGACTTTTCCCATTCCTGCTCCTATAATAGAAAGAAAAAGACAAAATATAAGATTGGAGGAACAGACATGAGTAAAAAATTAGTAGCGTATTTTTCTGCAAGCGGCGTAACGGAAGCTGTAGCAAAAAATCTGGCTCAGGCCGCAGAGGCTGATCTGTATAAAATCCAGCCAGCTATTCCCTATACTGCTGCAGATCTGGACTGGATGAATAAAAAAAGCCGCAGCTCTTTGGAGATGAACGATCCTTCTTCTCGCCCGGAGATCATGAAAGAGGATATGGATGCCGGCAGTTATGACGTGATCTTCCTTGGTTTTCCTGTATGGTGGTATGTAGCCCCTACTATCATTAATACATTCTTAGAGTCCTATGACTTTGCCGGAAAAACTGTAATTCCTTTCGCCACTTCCGGCAGCAGCGGTGTAGAAAATTGCGAGAAAAAACTCCGTCAGCAATATCCATCTATAAACTGGAAGCCAGGAAAGCTTCTCAACGGCGCCCCAACGAAAGAGGCTCTGGCAGCTTGGGTAAATACACTGGAATAAAGAAAACGCAGGTTTAACTCCCTGCGTTTTCTTTATTCCAGTAAATCCTCAATTTCTTCTCATCAAGTGATTCTACAAATCTTTTCTTATATATCAGAAATTCTTCCAAATCCATCATAATATGATATACTTTTGCTTTTCCTTCAAATTCCTCCCAGTTTTCAGGCAAAGGGGTCTTTTCCATATCTGCCAAAACCTGGTGGAGGCGTTCCAGCTGAACTTTTGGATTATTCATTTCTGTTACGTGTTCTTTCATGTAAAGGATGTATTCTGCTACTACTTCCGCCTGTTCCGGCATATTCCTTATCTTTTTAATCTCATAGTGGAGATTATGCAAAATCCCATACTGTTTTTCTCTCATCTCAAAATAATCAATGTAATAAGCTGGATGAAAATGCCAGGTATTGTTCTGATACTCATAAGCCTGTTCAATAAAAAATTTCAGTTTATCCTCCAAACGGATAATATCCGCCCATATGCTTCCCCAGGTCCGAGCAGCATGGAATCTTGCCGTTTCCATGGATCTGCTGCTTGCCTGCTGCTCTCTGATGGCTTCCTTTGACGGTCGCTG
>DWUY01000006.1 GCA_019120515.1 Candidatus Blautia avicola | reverse complement strand
TTTTATTTAAGCCAATTTTTTTGCTTAATAAAAAGCCTAAAATTCCCAGCTACTTTCTCCGGCCTTATATTCTTCCCATTAACAGAAAATTTCCAGCCCTCATCATAAGGAATAGTTAAAAATAACCTTTTTCTTTCTTTTCCAGCATACTTTATAGTCATTCCTGTATATGATTTTGACACTACATTAGCGCAATCTGCTTGAAATAGATTGATTACTTTTTTGAAATTATCTTCACACAATGTTGCCGCAGAAATCCCATAATCCTCCATATATGCTCCGCTTTCGGTCTTAACACATACTACATCCCCTTTTGTATAATATCCTATATACATTACATGATTTGTATAGTATGATGATAGGAAAGCGGCTCCCCACAAACCGAGCAGTAGGATATGTCGCTGCTCTCAACAAAAAATATCATTTTCATGATTGTAAGTGAACGTGTAATCTGATACAATAACCATGGTTTAAATGCCAGGGTTTCAGAGTACACGACTTGCAACGGAGGGTGCTCTGGCCCCCTTTTTCTTTCTATATACTGATGACAGTATACAGGGCAATCCAGAGACATGCAAGCAGAGCAGGGTAATGCTAAACTATGAGGTCAAAAACACCCGGTTTAACTCACTAAGGGAGAAGAACTGCTCATTGCGCAGGGCTGCAGTGA
The DNA here is from genome assembly GCA_019120515.1 of Candidatus Blautia avicola. Lineage (GTDB taxonomy): Bacteria > Bacillota > Clostridia > Lachnospirales > Lachnospiraceae > Blautia > Blautia avicola. Next base: position 2,493 of record DWUY01000006.1, on the reverse strand, counting down.
TTCATGTGGAAATATTACCTACACTGCCCTCAGCATTGGGCTTGTCCTTGGGTGTTCGGACGCGGGCTGGAATGATAGCAGTGCCATAGTACTCCGCCATCTCCTGATAGTCAGCATTGATCCGCTGATCTTTCCAGCCTTTGTTGTGATCCACAGCAGTACGGCAGTTGTCCGGCACGAGGATCTTGGCAACACCGCCAAAGTGTTCATACATGTGGACATGCGCAGTAATCCACGATGGCTGTTTTTCATCCATGAACGCTTCTATGTATGGTAAGTCATCACTCCTAAAAAAATGTGGGCATCCAGGATTTCGCCGGTATCCGGATCAATGATATGTGCCGGATCCCCAGCCCAGTCAACCTCAACCTGCTCCGCAGGCTTGAGGTTGATATGCATGGTAGCACATCGTTTCTGCTCTTCCTGCTGGATGTAATAGCAGAACTGGGAATACATAAGCGGCTCATCTCCGGAGAGGCGGCATTCCTCAAGGTACTCTGTGCAGAGAAGCTTTTTATTTACTCCATTGCGGATATGGGCATAATTCGGCATACGCCTGTTTGATTTGGACCCGGGACTGGTCTTCTTCGGGAACAGTAGCTGCTCAATCACTGCATCGGTCTGGTTTGGATCAAGCGGCTATGAGATATCTTTTTCTCTGGCAGCTTTTAAAACCTTATTGACCGTTTTTATGGACACACCGCAGCTAAGCGCGATGTTCGTCTGACTGAGACTCAGACCGGCAAGTCTGATGATCTCTCGATATTTGGTCATAACAGATGACCTCCTTATAATGTATTTACGCCAAAAGACGCATAAATACATTATAAAGGAAGAAACCGCGATTTCCACGGCTCCAGAATATAGGTTTCCATTAAAGTGGAATCACGGTTTCCTTTATATCGGAATGCTAGTTTCCAACTTCCGGAATTGCGGTGTAAAACTGCTCGGAATACTCAAATGCCATAAAAGCACAGATTCAACAGCAGAAACACGATCCATATCCGGATTTTTTTGTATCTTTCTTCTTTCAAGAGTTCCATGGGGTCAGCTCTCCTTTACTTCAGAAATAATATAAACCGGTCTTCTTTTTACTTCTTCATAAATTTTTGCCAGATAATATCCCATAATTCCCAGACTCATCATGATCACGCTGCCAATGATCAAGAGCAGCAAAATCACTGTAGTAAATCCCTGTACAGCATGGCCAGTAAAATATCTAATCAGGGTCTGTATTCCCAAGATCAAGGCTCCCAAAAGAGTCAGTGCTCATGCAATAGTCACAAATTGCATAGGGACTGTAGAAAAAGCAGCAATATTTTTTACCGCATATTTTATCAAGGACCATTTAGACCATTTAGATGTGCCGAATTCCCGCTCTCTTACATCAAATTCCACTTCTGTTTTCTTAAATCCTACCCAGGATGACAAACCACGAAAAAACATATTCCTCTCTGGCATGTTAAGGATACTTTTTACTACTTTTCTGTCCATAAGCTTAAAGTCAGACGCCCTGGACATATCAATACCCGTAGCTTTTGTCATCAAACGATAAAACAGCTTCGCACTGGATTTATAAACAAGGCTTTCTTTCCCCCTGGTCCTCTTCACGGCCTCTACAACTTCATATCCTTCCTGCCATAGACGATACATTTCCACAAGAGTTTCCGGCGGATGCTGCATATCACAGTCCATTACTACGCAGGCCTCCCCAGTAGCATTAGCAAGGCCAGCTAATATAGCCGCTTCTTTGCCGAAATTTCTGGAAAAGCTTACTCCTTTTATCCGACTTTCCTTTAATTCTTCCTTACCCTTTTCTATTATTTCTTCAATTTTCGTCCATGTATCATCTTTTGAACCATCATTAACATAGACCAATTCAAAAAGAATTTTTGCCTTAGATAAGACCTCTTTAATTTCTATGTAGGCGTTTTGGATGTTCTTTGATTCATTATAAGACGGTAATATAATAGATAACATAATATCCCCTCATAAAGTTAAAATTTCACGACTAATATTCCATTAATTACTTTAATGCTTCCCGCATCTGGATATCGAGGCATTTCCTGGACCAAAGGATCTTCAGACAGCTGCATTCCCTCTTCATAACTTACCTCAACAGGCTGATATCCCAAATATGCAGAAATAAACCATTTTCTGGAATAGTCATTTATATACTCACTATGTTTTCCTCCGTACATAAAAGGTGTTGCATCCCAAATCTCATTTGTATAGGATATATCCTCAATATCAAATCCTATATAAGCCACAGGCATTTCATCTGTATATCCTTCTGTAGAACGCATTCTGGTAACTAAAGTTGTATAATAATTGTTCGTCTGCTGATCAGAATAGTATAGCTGCACATAGTTGCCGTTTGAAAGCCATATATAATTCAAAAGAACAATACTTAAAATAATCGGTGTTATCCATCTGCAAGCTTTTACAAGACTTTTTAATTTCCCTGTAACCTCGGCTTTATCAATAAGTATC
>DWUY01000093.1 GCA_019120515.1 Candidatus Blautia avicola | reverse complement strand
AATCTGCAGAAGCAACAAAATCCCTCCTTGATCTGAAGAATCCGCCCACCTGCATCATCTATCCCGATGATATGGCGCTGATCGGCGGAAGAAATGTGATCACGGAGAGAGGAATGACAATACCGGGTGATATATCCATCGCCGGGTATGACGGGATCAGGATGTCACAGCTGCTCCATCCGAAACTGACAACGATCAGACAGGATACGGAGCGGATCGGACGGGAAGCCGGACGCAGGCTGATCCAGTCTATTGAAACACCGAAAACGGCTCTTGTGGAGAGAGTTGTTATAGAAGGGAAACTGTTGACAGGACAGTCTGTCGGGAGGATATCCCCGGAAACAAATAACTAAATCTAAAGGAGGTCCATCTATGAAAGGGAAACTGGTAAGCGCTTTATTATGTACGGCAATGGTTGCAACCATGATCGCGGGCTGCGGAAACACTGGAGATAACAACAGTAATAGTAATAGCGAAACGGAAACGGACAGCACGACGGAAGCAAACAGCGAAGAAACAGGTTCGGAAGAGCAAGGTAAAGTATTTAATATCTATTGCTGGAATGAAGAGTTCAAGACAAGGATCACAGATCACTATGCGGACTATGAAGAAGTAGACGCTACTACTGGAAAAATCGGGGATGTTACTGTGAAATGGAATATCACACCGAGCGATGATAACGCATACCAGAATAATCTGGATGCCACGCTTCTTAAACAGGCTGACGCGGCTGCCGATGATAAGATCGATATGTTCCTGGTTGAGGCGGATTACGCACTGAAATATGTAGACAGCGATTATACAATGCCTATTAAGGATCTGGGAATTACAGACGCTGATCTGTCAAAACAGTATCAGTATACGAAAGATGTGGTTACAGATTCTGATGGCGTCCTGAAAGGTCTTTCATGGCAGGGATGTCCGGGAGTCCTTTTCTATAACAGAGAGGCTGCAAAAGAAGTATTTGGAACAGATGATCCGGCCGAAGTACAGGAATATGTAAAAGACTGGGATACATTTAATGATACGGCAGCTACACTGAAGCAGGCAGGTTACAGCATTATGTCCACGGTAAATGATTCTTATCGTGTATATTCCAACAATGTATCTTCACCGTGGGTAGTAGACGGCAAGATCAATATTGATGATAACATCATGAAATGGGTAGATGATTCGAAAGAACTGGTAGATGCAGGCGAGACAAATACATATGAACTCTGGAGCGACGACTGGAGTAAAGGTTTCTATCCGGACGGAAAAGTATTCTGCTACTTCGGACCTGCATGGCTTGTAAACTTCTCTATGGCAGCCGATACAGAAGGTAGTATCGGATACCAGGGCGGCTGGGGAGCCACTGAAGGACCGCAGGGCTTCTTCTGGGGCGGTACATGGATCTGCGCGGCAGAAGGACAGATAATGCGGATCTGATCAAAGATATTATGCTGACCATGACAACAGACGATACCGTAATGAAAGAAATCGTAGTAGATGATGACGACTTTGTAAACAACCAGGACGTTATGAATGCAATGGCTGAAGATACCAGCTATTCAAGCAAGATCCTCGGCGGACAGAACCCGATCGGTATCTACTGCGCAGGTGTTGAAAATCTTGATCTGAGCAACCTTTCCGCATATGATCAGGGATGTAACGAAGAATTCCAGAACGCTATGAAGAATTACTTCGAGGGCAGCGCATCCAAGGATGAAGCGCTTGATCTGTTCTATAAAGCGGTAGTAGAGAAATATCCAGAACTTACGTATTGATCAGGAATAGGAACAGGTAGATTTGGAAATCGCACACGGATGAAAATTGGGTGCGACAGCAGGTAATTCGGGCTGCGCCTGCCGTGCCGCAAGGCAGGCAGACGCAGCTTTCATATTTTCTGAAACGGAGGACGGATCAGATGAAGAAAAAAAGAAGCAGAGTGTCCGGCTATAATAAGTGGGGATATATTTTCCTGATACCATTTATGCTGGCATATGTAATATTCCAGCTCATACCGCTGGTAAGTACCATCTATAATAGTTTTTTTGAAAATTATATGTCCGGACTGACGCAGATCGGTCCGACGTTTGTAGGGCTTGACAATTATGTACGGCTTTTTGAGGGTGGAGATATCTGGATATACGCAAAAAACACAATGGTACTGTGGATCATGTGTTTTATCCCGCAGATCATCTTGTCCCTGCTGTTGGGAGCGTGGTTTTCAGATACGCGGCTTAAACTGAGAGGATCCAGATTTTTCAAGACCGTGATCTATCTGCCCAACCTGATCATGGCGTCAGCTTTTGCTATGTTGTTTTTTACGCTGTTTTCAGATGGAGGACCGATCAATTCGCTGCTCATGCAGATCGGATTTATCGATGCGCCGTATAAATTCCTCTCTAATACAGGAAGCGCAAGGGGCCTTATTGCTCTTATGAACTGCCTGATGTGGTTCGGGAATACCACGATCCTCCTGATGGCCGGCATGATGGGAATTGACACAAATCTTTTTGAAGCGGCTGAAGTAGATGGGGCCACATCTACCCAGGTATTCTACAAGATTACCCTTCCCCTCCTGCGGCCTATCCTCGTATACGTGATCATTACTTCTTTGATAGGCGGTTTACAGTTGTTTGATGTGCCGCAGATCCTGACTAACGGAACCGGAGATCCGATGCGTTCTACCATGACGCTGATCATGTTCCTTAACAAGCACCTGTTCAGTAAGAATTATGGCATGGCCGGCGCTCTTTCAGTTGTATTGTTCATCATGACTGGTATCCTGAGCCTTATCGTGTTCAAGGTGACAGGAAACGATAAGAGAAAGGGGTAGGATTTATGGGCGGAAAAAAGAAGGAAGGTTTAAAGAAAGGATTGGGAATTAAGGCAAGAAGAGGATTGGCATATGTCGTACTCATTGTTATAAGTTTCTTCTGCCTGTTCTGGTTTTATATACTGTTTATTAATGCTACAAGATCCAACGGAGAACTGCAGGCCGGATTTACACTCCTGCCAAGCACTCATGCATTTGACAACTGGAACAATCTGCTCCATGGAACACTGCCTATCGTGCGAGGCATGTTGAACAGTCTGATCATTGCAGGGGCGAGCGCGGTGCTGAGCGTATATTTTTCTACGATGACAGCATATTCCATCCATGCATATGATTTCAGGCTGAAGAAATATATCTATCCTTTCATCCTGATGATCATGATGATCCCTACTCAGGTGACAGCGCTTGGATTTGTACAGCTTGTTTCTGCTATGGGGCTTGAAGATTCATTTATACCGCTTATATGTACAACGATCGCGGCTCCGGTTACATTTTTCTATATGAAACAATATATGGAAAGTACACTTCCGCTTGCCCTGATCGAGGCGGCAAGAATTGACGGGTCAGGTGAGTTCCGGACATTTAACCATATTGTGATTCCTCTTATGAAACCGGCCATTGCGGTACAAGCAATCTTTACGTTTGTGAGCAGTTGGAATAATTATTTTACGCCGGCGCTGATCCTGCATGAAGACAATAAAAAGACGCTGCCTATTCTGATCGCTCAGCTACGTGCCGCGGACTGGCTGAAGTTTGATATGGGGCAGGTATATATGGCGATTGCTTTCTCCATTTTCCCGGTGATCATCGTGTATCTGGTGTTATCCAGACAGATTGTTCAGGGAGTTGCGGTAGGAAGCGTGAAGGAGTAAAGCTGCTATATGAGGATAAACGAAATGAGGCGATTATCAGTATATGCAGATATGAAAAAATCATATTGACTGTTCAGCCTAATGGTGATATTTTTTAATATATATTTGGAGAAAAAACAAAAGAAAAGAGTTGCGAAGAAATGACATACACAAAGGAAGTATTGCTTGATCCAGAGAATCATATATCAGCAATACTTCTTTTGCATATTTTGGAGGTAGGAATGAAGGACAAAAAGCTGCAGGGAAATGAAAAGATCGAGAAAGCCGTTGAAGGGCTTAAAAAAGAGCCTACTCAGGAGATGCTGGCCCACACGCTGACAGTGATCCGCCGCCGGATGAAAGAAGAAGGGGAACTGATCGTTGCCGTAGAGCCCGGGGCGGGAGATTCCCAGCTTAAAGTTCATGGGATCCGTTTAGAGGACGGCTCCATATGGTGGATGGCATTTACCAGCTTTGAGGAAGAGATGAAAGGGGCGGATAAGGTTATGTCTGCCTTTATGGGAAATATGGGGCAGCTTTTCGAAGCAGTCTTAAAGGCAGAAGGAGTAAAGGGGATCATCCTGAATCCCTGGAACCGGACGATCATGCTGGATAAAAAGCTGATAGGGATCATTCTGGGAAAGACTGCATAAAAATCGGAGAAAAGCTTAGAAAAATGGATAATTTTGAAATTGAGATCAAGATCCCAATAGAAGATCCTGAGAAGATAAGGAAGGACCTGCTGACTATGGGATTTCAGAAATATCAAAAGGTCACGGAAGAAGATATGTATTATAATAGTGAATATCATGATGTAAGAAAATGTGATGAAACCCTGCGTATCAGAAAAACCAGGGATCTTCTTACTGGAAAGACCAGGGCGCAGATCAATTTTAAAGGCAAAAAGATCGATCAGATCTCTATGTCCCGGCAGGAGTATGAAACAGGCATAGAAGACCCGGAACGTATGGAGAAAATCCTGGGAGCCATTGGGTTTGCACGGGTGGCAGGAGTAAGGAAAATCCGGGATTATCTTTATAATGGAGAAATGACCGCATGTCTGGATCAGGTAGAAAATCTTGGAGATTTCCTGGAACTGGAAGTCCTTGTAAGAAACGAAAAGCTCAGAGAGGGATGTCTGTCCCAGATGGATGATATTTTACAGAAACTGGGACTTTCTATGGATAATACAGTCAGGACTTCTTATCTTAGTATGCTTATGAGTAAAGAAAAATAAAATAGGAGAGAAATGATCATGGAGAAAAAAATAGCGGTGATATTTCCGGGAGTAGGTTATCATGTAGATAAACCTCTATTATACTACAGCAGAAAACTGGCAGACCAGTATGGGTATGAGATTGTCTGTGCAGACTACGGAAACCTGCCAACTGGTATTAAGGGGGATATGAAGAAGATGTATGCTGCGTATGAACAGGCCCTTGCCAATGTAAGGAGAGAACTTTCAGGTATGGATCTTGATTCTTATGATCGTGTTCTGTTCATTTCTAAAAGTATCGGAACAGCGGTAGCAGCTTCTTATGACGCTGAACATGAAATTGGCGCGGGCCATATCTATTATACTCCGGTAGAAGCTTCCTTCCAGGCGATCGGTACACAGGGGATCGTGTTTCACGGGACTGGAGATGACTGGGCCAAGACCGAAATTATTTCCGTTGAGTGTGAGAAAAGAGGATTGCCCCTGTATCTGACAGAGCATGCCAACCATTCTATGGAGACAGGAAACGCGCTCCGGGATCTGGAAATTTTAAAAACTATTATGGAGAAGGCTGACCAGTATATCAGAGAATTTTCCAGCCGGTAAGTATCCTCTCTTGGCAGGATAGATATATAGTTCTGTATAGAAGAATAGAGGAATATCTTGGATGGAGATGATAAGACTATGGAAGGAGGAGTAAAGAAAATGAATGACAAAAAGAGATGCCTGCAGGCGGCGGAAGAACTGCACCAGCGGTTTGAGTTCCGGTATATCCGTCCGGAGGAAGGAGATCAGGCGGCACAAATCGAACAGATCTGCTTTCCTCCAAATGAAGCATGTACGGAGAAAATGATGAAAGACCGTGCGGCTGCGGCTCCGGAGATGTTTCTGGTGGCGGCTGACCGGAAGCAGGGCGTCCTCGCAGGATTTTTATGCGGGCTGGCGACAGATGAATCCAGATTTCGGGATGAATTTTTTTATGACAATACTTTGTATCAGCCAGAAGGAAAAAATGTGATACTTTTGGGCCTGGACGTACTTCCGGAATACCGGGGACAGGGCCTGGCAAGAGAACTGATGCATGTCTATCTTCAAAAAGAAAAAGAAAGGGGAAGAAAGGTAGCGGTCCTTACCTGCCTGGCAGATAAAATCCCCATGTATGAAAAAATGGGATTTACCGGCCATGGCCTTTCCAAGTCCACCTGGGGCGGGGTTCCCTGGTATGAGATGAGCTATGTGCTGAATGATTGAGGGCTATGGACTTCATATGCTTATCTTCCCTCTGATATCCCACTGTTTTTAGGTATATCGGAGGGAAGGATCCGAAAAACGAATTCAGCAATTTTGCTAATTGAGAAATAAGAAAATTTATGATATGGTAAAGATACATTTCAAAAGCGGTTCAGCAAATATTCCCAACTTATAAAATTCTGTGAAATAGATCCTTTAACAATTCTATGTTTACTTATCAATGACATGAATCCCTTTTTTCAATCACTGAAACTTAAAAACGCAGATACGGTTAAGGCTTGTAAATGTCCGGAATGGACAGGAAGCAAGTCTGGATTCCATATAAATTAATAAATGAGAGTGTGTAAAAGATGAATTTTTTAGCAGCGGTCCACACGGATAGGGGGATCAGAAAAGAAAGAAATCAGGATTCTATATTATTGGAAACAGCGGTTACAGATCATGGCCAGGTGCTGTTAAGCGTTATCTGCGATGGTATGGGCGGTCTGGCGAAAGGGGAAGTGGCCAGCGCTGTTTTAGTCAGGGCCTTTTCTAACTGGTTTCACAAAGAATTCCCCTGTCTGTTATATAGCGGGATCAAAGCGGATGCTGTGAGACAGAGCTGGACAGATCTGCTCTTAGAACAGGATCGGAAGATCTGTGAGTATGGGCGGAAGCGCAATATTACTCTTGGAACTACTGCGGCTGCTCTGCTGTTGATAGAGAATGTTTATTATATCATCAATATAGGGGATTCCAGGGTTTATTATCTGAAAGAGGGAATAAAACAGATGACTGCAGATCAGACTTTTGTACAAAGAGAAATGGATTTGGGAAGAATGACTTTTGAGGAGGCGAAGATACATCCGAAGAAAAACATGCTGCTCCAGTGTGTAGGCGCCGGCGGAGTGATCATACCGGATTTTTACGCAGGTAGATATGAGCCGGACTCTGTGTTTATGATCTGCTCAGATGGATTCCGCCATGTAATACAGCCTCAGGAGTTTTGGGATAGATTGCAACCTGAGCTTATGGAGACGGAAGAAAAAATGAAAGAAACGGCTGTATATTTCACGGAACTTAATAAGTCCAGAAGAGAAGAAGATAATATTTCAGTTGTTTTGATCCGGGCGTACTAATCTGCTGATATGGTCAGAATTCATTCCATGTCATGGCGCTTGTAAATGGCCGTGCCATCACACCAGGGGAGGGAAGCCATATGCTTGAGATTGGATCTTTAATAGATGGAAAATATAAAATATTAAATAAGATCGGCCAGGGCGGAATGAGCATTGTTTATCTGGCCATGAATGAGAGAGCAAATAAGCAGTGGGCCATCAAGGAAGTCCGCAAAGACGGTATGCAGAATTATGAGGTGATAAAGCAGGGACTGATCGCAGAAACAGAATTGCTGAAAAAATTAAACCATCCCAATCTGCCCAGTATTATTGATGTGATCGATGGAGAGGGAACTTTTCTGATCGTTATGGACTACATAGAAGGACGCCATCTGGAAAGTATTGTAAAAGAGTACGGCGCCCAGAGACAGGAAGACGTAGTGGAATGGGCGAAACAGCTTTGTGATGTGCTTTCTTATCTTCATTCCAGAAAGCCGTCTATTATCTACAGGGATATGAAGCCGTCCAATGTTATGCTGAGACCAGATGGAAAGGTCATGCTCATCGACTTCGGCACGGCAAGGGAATTTAAAGAAAACAGTACGACGGATACCACATATCTGGGAACACGGGGATATGCAGCGCCGGAACAGTATGGAGGCCGTGGACAGACCGACGCCAGAACCGACATTTATTGCCTGGGAGCAACGCTTTATCATCTTCTCACCGGCCACAATCCCAGCCAGCCGCCTTACGAGATGTATCCGATCCGGTATTGGGAACTGGGACTTTCCTCCGGTCTGGAGGAAATTATTCTGAAATGTACCCAGAAAAATCCTGATGACCGCTATCAGAACTGCGGTGAGCTTCTATATGCACTGGAACATTATAAGGAACTGGACATTGAGTATAAGAAAAAACAGGTTTTAAAATGGAGAGTTTTTCTGTGCAGCGCCGCATTGACGCTCCTGGCCGGCGCAGGGGCAGCGGGTTTTAAGACTGCAGAAAATACAGTGACAGCAAGTACCTATGAGACGTATGTGAAAGAAGCAGATAATCTGGCGTCCACAGATCCGCGGCAATGTATTCAGTATTATAAGGATGCCATCGCCTTAAATCCTTCTGAGGGTCTGGCCTATGAGAAACTGCTGGATTTTTTCCTGTGGGAAAATAATGAAAACAGCGGGGGAAAGGAAGGAAGAACAATGGAGGATCAGCAGATTACCTGCGTGTTTTCCGATGAAGAAGAACAGGAGATACGCAAGGTACTTGGAACAGAGGAAAACCGGAACCGGAGTAATGAGGAATATCTGAAAACTAATGAAAAAGATTATGAGAAATTTGCCTACGACCTGGGAATTGCCTATTACTTTTCCTATAACGGAACCGGAAATAAGGGAGCTGCCAGAAAATGGCTGGAGATCGCTTCAAAGGCGGAGCCTGCAGAGCAACTTAATGAGGTAAGTATCAACCGTGCGGCCAATCTTTATCATATTGCGGAATATTATGACAGCCTGGGCATGCGGAATCAGGCAGGAGATTCCAAGGTTTCCTATGCAGACTATTGGAGAGACCTGCAGAAAACAGCGGAAGATGATACAGCAAGTGGAAATAGCGTAAATATGCTTCTTGCATATAAAGAGATGATATCGCAGATAGCCGGCAATGCTGCTGACTTTAAGAGTTCCGGGATCACTCGGCAGCAGATGGAAAAGGAACTGGATAACGCTGCGGAGGCCGTAAGCAATATGGAAATCGTTACAGGATCCGCCAATGCAGAATACGAGCGGGAACTGAAAGAGGAGCTGATAAAAAATCTGGAAACCGTCAGAACAATTGTAAATTCCGCTTTTAACACAGAGAATCTGGCCGCAGATAAACAGGGGAGGTGAACAGGACGCAGCAGATACAGCAGCGGATTAATATGTTTCAAACCTTATTTTATGTGTGCCTGGGATTATGTATTATTTTGCTGATATTCAGTGTGATCTTTTTCTTTAAATTCGGCATACGGAATATTTTTAATGCCAGGACCGGACGTTCTGTGAGAAAAACTGTAAGGAGTATGGCGGAGAAAAATGCGCATACCGGTCCATTAAAAGGACCAGCCGGAAAAGTACGGAAGGTAAATATAGACCAACTGATCCAGCCGGCTTTTGGGCCTACAGAAGTTTTGCGGACAGAGCAGCAATGTACCTTAGGTATGGAAACGCAGGTATTAGGAAGGGAAGAGATGGTTTCTGCTTTAGGACAGATACAAAAAGAAGCAGAACAGAGCCCTGGGAGCTTCCGGATTGAAAAACATATCATGCTGACACATACAGACGAGGCAGTATGACAGATGAAGCGCTGCCGGATTAAAAAGGAGTTAGGGAGAATGAAAGGAAAGCGGACATGTAAAGAAAAGATATTGGCTTTTATGTTGTCCTTCGTTGTGACAGCGGGAATGGTTATGGAGACGGTACAGCTTCAGGCGGCAGAAAGCGGGCCGGTTCGGGAACAGACCGTAGCAGATGCACCGGCGTCCAGTGAAGAGCCGTTTGTAGAAGAAAATAGTGGGATTGGTGTCTTCAGCGCCGGAGATGACGGAGAAGCACAGCCCCGGGAAGAAAAAAAGGCGTATGAAATAATGATAACGGCTCCGGATGGCCCGTTTTATATAGGAGAAACCTGCGAAGCTCCCTTTAAAGCAACCGTGCGGGAGATAGCAGGAGATACTATCATAGAAGATCCATCCATAGAATGGTTTTGTACAACTTCCAATGGGGTCATAGATGCAGCAGGAAAAATAACTGTTAATGCGGGAGGAGAGATTGGCATTGCCGCCAATTATAAAGACCCGGATACAGGAAAGATTTTGGGTGTGAGTACTCCCTGGATCATCAATGGAAATACAGTTAAAGAACGCCCCAGATATAATATAACCGGTATAGTGCAGGATATTTATAATGGTGAGCCTGTCTGCGGAGCAAAAGCGGATCTGATTTCCTGGGAAGACGGCGATGCAGGGAAAATAGTGGATACAGTATATACAGGAGATAATGGAGACTTTATTTTAAAAGATGTGAAAGGAGGAAAAGGAACAGAGTATAAGATCACAATTTCAAAAGAAGGGAGATATAATACGAAAGAGATCAGGGATCTGTTTACAGATTTAGAAGAAGATTTCGACTTGGGACATATAAAGTTGGAAACTTCTGACAGGATTTCCCTGGAGGAGATCCATGAAGGTGAAAGTATAGATTTAAAAGTAGGCGAGGAAAAAACAATAAATGTAATTTGTCCCAAAGAATGGCAGAGAGAAATCACGCTTACACCGGAAAATGATCATATTACAGCCATATATAGAAAGAATGGCCAGATTACGCTTAATGGAGTAAAAGAGGGAACTGCCGGATTGAAGGTTTCAGCCCATGGGCAAGAGTTAAGGATCACGGTTAATGTAGAAAGATATGGAAATATTACCGGCTTGATTTCTATAATAGAGCGATCAGAGAGTTATTATGTAAACGATACAATACACATGCAAGCTAAATTTTTCTCAAATGATGTTTTTATCAACGATGCCGATAAAAAGGTGTCCTTTACAGTTTTCTATCCGGATGGGACCGTGCATCCGGCTAATCCTGAATTCAGTGGGCTGACAGACGGAACAGCAGTCGCATCATTTACCTTTCCATATAAAGGAAGCTATACGTTTTCCTGCACTCTGGAAGCGGATGAAAAATATGAAGAAGACTGTACGATATCTGTGACAGTGGACGGTATCAAACCATTAGAGGGCCAGAAAATCACATATAAAAAAGAACAGCAAGGGGTTATCGGAACATATGGAGAAAGCATAAACGCCGCGGAAAAGATCGAATTTGAGGCGACCATTGCCGGCGCTGACAAGCATGATCTGGAAAAGGGCTGGGAAGTAACCTCTGATGATAATGCCATAGAGGACTATACGGTTATAATTGATAAGAATTGTATTGAGCAAAAAGAGAAGGGCCTATTTGATATAAGTGGATATATTTATCTGAAACCTTCTAAAGCAGGGCGGGATCTAAATTTAAAGCTTACATATAGGCATACTGATCATGAAGAGCAAAAGGTTTATAAAGATGCAGAGGCAAAAACAACTTTCTCGATCGATCAGAAACTTTTACGAGTGAAAGGAATTACCTTTGAAGATAAAATTTATGATGGTACAGCAAGCGCAGGTATTAAAGAAGTTACATTTCACGAAAACGATATTGCACAAAACGATAGAGGTAAAGTTGCGGCAAATATAGAAGGAAGGGTATTTCAGCTGGCTTCTGCTTCCAGAGATGCTCCGGAGAATATAGAAGAAGGAATCTCCTATCTTCTTTGGGAGGACGAGATCGAAGGAGGTCAAGGGTCAACAGGCACAATTACTTTGGATGATCCAGAGATGAATGACAATTATTTGATCGTTAAAGATGAAAATATTGGTGAGAAAGGATTTATCTGTGAGATTAAACGCCGTCCCATTTATCTGAAAGTGTCAGATGGAACAAGAGAATATGGTATGGATCTTCTGGAAACACAGAAAAAAGCGGAAGTATTGAGCTGCTCTGGATCTGACAAAGCAGGCCTTTTAGATGGAGATCAGATAGGCGAAAGAATTACCGTTGCGGACACCAGTTTACCAGAGGCCCTGGTGA